>NZ_JBHZCS010000119.1:0-18408 GCF_042755705.1 Nocardia sp. NPDC059154
GTGGTAGACCGCGAGTGCGCCGCCGCCGCGGCCGGTGGAGAACAGTCGCGCGAATGCGGCGATCGCATCGGCGTAGCGGGGTGCCCAGGTGCCGTGCACGGCGGTGCCGGCGGCCTGAGGGTGATCGGGTCGCGAGGGAAGCGGATCAGGCACGTCGTTGTCACCTCCGCGGCGCCCGGAGGGGTCGCTGACGCGTCGTGGGTTCTCCGGCTTGTGGTCAAACATCGGACTCCTCGCCAGTTCTTGCCTGCGCTGTCACTGTCGAACCTGCATCGCGGAGGTCCCTACCCACGACGACCGAACTACCCACGACATACCTGTTTCTGCCGCCCCCGACCGGAGGGCGCGCCTTGGCGGCTCCGCCGAGGAACGAGCGATGCAGGGTTCCGGTCGCCGGAAAATAGGTATGCACCGGGTCATTCGGCGGTCGCTGAAAACAACCCCTATTGACGATGCTGGAACGAAATCCATCAGCACCGTTCGGCGGAGGATCCCATGTCAGCACCAGATCCGCAGCAGGCAGACAGCATCGGAAACGACCGCGCCTTGTGTGTGGAAGACACATTGATGATCCGGCGTTGTGCCGACTGCGACAGAGTCTTTGCGCCGTGGGCTACCGGGTGTTCCTTGTGCGCGTCCGATGGCCTGGAGTGGGTGCCCTCGTCGGGTGCCGGTTCGATTTTGTCGTGGCGGGTGGTAGATCGTGCTTGTGCGCGAGGTGAGTTGACGTCGTTGACGATTGCCATTGTCGAGCTTGACGAGGGGCCATGGGTTTACACCTTCATCGAGGGGAACGTTCCGCTGCTCCCGAGTCGGCCGGTACGCGTGCAATTTCAGCCAGGTCCCCGGCACGACGGCTTTCCAGTCTTCGCGGTTTGTGCCGATCCGCGACATTTGGGGTGCCAGCGTGTGTCCCCGATCCCTGCCCGGGACTGATCGGAGCATCATGCGATCACGCATTCAATCCGATGCCAGGGACGGTATCGCCGCGTGGTGGGTTCGGACCTCGCTGCAGCAATATCGTCTTCTGGAGAGGGACAGGTCGGTCGACCCGAATTCGAGGTCGGTCATTGTTTTCGCCATCCAGTGGGCCCCCTTCGGCGGTGTCGGTGCCGACGAGCTGTTCGTGAATTTCGGCGTCACCCGTAAGCGGTTCCTGCAGATGGTGGGCGAGGCGCTGGGTCCGCGTGCTACGGATAATCAGAGTGTGCGTGGCCTGAAGCGGTGCCTGTTGGAGGCACTGACCCGGGCGTGGCGTGATGGTCCGGACGCGGGTTCGGCGTCCGGGGTCCTCGGGTAGCGACCGAGGGGTCGTAACCCGGCTGCGGTAACGGCCCGGCCCGTGTCCCGGCTATTCGCCTGTTCGAATCCCGTTTTCCAACTCCAGTGCGCCTTCCCGATAACTCGGCTGCCGACATTTGGTAGGTGCATTTACGAAGATTCACCGAACCCGCAGATCCCGGTCGCCAGCCACATCGACACACACACACTGGATTCATCCGTCTCCGGCGGTCGCACAGTCCACGGAGCGTTCCACGGGTTCCAGAGGTGCGCGCCAGGACCGCAGCGGTGCAGCCGGGTACTGGCTGCCCCGGCACACCGCTGGTGGCGTCGGTGGCGATGCCCTTCACACCGAGGCCAATATCTGGTGGCAGGTATTTCCAAGTAGTACATCCCGGCAGAGAGCTTCATTGACGTCCCGAGCCAGCCGCTGACTTCGGTGGTCATGCAACCGGAATCGATAAGACGATCGGCGGCTTCGAGTCAACCGGGGCAAGGGCATCTATTGCTGGTCGGCACGGTCAATGAGTCTGTCGTTCGGTGTCTTCCACGACCCAGGCTGCGATCTGTGCGCGAGAGTTGAATCCGAGTTTGGTGAGGATGTGCTCGACGTGGCCCTGGGCGGTGCGTTGGGAGATCACCAGTTTGGCGGCGATCTGCTTGTTGGTGAGGCCTTGGGCGACGAGATCGGCGACCTGGCGCTCACGCATAGTCAGAGTCACGCCTGTACCTGGTCTGGGCGTGGTGTAGGCCGGTTGCTCGCCGAGCGCGAAGGCTACGGCTTCGTCCATCCCCATCGCCCGGCCTTTGCGGACTGCCATGTCGAATCCGCGGGTGCCTAGGGCCGATCGCGTCGTGCGGACGCATTCGTCGTGATTGTCCAACATTGGGAGGATGAGTCCAGGGTTGCCCACGGACCGCTGTAGCTCCTCTGTGGCTCCCATCAGTACGGCTGCGCGGTCGGCGTCACCTTCGGCGCCGACAACCCAGGACAACACCTCCAGACTCAGCGCGGCAATGAGCGGGCTACGCATTCGCCGGTTGACCCTCAGCGCATTCTCGAGCACTTCGATCGCCTGAGATCGTTCGCCTTTCTGCCAGGCGGCAACGCCCAGGCCCCACAACACGGCTGACCGGATATACGATTCGCCGCATGCTTCGGTGATGGAAAGCAGTTGCCGGTGGGACGCGATCGCCTGTTCTGTATCACCGGCCAATGCGTGCACCGAACCGAGCACGGATAATGCAGCTGTGTAGAGGACTCCTTGCTGATTCGAGCTGAACAACTCGACGGCACGTTCCAAGGAGGAGGCCGCCTGCGCAAGCTCACCGCGATAGAGCGCCACGGCGCCCTCGGCGTAGGCGATCAGCCCCATGTTCATCGGGCTGGGATCCTGTTCGGCGAGTACGTGCCCTTGCTCAGCGAGGGCGGCAGCCACTGGCAGATCGCCGTGCAGCACCGCCAAAACAGAGCCGGCATAGAGCGCTTTGACACGGTCGGGTATGGATTGACGGCCAGGGTGGTCGAGGAGCCGGTCGATCCAGCGGCGACCTTCGCCGTACAGACCCCGGAAAGACCAGAACATGAATAGTGCGGCGGCCGTCCGTAGTCCTGCTTCGGCCGCCCGCTCGGTGTTTTCGGCCAGGCTGTATTCGAGCGCTTCACGCAGGTTGGGTTGTTCGCGCTCGAGCCTGCAGGTCCAGTAGGGCTGCCGGTCGCTGACCCATCCGGCTTCCGCGGCCAGCGCCAACTGCTCGTACCAGTCGCGGTGCCGCCGCCGTATCTGCTGTTCCTCGCCGGACTCTCGCAGCTTCTCCCGGCCGTAGTCGCGGACCGTCTCCAGCATCCGGAACCGCACCACACCATCCGACTCGTTGCGGATCAGAATCGACTTTTCCGCCAGCGAGGACAGCACATCGAGCGGATCGTCCGGATCCAGATCGGCGCCGCACACCTGTTCGGCGGCGTCGAGTTCGAAGCCGCCGGCGAATACCGACAACCGGTCCCACATCCGTTGTTCGACTGGGCTGCACAACTGGTAGCTCCAGTCGACACACCACCGCAGGGTCTGCTGCCGTGTCGGCGCGCTGCGGCTGCCGCGGGTCAGCAGCGCATACCGATCATCGAGCCGCGCCAGGATCTGCTCGGGCGACATCATGCGCATCCGTGCAGCCGCCAGCTCGATCGCCAGCGGCAACCCGTCCAGGCGCGCGCAGATCCGGGCTACGATGGCCTTGTCCTCGTCGCATAGTTCCAGACCCGGCACCACCGCGGCCGCACGGTCGGCGAACAAGGTCACCGCGTCGTAGCGGTGCAGACCACGCAGCGACGGTTCCCGATCCTGGTCCGGCACCGCCAGCGGCGGCACCGGAAAGACCGCTTCTCCGGCGATATCCAGCGGTTCGCGGCTGGTTATCAGGATCCGCAGGTGTGGGCAGTCCCGCAGCCAGGGCTCGACCACTGCCGCCGCCACCGCCACCACCTGCTCACAGTTGTCCAACACCAGCAGCGACTCCCGCACCGACAGGAACTCCTCCACCACCTTCGGCAACGGCCGCGCCGGATCGTCGCGCAATCCCAGGGCCGTCGCCACCGCATGGACCAGCAGCGACGGATCCGACACATCCGCAAGCTCGACCAGCCACACCCCGTCGGCGAACTCCCGGCGCGCGGCCTCCGCCGCCCGCAGCGCGAGCCGGGTCTTGCCCACCCCGCCGATCCCGGTCAACGTCACCAACCGCGCGGATGACAGCAGATTCTTCAGCTGTGCCAGCTCGGTGCGGCGGTCGACGAAACTGGTCAACTCTGCTGGTAGACCGCCGACATCCCGTGGAAGCGCTGAAGCAGGTGGACCCCACCCCGGCGTGGCGGGCTTACGGCGTTCGCGGGCCGTGTCGGTCTGCAAGGCCATTTCCTCGACGGCGAACCCATAGCGGCGCTGCGCCTGCCGGATCATCTCCCCCAGCGCCGCCGCCGAGGGCCGCTCGCGCGGGTCGCGGTCCATCGCCGCCGCGACCACCGCGGAGACGTCCTCGGCGATGCCGTGCTCGCGCAGGTCCGGCACCGCCTGGGTGGTGATCCGCAGGAACTGGGTGACCACATTCTCCCCACTGCGACGTTCGAACGCCGCGTGCCCGGTCAGGGTGCAGAACAAGGTGGCACCCAGCCCGTAGACGTCCGCGGCCGGGGTCGGTGCCTCACCCTCGAGGACCTCCGGGGCGGTGAAGGCCGGGGACCCGGTCAGGGTGCCCGCAGTAGTCTGGAACCCGCCAGCGATGCGGGCGATGCCGAAATCGGTCAGCGCCGGCTCGCCGTAATCGGTGAGCAGAATATTGCCCGGCTTCACGTCGCGGTGCACGATGCCGAGGCGATGGGCGGTCTCGAGCGCCCCGGCGATCTTCACCCCGATCCACAACACCGTCTCCGCCGGCAACGGACCCTGCCCGCGGATCCGTGCCTCCAGGGAGTCCAACGGGTGATACGGCATCACCAGATAGGGATGTCCGCTCGCGGTGGTACCCGCCTGCAGCATCGTCACGATGTTCGGATGCCCGGTCAGCCGGCCCATCGCCCGCTGCTCCCGGAAAAACCGCGCCCGGTTCTCGGTGTCCAACTCGGTGGTCAGAATCTTCACCGCCACCGTCCGATCCAGCTCGGGCTGGGTACAGCGAAACACCACACCGAACCCGCCCCGCCCGATCTCCTCCGCATCCTCGAACCCGGCCGCAGCCAACTCCTCCGTGATCGCCATAGAAACGTCACGAAGTGTCCGAAACGGATCATTCTCGGCCATCAGTTGCTCACCATCCGCCAGCATTCCGGCAACGAGCAGCACCGGTTAAATCTTTGTTACTGGACAGCGTATCCCCACTGAACATCGACGACTGAGACTATGGGAAGACCCTGGCAAACTCGGATTCGAGCAGTCGAGCACGGCGGAACGATGGGCAAGATCCGGCTACCACCAACTGGGTGACGAGGTTTCGGTCGTTAGGACCCCGGACGTCAAACTCGCACCCTGGAGCCACTGGCCTGCGATGCCCAAGCCAGTCGCTCCAGCAGGTGCCTCTTCAGACAACTACTCCAGGAGACAGGGTTACTTGGCGCGGGCAGGCGCCCGGTTTCCGGGTCTGGGAGAGCGAAAACCGTTGCGATTCACTGGTTCAGTCTGTCAGCGCGGCCACGACGATCTCCTCCGGAGCCTCCCAGTTCATCATGTGGCCTGCGCCGGCGATGAACTTGATCTGGGCATGCGGGGCACGCATGTAGATCAGCTCGGCATGCCATGACGGTGTCGTGCGATCTCGGGTGCCGGACAGGATCTGCAGGGGTAGGTCGATCTGCTCGAGGCGGCGAGCGATCGACTCCTGGCGGACCATGGTGATGCATGGCCCGACCGTTGGCGGAATGGCCGCAAGCGACTGCCGAGTGGCTTCGACAAGGTCGGCGGAGGCGAAGGGTCCGAGACTCCTGGTGGCGAGGTAGCGCCCGGTGCGCGGTTGTGCCGCCAGAAACTGGGTGAAGCCCAATCGGATCATCGGCGTATGCAGCAGCGCGGCGCGAGAGGCCTTGCGTGACATGCCGGTGATCGGGCTTACCAAGACAGCACGGCGAAATCGGTTTCGGAACGTCTTGTCGCTCAGGAGGCCGAGGGCGATGAAATTTCCCATCGAGTGGCAGACCAGGGTGGCGTCGGCGATATCGTAGGCGGTCGCTACAGCGTGGAGATCGGCACGCAGTTGCTCCGAGCCGAATCCGTCTCTGCCACAGGATGATCGGCCGTGCCCTCGATGGTCGTACGCGATGACTCGTCGGTCCGCTGCAACCAGCCTCGGTTGTACGAGGGACCAGCAATCCGACGAGACACCGAATCCGTGGACCATCAGGATGTCATCACCTACACCGGCTTCGACGGTGTGCAATCGGGTGCCGTCCGGTCGTCTGATGATACCCGCGGCGCCGTCCAACGTCCGTAGCAGATCGGACAGGGGTGGCTTTCCTGTCGAGCGCTGGACGGGCTCCGGGTTCACACTCATCTGAGGACTCCTTCTGATGTCAGGACTGGGGACGGACTCCGAGTATGTTGTGGAACAGCGCCTCCCGGAGCGCGAGTTCTCGTGGGTCGTTCCAGATGTGAAAACCCATGCGGTTCATCACGTACGCGAAACCGATACCGGTGTCGGGGTCGGCGAAACCGAATGAGCCGCCCGCTCCCGGGGTTCCGAATGCCCGCTGCGACGAGCCGAAGATAAACTTCGGGAACGGCTTCATGAATCCCAGCGAGAACATGGTGTCGACATGCAATACCTTGTCGCGCAGGCCGTTTGCGGGGGTCGACGCGGGGGTCGCCAACGCGTCGATGACCGCAGGCGTCAAGCCGAGATAGGCATCGCCCGTCGCGGCGCTGCCGTACAGCTTGGCGACCGCTCGTGCTGTCCCGATGCCGTTGGCCGCGGGCATTTCCATCACCCGGAGCTCTTCGTTGTTGTACTCCTCGAGGAATTTCACCCCTGGCGCTGCGATGGCGCGCGTCGAAAGACTGCGCGGATTGAGCAGGGCCATGACGAGTCGTGGCGGCATCGCGTTCATATTCAGGAGCATCTCGGCCCGAGACCAGCAGTGCAGCTGCGCTACCCGATCGCGGTCCACCGAGTCCGGCAATCCGATGTAGAAATCGAGGTCGAGAGGCTTGGCGATCTCTTGAGCGAAGAATTGGCCGATAGTGCGTCCGGCTGGATCCGCGTGGCGAATGAGCTCCGATTCGTACCAGCCGAGCGTGACCGCGTGATACCCGTGATTACTGCCAGGGGTCCACGCGGGGGCCTGGGCGGCGATCTTCGCCGACATCGCGTCGGGGTGCGCCACGTCGTCGAGCGTAAGCGGAAGGTCGATCGCGGCCAGTCCTGCTTGATGGGAAAGAAGCTGCCGGACGGTGATCGACCCCTTCCCAGCCTGCGCGAACTCCGGCCAGTAGTCGGCAATCTTCGCGTCATAGTCGATGAGACCGCGGGAGGCTGCGACCGCGACGGCCAGCGAGGAGATGCCCTTCGTCGTGGAGAAGACAGGGACCACGGTGTCGCGTTCCCACGGCACCCGGGTGTTTCCGTTCTGATACCCGCCCCAGAGATCGACGACCTTCTTGCCGTTGCGGTAGACCGCGATGGCGGCGCCGACCTCCTGACCGCTGGTCAGATTGCGGCGGAAGACGTCGGCGACCTTCCCGTAGCCCTCGTCGACGTCGCCGCCGATGGTGTCGGGTGAGGCTTTGATTTTCAGGACCATGGCACTACTCCGTGTCTACTTTCCCTCTCATCACAGGATGAGAGTGAGCCGTTACTGACTCAATGTCAATATATGTAGCATGTGCGTTGGTGAGCGACCCCCGGATTCGGTGGCGCTCCCTGTGGATTCCCCAGACTCAGAGGAGCCGTTTCATGCGCGCAGTGCAGCTGACAGCGCCAGGTCGTATCGCCATCCAGCAGGTTCCGATCCCGGAACTCGGGCACCGGGATGTGCTGGTCAGGGTTGCCGGAGCTGGCCTGTGCCATTCGGATCTGCATGTGCTTCGGCATCCGCGGTACGCGCTACCGATGACGCTCGGTCACGAGGTGGCCGGCTACGTCGAGTCCACTGGACCGGATGTCAGTGAGTTCGCCGGTGGCGAAGACGTGCTGGTGTACCTCGTCTGGTCGTGCGGCACCTGCCGACCCTGCCGCGAGGGCCGAGAGAATGTCTGTGCCGCCCAGAAACGGGGTGCAGTGCCTCCCGCTCCAGGATTGGGACCCGACGGTGGCATGGCCGAGTACATCAAGGTCGATGTCCGCTACCTCGAGCGTCTGGGAGGCGTTTCGCCGCTCCTGGCGGCGCCCCTCGCGGACGCGGGCCTCACCTCGTACCACGCCATCGATGATGTCCGGCATCTGCTCACGTCGGGCTCCAGCGCTGTCGTTATCGGGGTTGGGGGATTGGGGCATGTGGGACTCCAGATTCTCCGGGCGGTCACCGGCGCACGGATCATCGCCGTCGACAATTCCCAGCCCCAGTTGGACTTGGCCCGCGCGTTGGGAGCCGATGCGGCGCTGAACAACTCGCAGGACGTCGCCCGTGCCGTTCTCGAATTTACCGATGGATACGGAGCCGACGCGGTGTTCGATTTCGTCGGTCTGCAAGCAACCGTCGACCTGGCTTGCCGTGTCGTCGCGCCAGGGGGCGCGATTCGGTTGATCGGGCTGGCCGGCGGGACGCTGTCGTATGAGACCGCCGGTGTGACGGTTCCCTGGGGCGTGGATGTGAAGCGTTCGCGCGCTGATCTGCGAAATGTCATCGAGCTCGCGCGGCAGGAGAAGATCCGGATCGAAACCCGGACATACAAACTCGACGACGCACAGACAGCATTCGATGACCTCGCCCGCGGATCGATTGTCGGCAGAGCGGTGCTTGTCCCGTAACCGGGAAGGTGCGAGGCGGCCGGGAAACTGGCCGCCTCGCCTCCTGCTCTGCGCGGCTCTCGAGATCAGCTGAACTTGAGGCTCTCGAACTCGCCCGACGCCCGCCACTGCTCGATATACGCGAAGAATGCCGCAGTACCCGCCGGATACCCCACGATGGACGGATCAGCCTGCTGTCCCTCCATATTGTAGTAACCCGGCGTGCATTCGTCGGCGCCCCACGAAGCTCCCTGGGCGAGATGCAGTTCGACCCACGCGTCCTGGGCCTCCTGAGTGTTCTCGACCTCACGGTAGCCATTGCTCACCGCATGACCGACGACCGTCCCGATCGTTTTGGCGGTGTCATTCCAGCCGCTGGTGGCGTTGAGGCCGAAGAACGCCGCCTGGGCGAGCTGGACGATGAAGAGGTTCGGGAAGTTGTGAACGTGCATGCCGTGCAGCGTTTTCGTGCCGTCGGCCCATTCTTGCGCCAGCGAGACCTTATCCCGTCCGATCACCTCGAAGGTCAGGCTGCGGAGGGTGCTCAAGGCGTGTTCGAATCCCGAGGCGTAGACGATGCAGTCGACCTCGTACTCGATGCCGTTCGCGACCACACCCCGCGAGGTGATCCGTTCCACGCCTTTGCCATCGGTGTCGATGAGGTGGGTATTCGGGCGGTTGAACGAGGGCAGATATTCGTCATGGAAGCAGGGGCGCTTGCACAGCTGGCGGTACCACGGCTGGAGCCGGGCCGCGGTTTCTTGATCCTCGACGATCCGGCCGATCCGGGCCCGGATCTCTTCCATCGCCGCGTCGTCCACGGACTCGATCGCAGTGATCATCCGTTCCAGCGAGAACTCTTCCGGAGGCACCGAGTGGATCGCGGACCGAATGCGTTGCGCGATGGGGTAGAAACCGTTGTCCTCCAACAGATTCTTCACCTCGACGTCGGGACCCGGGCGCCCGAAGATGCCTTCCCAGTTCGCGACGTAGTTGTCCTGGAGACGTTGCTGCCACCCCGGAGTCGCGATCGACTCGAACCAGTCGGGATCGATGGGGGCGTTGTTTCGGGCGTCCACACCCGAGGGTGTGCGCTGAAATACGAAGAGTTCACCCGCATCTCGGGCCAGCTTGGGGATGACCTGGACACCGGTCGCTCCGGTTCCGATGACAGCGACCACCTTGTCGGCGAGGTTCTGCAGCGGAGCTCCGTCCGGGGTGCCGCCGGTGTACTCGTAGTTCCATCTGCTGGTGTGGAAGGACTCTCCCGTGAAGTCCTCGATACCCGGTACGCCGGGCAATTTCGGCACGCAGAGCGGGCCCAGGCCCATGCCGAGGAACGATGTGGTGAATCGGTCGCCGCGGTTGGTGATCACGAGCCAGCGGGAGTGTTCCTCTTCCCAGACGACCTGTTCGACCTTGGTGTGGAACAATGCGTTGTCGTACAGTCCGAACTGTCGTCCGATGCGCTGGCAGTGTTCGAAGATCTCCGGGCCGTGCACCCACTTCTGGCTCGGCATGTAGCCGGTCTCCTCGAGCAGGGGCAAATATACCAGCGCGGGGGTGTCGCACATGACGCCGGGGTAGCGATTCCAGTACCAGGTTCCGCCGAAATCACCGGCGGTGTCGATGATTCGAACGTCGGAGATTCCGGCCTCGTGGACGCGGGCGCCTGCCAGCAGACCCGCGAAGCCGCCACCGATGAAGGTGAAGGTGACATGGTCGGTGACGGGTTCCCGTTCAACCACCGGTGTGAACGGGTCTTTCAGGAGTTGGTCGCCGAGGTGGTGGAACTGGGCGTTGCCGTCGGTGCGCAGACGCTTCGAACGCTCTTCGGCGTATTTGCGACGCAGCGAGTCTCCATCGGAGGGAACGGTGCTGAGGGGCGTTGACATGCGACTACTCCATGGTTGAGCGATTCCGCGTGCCGTGGACATGCATCGACAGCGGAATTGTGAATTGTGAAGGGCGAGGCAGGGATTCGACCGCCTCGTGAATATGCGGCGCGCCGCTGGTGCGATTGCGCGCCAGAATCGATCAGTCCGCGATTACCGCGCGCACAACGAGCTCGGGAGCTTCCCAATTGAGCATGTGCGCCGCACCGGGCACGACCTCGATGTGTGCGTGGGCGGCACACGAGACGATGAGCTCGGCATGCCAAGCCGGTGTCGTGCGATCGGCGGTGCCGGTCAAGATGTGAAGGGGCACTTCTATTTTCGCCAAATAACCCTCGACCGATTCTCTCCGCAGAAGTCCCAGATATGGGCTGGCTGACATCGGCACGGTGGTCAACACGATTCGCGTGGCCTCGAGGACATCCTCGGATACGTTCGGGCCGAGGCTCGCTGCGGCAAGGGAGCGGCCGACGCGCGGCCGCCGCGCCAGGGCCTGGGCGATGCCACGCTCGATCAGCGGGCCCTGGAATCGGGCAACCGGTGCGCCCTTGCTCGAGTGGCCGGTTACTGGGGCGACCAGGACCGCTCGGCGGAACCGCTGGCTGAATCTCTTGTCGGCAAGCGACCCGAGGCCGACGAAATTGCCCATCGAATGGCAGACGAGCGTGCCGTCGGTAACTCCGGTAGCGTCCGCGACCGCCTGTAGGTCGTCGAACAGTTGGCGTGACCCGATTCCCGCGCTGCCACATGATGATCGACCGTGCGCACGCTGGTCGTAGGCGACGACGCGCCGGCCCTGCTCGACCAATGCCGGTTGCACCAGCGACCAGGAATCGGCTGAAACGCCGAATCCGTGAACGAGTAGGACATCTGGGCCGGTGCCGTTTTCGATGACATGCAATTTGGTGCCATCCGGCCGTTTGATGACGCTTTTTGATCCGGCCAAAGGTCGTAGCAATTCTGATAGGCCGGGGCTGGATTTGGCAGCGGGTTCGATATTCGGATTCATCCGATCAACTCCTTGCGGATGCCACACCGACGGGAAGCCGATTGTTCTGTGTTGGCTCGCACAACGTGTGGCAAGAATGACTTGAGTCACATGTGAGTGTACTGACCGTATGACAGTTAATCAAGGATCAATCCCGCTGCTGCCAGCCAATTTTCAGTTGGATACTGACAATGTGTCGGTCAATTGGAGGTCCTTGCTGGTTGTGTTATCGGTATAGGCGCGGCCGATCGCGGTGATGGAGGCCATGGAGGAGTAGTTGCCTCCGGCTGCCGGAATCACGGCGAGCACCGGTGTGGTGACGCCGGCGTCGGCGTAATCCTTTACGCGGGAGGCGATCTCGGTGGGATTACCGTAGAGGAATAGCTCATCGATGAGTTCATCGGGTATCGCAGCCAAAGCGGCTGCTCGCTCGCCGGCCTGCCACGCCCGCCACATCTGCGCCAATTGATCGCCGCGGCCCAGCCAGCGGTGAAACTCCGCATAGACCGGCACGTTCAAATAGGCCGCGATGGCCCGGCGCGCCGCAGCTCGCACGGCCGTCACGTCTTCGCTCGGAATGACGAAAAGTCGTGCCACGATCTCCGCGTCCGGGTTCGCCGCATGAACATATGGTGCGACCTGCCGTACGTCGGCAGGGGAGAGCCAGTTGACGATCGCGCCGTCCCCGACGGTGCCCGCGAGCCGGAGCATGCCGGGGCGCAGCGCGGCCACCATGATCTTCGGCTGCCGGCGCGGGGCGCGATCGAGCCGAAACCCGCTGATGCTGAAGCTGTCACAAGACATGTCGACCCGCTCGCCGGTCAGGGCTCGGCGTACGAAGGTCGCCACATCCCGCACGCGTTGGTACGGCGCCTCGAAACGCAGGCCGTTCCACTTCTCGACGATTACGTCGGAGCTGGTGCCGATACCGAGCACCACCTCGCCCTGTGCGATGTCGGCCAACGCCGCAGCTGACATCGCCATGAGTCCGGGGCTGCGGGTGTACGCCGGGACGATCGCTGTGCCGAGCCGAAACGAGGGGTGGCTGACCGCGGCACCGACGAGCGGGGTGAAGGCATCGGCACCCGATGCCTCCGATGACCACAAATCGCTGAATCCGCTGGTTTCGATCTCGCCGAGGTGATCTCGTTGCCGTGCGAGCTGAATGCCGTCGAGTGGGATGGTCAAGCCGAGTCTGCCCATGGGGGTTCTCTTTTCGTGCTGTCCGGCCGCGGGAACAGCGACCGGGAGTCTGGTGGTTGCTCGCCGATCAGCTTGCGGATTGTTGCAGGTAGGCGGGATTGGCAACCGCCAGCCTGGCGGTCACGCCTGTACGAATCGCTCGCAGGACATCAGGGTCGTGTGCGTCGATCGAACCGCACCGAAGAGCCTCGGCCAGTTCCCTGTCATTGGCACAGCCGAGCAAGGAAAGCTGTTTCTGCCGTTGTGTTTTCGCTGGCGCCTGACGAATCTCACGGCGCGCGATGGCGACAGCGTTTGCCGCTACCTTCGCCAGAAACCGCTGCCTGGCCTCGCTGTTCGGTGCGACCTGAGTGGTGAGGAAATCGTGGACGGCTTCGAGCAGGGCGTCCGCATCCGGGCGGTCGCTGTCCGCATCGCGCTCGTCATCGAGAGGATCCGTCAGGATGTCGGGTGCGGGGACGGACTCGGTCAACCGAAGCGCCAGCAGGATGTCGTGCTCCTGCTCGCATACCCGGCGTCCGAGCACCGCGTATTCGATCGATCGGTCGTCGCCGGAGAAGAAGCGCTCGGCCTGTAGGCGGCACAGCACCGCCCACCGGACCGTGCCGAAGACCTCCCACCAATGCAGCTCGTCGTCGTCCGGTCGGATCCCGGATACATCGGCGTAGGCCGCGAGCAGGTCCTGTCGCGAGCCGAATCCGCCTACAGGATGGGCATTGCCGAAGCGCCACGCTTTGACACACAGCCAGCCCAGATCTTCGATCGGGTTGCCGAGGTGCACGAGCTCCCAGTCGAGCACGGCGCGTACACCCTCGGGGCCGACGATCAGGTTGCCGTTGCGGAAGTCGCCGTGTACCACCGTGGCGGGCCGCTCCGGAGGTCGATGCTGGGCCAGCCATTGCAGGCCGAGCTCGATCGCCGGGCGCGGTTCGTCGAAGGCGCGGTAGATCGTCACCAATTGCCGGAGCGGATCCTCGGCGGAGAGTCCGGGGACCGAATCGGTAGGGATCGAATGGATTTGGGCGAGTATTCGCCCGAACTGCGCGGGTAGTCCGGGACGCACGGCCGCGTACCGGTCGTCGCGCAGAAGTCGGCGCGGAACGGTTTCGCCCTCGATGCGGTCCATGAGGATGTATGCCTGAGACGCTGCAGCACCACCACCATCGTGGCCGTCGCCGTAGTCGATGACTCGGGGCACCGGTACGCCGGAGGCGGCCGCGGCGGTCAACACGCGCGCCTCACGCGCCATCTGTTCGGGGTCGGGCCGGCCAGGCGGGTCGCAGCGCAGCACGAATGGCCTGGGGCGTTCGCCGATCGGAGCTGCATCCAGCGACCAGGTGTGCCTGCTGGCACCGCCGGACAATCGGCTCAATCCTTGCACGACAGCGGGTTTGCCCCAGATCGCTGAGAGACATGCCTGCAAGCTCGCGGTCAGTTCGGCGGTTTCGTGACTCATGGCTGTCCGGCCTGTCCGCCTCGATATCCCACCGCGTTCCGGGAGATCACCTGGTACTGCTCGATCAGTTCATCGAGGTCGAGCCGACCGCCGATTCGGTACCAGCCCGCGACGGAAGTACATGCTGTGACAACGTATTTCGCAGCCATTGCGGGGTCCGGTGTCACGAACAGGCCCTGTGTCACACCATCCGTGATGACGCGGTCGAACATTCGCTGCTGAGTGTCCCGCTTGGCTACGACGACCGCCAACCGTGGAGGTTCGAGGCTGCGGAGTTCGGCGTTTCCGATAGAGCTCCACGGCCCATACCCGGCATGGGCTCGGACGTGCGCAGCGACCAGCGCATCCAGGCGATCGACGGGGTTGGCGGGTGCGTCGTAGAGTGCCTGCTCGCTGACTGCGAGCAGGCCGTCCATCCCGCGGTTGATGATCACGTCCAGCAAGCCCTGCTTGGACTCGTAGTGGTTGTAGATCGAACCGGCGCTGACATTCGCCGCTTGCGCGATATCGCGGACCGACGTGCCGTGGTAGCCGCGTGTCGCGATCACCTCGATCGCGGTTTCCAATATTCGTGCCGCGGTGGGGTCGTCGTCCGCCTGGACAGGCTGATACTCGACCGAAGCTCTGAACATTCGTTCACGCTAGCAAGCCGTGAGTGGGGCGGCAAGAGGTAGTCAACCGCATCTAGCTCTTGATTTCCTCGAGCTCCGGTGGTTTTCTCGCTCTGAACGATCGTTCAGAGCGAGGAGAGCTTGTGTCCACTACCCACGACACCGATCCGTCGATCAGCGAAGCGACGAAGTCCCTGCTGCGCAGCATCGACGAGTTCATCGAAGCCGAGATCGAATCCCTGCAGCGGCAGGACGACAACGACCGGTTCTTCGATCACCGCCGGGAATGGGCGCGTACCGACTTCGACCATGGCGGCCTGCCGCGGCAGGACTGGCAGGACCTGCTGCGCGAAATGAAGCGCCGCGCCGACAAGGCCGGGTTCTATCGCCACGACCTGCCCGCTGAACTCGGTGGCAACGACGCGACCAGCCTGGAAATGTCCATCATCCGTGAGCATCTGGCGCGGCGCGGCCTCGGACTGCACAACGATCTGCAGGACGAGTCGTCGATCGTCGGCAACCACCCGACGGTGCGCCTGGTCTGGACGTTCGGCACCGACGAGCAGAAGGATGAACACTGCGAAGCCGGCATTGTCGGTGAGGGCGGCCTCGCCTTCGGACTGACCGAGCCGGGCCACGGTAGTGACGCGACATGGATGGAAACCCGAGCGGTACGGCGGGGCGGGGACTGGGTCATCAATGGCGGAAAGCGCTGGAACTCCGGCCTGCACGCCGCGTCTCACGATCTTGTCTTCGCGCGTACCTCGGGAGCGGACGGAAGCGCTCGGGGCATCACCGCGTTCATCGTTCCGGTCGACACCCCCGGGTTCCGGATCGACGGCTACCGGTGGACGTTCAACATGCCCACCGATCATGCCGATGTGACGTTCGAGAATGTTGTCGTCGGCAACTCGGCGATCCTCGGCGCAGAGGGCGAAGGGCTGGTGATCGCGCAGCAGTTCGTCCACGAGAACCGAATTCGCCAGGCCGCCTCCAGTCTCGGTGCCGGCGAGCACTGCATCGACTTGTCGGTCGCCTACGCCCGGGAGCGGGTGACCTTCGGTGAACCGCTGGCGCGTCGTCAGGCGATCCAGTGGCCCCTGGTCGAACTGGCCACCGAGGCGGAAATGCTGAAGGCGCTGATCCGTAAGACCGCCGGCGAACTCGATACCCGCGACCATCTCGAGATCAGTGACCGGGTGGCGATGTGCAACTACCGGGCCAATCGATTCTGCTGCGCGGCCGCCGACCGGGCGATGCAGGTACACGGAGGCATCGGCTACAGCCGACACCTGCCGTTCGAGCACATCTACCGTCACCACCGCCGATACCGCATCACCGAGGGATCCGAGGAGATCCAGATGCGGAAAGTGGCGGGGTACCTGTTCGGCTTCACCGGTGCCGGTAAGTACTGAATTCTTTTGGGCGAGAAGAAGGTCGAACCATGAATACCGTTCGCACACAGCGTATGACCATCAGCGATCAACTGGCGCGGCACGCCGGAAAGATCCCTGAGCGGGTGGCAGTGCGGTTCCTCGCTCCGGACGGCGCCCGCGATCGCACCTACGCTGAGCTCGACGAGCGCGTCGGCCGGCTGGCCAATGCCCTGCTGGAACGAGGGGTCCGGCAGGGGGACAGGGTCGCGGTCCTGACGATGAACAACATCGAAGCACTGGAGGCATACTTCGCGTCCGCGCGCATCGGGGCCATCACCGTCACCGTCAATTTCCGTTTGGTAGCCGACGAGGTCGCATACATCCTCGAAGACAGCGGTGCTTCCGTGATCGTGGTCGATGAATCACTCGCACCGCTGGTCGCCAAGGTGCACAGCAGGATCCCGTCGCTGCGGCACTGTCTGGTGGTCGGAACGCCGGGCGCCGCCGAAACCGGTTGGGAGGCTTACGAACACGCCCTCTATTCGGCCTCGCCGGACGAGGTGCGGATCGACGTGGACGAGCACGCTCCGGCATTCATCATCTACACCTCGGGTACGACCGGGCGCCCGAAGGGAGCCGTGCTCACACACCAGGGCCTGTTCGTCATCGCGACCAGCTTGCTGATCCATCTGGGAGTGCCGACCGACGCCCGGGTGTGGCTGGTTGCCCTGCCGCTGTTCCATATCGCAGCCGTGGCCGGGATCCTGCCGTCGATCCTGCGTGGCGATCGCCTCGTGCTGGCACCGATGGGGGCCTTCGACGCCGCCGCCGCGGTC
The DNA here is from genome assembly GCF_042755705.1 of Nocardia sp. NPDC059154. NCBI lineage: Bacteria > Bacillati > Actinomycetota > Actinomycetes > Mycobacteriales > Nocardiaceae > Nocardia > Nocardia sp. NPDC059154. Next base: position 17,075 of record NZ_JBHZCS010000119.1, read on the forward strand.
GACGTGCTCGAGCGGGAGGCGATCAACGTGTGCTTCTTCGTTCCGGCGCAGTGGCAGCTGATCTGCGACGCGTCGGACACCGCAGATCGCGACCTGTCGGCTCTGCGAGTAATGGCGTGGGGAGCGGGGCCCGCCACCCCTGCACTGCTGCGACGGATCATGAGCACCTTTCCGGATGCGTTGCTGTACAGCGCTTTCGGAATGACGGAGACGACCGGGACGACCACGGTTTTGATGGGGGAGGACGCGGTGGAGAAGATCGGGTCCGTGGGAACCCCGATGCTCAATGTGGAAGTACGCGTCGTTGACGCGGAGATGAGGGATGTCGCGGTCGGCGAGGTCGGGGAGATCGTGTACCGCGGACCGACCGTGATGAAGGAGTACTGGAACAAGCCCGACGCGACCCAGGTAGCGTTCGAAGGAGGCTGGTTCCACTCCGGAGACCTCGTGCGCCAGGACGAGGACGGCTACCTCTATGTAGTCGACCGGCTCAAGGACATGATCATCTCTGGTGGCGAGAACATCTACTCGGCCGAAGTCGAGAACGCGATCGCGGACCACCCGAAGGTCGCCGAGGTCGCGGTGATCGGTGTGCCGGACGAGAAATGGGGTGAAGTTCCGCTTGCGGTCGTGGCGGCCCGTGAGCCTGACGAGACGCCCACGGCCGCAGAGATCGAGCAGTGGTGCCGGGAACGTCTGGCGGCGTACAAGGTTCCGAAGCGGACGTCGATTGTCGCCGCGCTGCCGCGTAACGCCAGTGGGAAGGTGCTGAAGAACCAGTTGCGGACGCAGCTGCAAGGTTCCTGAGCGCCAGCGTCTTTCGACGGCGGGGAGTCCGAACCTGGGTTCGGGGTCCGGATGTACCTTTCACGTCCGGACCCCGACCCCGTCAGTTCATTCGGACCATACTCGGTTGATATCGGTTGCCGCGGATGGCGGAGGTGTCGGGACTCCGCCGGGGGTTCGTGAGAACCTCGGCGCCGGAGCATGCTGAACGACGCCGTCGATCTCGATCAGGCTGTTGCGGGCGACGATATGGGCGTTCTGTTCAGCCTCGGTCAATGTGAGAACGGGGGTGCAGCAGGCATCGGTGCCGTCGAATATCGCGGCCCACTCGTCTCGTGTCTTGGTCTTGAACTTTTCGGCGAAGAGCTTGCGCAGCTCGTCCTGGCCGGCCGGATCGGTCTGTTCGGGCAGGCTGTCGGCGTCGATCTGCAAGCCTCGCAGTAGTTCGGTGTAGAACTGAGGCTCGATCGCGCCGACGGCCATGTACTTGCCATCGGCGGTCTCGTAGGTGTCGTAGAAGGCCATGCCGGTGTCGAGCAGGTTGGTGC
>NZ_JBHZCS010000120.1:0-18093 GCF_042755705.1 Nocardia sp. NPDC059154
CTGAAGGATCACGCGGTGGCCACCCTGCTGTCCGGGGATTACGACAGACTCAACAGCCGATCGCTGCTGCTACACCACGCTATTGGACGCAACCCGCGGGGCCGGATCTGGAACTACAACTACAAACCCGATCCCCGGTTCTTCGGCCAGGGCCCCGTGTTCCTCGGGCTCGAGCTGGAAATCATTGTCCCCCGGCACAGGTACGACGTGTGTGCGTCGACCGTCGGAGAGTCCGTCGGCGACCTGGCGTATCTGAAGCATGATTCGTCGATCGAGCCGTCGGGTTTCGAACTGGTCACCCATCCCATGGAGTACCGGTACGCGGTCGAACAGTTCCCGTGGGAATTGCTCGAACAACTCGAAGAGCTCGGCTGCCGCTCCGATCACAGCGTTGGCATCCATGTTCATGTCTCCCGCGACGGCTTCGACTCCGCAGCCCATATCTTCCGGTGGGCGAAGCTGATCTACCGCAACGAATCCCAGACTGTGGCGTTGGCGCGGCGGCGATCGAATTACGCGGCGTTCTCTCCGATCGCGCGGGCACGGGTCAAACACACCGCCAAGGACGATCTGCCGCGGTTCGGGATGGACCGCTATCAGGCGATCAACCCGCACCCACGCAAGAGCCTCGAGGTCCGGGTGTTCGCCGGATCCCTGAACCCCCAACAGGTTCAAGCAGCACTGGCGTTCGTCGCGGCCACCGTCGAATACACCCGCGCCCTGACCTGCACCCAAGTCGTCCGACACGGCGGCTGGGAATGGGAGCAATTCACGACGTGGGTCACTCAGCACGAGGACTACGCGCCGCTGCGCGCGGAGATGGAGGCCCTCGAATGTGCCTCTTGACCTTCTTCCCGCCCGGCGCCACTCCGGATCTGACCGCGTTGAGGAACGGCGCGCGAGTCAACAAGGATGGTCATGGGTTCGCCGTCGTCACCGAGACCAGCGTTCTGGTCGGGCGCGGCATGGACGCCGAGGAAGTGCTCGACGAGTTCGCCGCCGTCCGTGCCCGGTATCCCGATCGGCCGGCGCTGTTCCACAGCCGCTACGCCACTCACGGTGCGGTGAGCATCGACAACTGCCACCCCCTTCCGGCTCGGCCGCGATAGGCGCACCGTGCTGGCGCACAACGGGGTTCTGCCCAGGCGAGCACGGCCCGCCCCCTATGACCCCCGCTCGGACACCCGGATCGCGGCCGCAACCTACCTGCCGCACATGCCTTTCGGGTCGCTCGATACGACTCAGGGCCGCCGCGGTCTGGAGTCCTGGTTGGGGGCAAGCAAACTCGTCATCCTCACCATCGACCCCGGCTTCGCCCACAACGCCTACGTATTCAACGAATCGGCAGGAATCTGGGACGGCGGGATCTGGTACTCCAATCCCGGCTACCGGCCCGAACCGGAACCGGCACTACTGCGCGCACGAGCGTGGCTGTATGTCTGTGAAAGCTGCGGGGATGTCGACTTCGGCCGACGCGGCCGCTACTGCGGGAGCTGCGGCTGGTGTTTCCTGTGCGCCAATGCTTTCCCCCACTGCGACTGCGCACAACGCACCGGCACCGGCGTAACACTGCGCCGCCAGACCATTCACTAAACCTCACGCCCCGGCGCATCCGCCGAGCAGGCGTCACCGATCACCCTCGCTGATCGGGCGACTCGCCCCTACCTCGAAACGACAGCGGTGGGAGTCATTCGCGCACACCTCTGCCACCGGGGCACTCGATGTGTTCTCACCACTTCTCTGCCCTCCCTCGATTCTCAGAGAGGTCCTACACCCATGCCCGAAATACTGGACACACTCGCGCTGTGCCGCACCTGTTCCGCACCGATCCCTGACGACCCGCTCCTGGATGATCCCGCTGCTGAATGCCAGGACTGCGATGAGCGTCCCTTCTGCCAGGACTGCGACGAGCGGGTCGACGACGTCCACGAGACCGTCGACGACGGTGTTCTCTGCACGAGCTGCGCGCGGCGCTGGTCGCAATGCGAATACTGCGAGCGCTACACCGCAGCCGGAGAAGCCACTGTCGGCGGCGACATCGTCTGCGACAGCTGCAACATCGACCACTACTGGCGCTGCTCGGACTGCCGTCTGCTCTCGCGCTATCTGCGCAGCGTCGACACCGGCGACGAGGTGTGCCGCGACTGCCAGAACCAATACCGCGTATGCGACGACTGCGACTACCTGACCACCAACGACGACTACTGCACCTCGTGCTCGCGCGACCGCCGCGACGACCACATCCACGACTACTCCTACAAACCCGACCCCTACTTCCACGGACACGGCCCGGTCTTTCTCGGGCTGGAACTCGAGATCAAAACCCCGAGCCGCTCCTTGCAGGCCTGCGCCGAGATCGCCGCGGACAATCTCGGCGACCTGGGCTATCTCAAGGAAGACGGATCCATCGGCTACAACGCCGGATTCGAGATCGTCACCCACCCCATGAGCTACGACTGGGCCATCGAAGAGTTCCCTTGGAAGATGCTGCGCGAGTTACGAATTCGCGGCGCGTATGTCGACGACAACGTCGGCATCCACGTGCACGTCTCCCGGAAGGGATTCGACTCGCCCGCACACGTGTACAGGTGGATGAAGTTCTTCTACCGCAACGAATCTCACGCCGTACGTCTGGCTCGCCGCCGCAGTGACGACTGGGCCAGCTTCACCCCCGAAACCCGTGCCGGGATCGCCAAATTCGCCAAGGGTGAACGTTTCGGCTACGGCCGCTACCAGGCCATCAACGTCTACCCCGAAGAGACCTTCGAAGTCCGCATCTTCGCCAGTTCCCTTCACCGCCAACAGGTTCAAGCAGCTCTGGCGTTCATTGCCGCCTCGGTGGAATACACCCGCACCCTCACCTCCGGCGACGTCGCGCGCCGACGCGGCTGGGAATGGACCGCATTCGTCACCTGGGTACGAGCCCACACGATCTATCTGCCCTTGCTGGCGGAGATGGAGGCCCTGCAGTGTGTATCTTGAGCTTCTACAAGCCCGGTGTCACACCGGATCTCGCCGCGCTGCGCGACGGCGCGCTGGCCAACCCGCACGGGCACGGCTACGCCGTCGTCGCCGACGACCGCATCCTCGTCGGGCGTGGCCTGGACGCCGTGGCGGTGATCGAGGAATTCGCTTCCGTGCGTGCCCGTTTCCCGGACACGCCAGCGTTGTTCCACTCCCGCTTCGCCACCCACGGCTACATCAGCGAACAGAACTGCCACCCCTTCGCCGTCGGCGGCGACGTCCGAACAGTGCTGGCGCACAACGGGATTCTTCCCGCGATCGTGCACCCAGCGAAAGGCGATCCACGCTCGGACACCCGTGTCGCGGCCGAGGACTTCTTTCCGCTACGCCCTTTCGGGTCGCTGGACTCCTGGGCTGGCCGCGCCGACCTCGAGGAATGGCTCGACGGCGACAAGATGATCCTGCTGACCGTCGATCCCCGCTATAAGCAGACCGCGTACTTGTTCAACGAACACCGCGGCCATTGGAGCCGCGACGGGATCTGGTATTCCAACCACTCCTACGTGTGGCGTGAACCCGCCGCCAGCACCGACGACAAGGCCGAACACCGCTTCTACGACTACTGCGACTACTGCGGCCACTACGGACTCGAGTCAACCGGGCCGCACTGCCCAGCGTGCGGCTACTGCGAGCAATGCTGGCACGAATTCCCACACTGCCAATGCGAATTCCTTACCGGCACAGAACGATACGCCGACCTGACCTTCGTCGACAGCGCCTAGACCGGCGACGGCGTCTCTACAAGCGGGGATAGCCGGGCGTGGTGTGGTCGGCAGGAAGACACGAACTGATGACGGATTACGAAGTCGGGACTCGGGTTCCAGCACGACGAGTACGTGTCGGCGATCGCTTCGGCGAACACCACGTCGAATTCACGATCAGAGGCGATGACGAGGGAGAAGACTCTCGTTACTGGGATCCCCTCACAGTGATCGTCACTGGCGGTGCGCGCTACGCCGCCGAATCGTCAGGGACGTTCGAGGTCCCGGCCAATCACACAGTCATCGTCGAGGTCGGCCGACGCGGCAGCCCGCAGTTCACGTTCACCTGCACCACTTTCTGGTCCCCATGCAGCCAACTGTGTCCTGGCTGCGAACAACCGCTGACAGTGTGCCAGTGCACCGGCAGCGACAGGCCGGGGTCTTGGCGGCTGGTGCCGTGCAGCTACTTGGACCACTTCGCGAGCCTCGACGCGCTGGGCGTCATCGCCGCCTTCGACGGTCCTCTCGGCGCGTTTCACACCGGCCCGGTGATCATCCATCCCGCTGCCACCGGATCCGGCTGTCACTGGCGCTATCCGAACCGCTACGCGGCTCTCGCCGCAATTCAAAGCACCGACTAGCCAACCACTCACGTACACCGCACGCCGTCGGGCCGCCGCGGTTGTGCAACGACCCGAGGAGGTCCCCGATGATCCACATCCGCTCCGTCTCACCCCCCACACAGACGCGCACCCGCCACGCTGTTCACCCTCCCACCGGCGGTATCTCCGTGAATGCCGATCCGAGCCGCTACCTCGCCCGCCTGCGCGTCATGCCCGGCTACGAGACTGCTGTGCCTGCCCCACCGTCGACCGAAGTCCTGGTCGTCGGATACCGAGCATGCTTCGCCGCCGCCCCCGAGCCCGGCACACCGATCTCGCGCTTCGATGCCGTCACGGTCGGGGCCGCAGCGCAGACTGCGACGCCGATGGCGTTGATCTCGGTCGAACACGCCACCCAAAGGCTCCGTATCCGCACCGGCGGTGGTACCGAAATCAGCTGGGAAGAGAACTATTTCACCGCTTTCGGCGATTCGGGTACCCGATGGCATCTGCTGCCTGTAGCGACCTCGTCCGCCGGCGGATTCATCGTCGCGCACGGCGCCTGGTCGGCCAGTGGATATGAGGCTGTGCTCACGCGCTCCACCCTCGCCCAGGCTCCGTTCGCGCCGTCGGTGGTGGCGGTGCACAACGCCGACCCGCACACCGGTGCGCAACGGTGGTGATCTCGAGCGCCGCCGCTCTGATGCGGTGGATCGAGGCCGCACTCCCCGAGCTCGACTCCACCACCTTCGGCCCCTGGCTCGCCCAACCTTCGACACAGGACGCGGTCACCGCGGTCGTCCACGTGCGAGTCGAGTCTGTCTCTCGGCCAACTCAATCGATCACCGTCGCACTCTCCGCGCATCCTACGGTCGGCGATCACCCCTCTCGCTAGCCCGCTGAGCCGCGCACCCCGCTACCGACAGTCAGGAGTGATCCGTGAATTCCGCAGCGCCGTCACCGAATTCGTCCCGGCCACCGATTCCCGCTCGTCTGCACGACGCGCCGACCGCGCAGGGCTTGGCCATCCCGTTTCTGACGCTGTGCCACCGCGGCCAGACCTCCCCGGTCTGGGGTGCCATCGACCCCGAACGCTACGCCCTGGTGCTGAGCCTGCGCCTGTGTCAGGTCTGCGGCGAAAGACTCGGCAGCGGGCACGGGCCCGGCCAGCAAGTGGTGGTCTTCGTGCGCCCGCAGGACTGGGTACGTGGTGTCGGCCCGGAAGCTGGGCTTCATCAAGTGCGCCGCCTACTCCACCCGAGGCTGTCCGATGCTGGCCGGGCGCATGCCCACGTATCGATCCAACGCGATCGCCGCCCGCATCACACCCTGCCCTGACCCCGAATGCGGCTGCCCCCAATGGATTCAGCCCGGCCCCGACTCCGACGAAGCCCGCCGGGCAGGTCAACCCGCCGACGCGTGGTATTCGATCCTCCTCGATGCCCACGACTATCGGATCGTCCCGGTCCAAGACACCGAATCCGATCCTGTCACCTACGGAGTCGAACTGCGCGGGCTCCGCATCCGGCGACTCCGGAAAGTGCGAGGCACCGCGGGCACCGGACCGACGATCCTGGATCGACTGGCCGCGATGCTCGACCTCGACCGCCTCACACCGTGAACGCACGCCTGAACAGCGATAGCCATCGGTGAACGCTGATCCCCAAATCGGCACCGAGAAAGGAGGTTTCGGGATGGGGTCACCTCTGCGAGTGCTCTCGCTCGGTGCGGGTGTGCAGTCGACGACGGTGCTGCTGCTGATCGTGCACGGCGAGTTGCCGATGATCGATGCCGCGATCTTCGCCGACACCGGCTGGGAACCCGAGGCGGTGTACCGGCATCTCGATAGGCTCGAGCGCGAGATCGCTGTGCCCGCAGGTATTCCGCTGTATCGGGTCAGCAACGGCGATATCCGGCGTGACGCTCTCGATCCGCAGACCCGCTTCGCGCAGATGCCGCTGTACGTCCTCGGCCCCGATGGCGGCCACGGGATGTTGCGCCGCCAATGTACCGACGTTTACAAGATCACCCCCATTCGACGCAAAGTCCGAGAGCTGCTGGGTTATCCGGCTACGCGCCGCGTTCCTGTCGGCGTTTACGCCGAGCAGCTTGTCGGGATCTCACTCGACGAGTCCTGGCGGGCATCGCGGGCCGATTACGATGTGTCCTACAGCAGGTCACGGTTTCCTTTGCTGTTTCTGCCCGGCGGCACAGGTCGGACCGCACGAGGTTGGCCCCGAACCGATTGTTAGCGTTACCTTTCCGCGCACCGCTACGCCGATACACCGCGCAGCTCGTGCCGCGGTTGCCCGTATCACAGCAACGAGTTCTGGCGCGCGATGCGTGGCGAACGCCCCCGCGAGTGGGCCGATGCAGTCGAGTTCGACAGGCTCATCCGCAACGGCGGTGCCCGGGCCAGCGCCAACAGCCACCCGCTACGCGGACACGCCTACCTACATCGCTCCCGTGTCCCGCTGGATCAGGCCCCGATCGATCGGCGCACCAGGACCGAGTTGCGCGACGCTCAAGGCGATCTGTTCGACGCGCTCGCCGACCAGGACATCGAGCGCGGATGCTCACCGTTCGCCTGCCGCGGAGACGACCACGACAGCGCGGCCGCCTAGGCCCACGACCTCCCGGCCCCAACCCCAACCACAACTGCTTTTCGGAAAGGACTGTCCTTCAATGAGTTCGATGAAGTTGTGGTTTTCCCTGGACGAGGTCGTTGTTCTGGCCGAGCACGCGGTGGCCGCACCAGAGCACGCGGCCTTCGGGTTCGATTCCCACACGACCCCGGTCCCGGCATTACTGTGCGTCGCCGACGACGGCGCATACCTGATGAGCAATGGGCTTCCGCGACTGCTCGCCGATCCAGCCAACCCCGAAGGCCCCTCACGAATCGTTCACGCCCATCGAAATGACAACGGCTCGCTGCTCGACGATGTGTCACTATGCGACGACTTCGTCGAACACATCGATCTCACAGCACAATTCAGTCGCGAGGCTCGAACGATTGATCTGATTCGCAGGTACGCCCAACGCGCGGCGTGGCTCGTTCTCACCATCACGCCGAGCCGATTCGAGATCTCGTTCAGTCCGTCGAGCTCGTTCTCGCCGCGCAGCCCACACCCCGCGGACCAGTAGCCGTCCTCGCATGTGCCCGCAGTACGCCCAACCACATCACACACTGTGGCCGGCGCGCGAATACCCGCGCCGGTGCGTCGGTGGCGTGACGCGCACGGGCCACACGACACGATCTACCGCCCTGGCACGTCTTCGTCAGCCTGCGAAGCTTCTGGGCCTCGGGTCTCGTCGGATGTGGTGACCGGCGCGGCTTCTCGGTTGGATTGTGCGTCCGCACTCGGGTTTCGAGAGGCCGCGGGTTTTCGTGCCTGCGGCGTCGAGGGGACCGAGAGGGGATCGGAGTCGGCGCTGCGCCAGGCAGCCAACAGCTGCCGTGCGCGTTTGACGGTGATCTCGAGCAGGTCGGCGAGTTCTTCGTCGCTCTGCACGTGGGCGCGCACCGCAGCGGCGGCTGCGGCTTGCTCCTGTTCGCGCGTCGTGATGTCGCTCGCCGCGCGTGCGAGTACGGCGTCGATCTGCTCACGCAGTGCTGCCACGTCGCGGTCGCGGCGGTCTTCGATTCCGCTGATCGCCTGCCATGCAGTCAGGTAGTCGCCCACGGCGCGGGTGATCGTCTTCTCGCGTTCGGTCGCCGCTGCGCGGCGTTCGAGGCTGCGTTGGTGTGAGCGTTGCAGGCGCGCAACAAGTTCCGGGGAATCCTTGCCGCGTGATCGACGACGTCTTGGGCGCGGAGATTCGGTCATGGTCAACAACTCCTGTCGGGCATGCGGATAACCCGATCAGTCCCTCGCACCCCTGACGATACCGATCACACACCGCGCCGCCCCGGCCCGCGCCCAATTCGTTGCGTGGCGGCGTCGCCGCGGTCAGCGAGATATCGCCGACCGCACTCACCTTCGCGTATCCGCACTTCGCGTCATGCCGCTTCACCTTCTGTCTACCCATCGACACCGAGGAGTCGTCGCCTTGTCCTCACCCATGTTTCTCGGCAACCCGTCCGAACTCATCGCGTCCGTGCCCGCGGTGCTGAGCTTCACTCCCACCCGATCGATCGTGCTGCTGTTCGGCAAGCCCGAATCCCCCTCGGGCACATCGGTATCGATTACGTTCGCCGCCCGCGCGAACTCGCCGGGGGACAAGAATTCGCTCTCCGACGCCGAGCTCGCGCACTACGCGATGGACATGTGTGCCCGTCTCGACGCGGTCGCAGTGGTGGTGGTGTTCGTCGATGACCGGCTGACCCCGTCGGGCACATCCGGCACCGCCGATCCGCGACACAGGTCCGTGATCGACGTACTGGCCCGGCACCTCGAATCGGTGAACCTTGTCCTCGGCGGCGCGTGGGCCGCTCGCACGCTCGCGCCGAAAGCAGAATGGTGGGACCTACTCGACGCCGCTCAGCGTGGACGCCTGCCCGACCCCGACACCTCACCGGTAGCCGTCGCCTACACCGCTGCGGGTCGCACGATCCACCGCAGTCGTAGCGCGCTCGCGGATCTGGTGACCACCGACACCGCGCTGCGGGACCGTGTCGCCCCGCTCATGCTGGCAGCTGCTGTCGATACGCACAGACGATGGGCTCGCGCCGCGCAGATCGGTGACCTTCATGCCGATACGCGTCGCACGTTGTGGCACGTGATGCACGCCATCACGACATGGTCGCCGACCGAATCACCTGACCCACAAATGTTGGCCGAGGTCGCGGTCGCACTGCGCGACAGAGCTATTCGCGATGTCATGTTCGGTGTCGCCGCAGGTGCGCATGCGGCGCGTGCCGAGCAGCTGTGGTCGATTCTCACCCGCGCTCTGCCTGATCCGGACCGCGCGCAAGCCGCGACCCTGCTGGCCTTCCATGCCTACCTGCGCGGCGACGGCCCGCTGGCCGGGATCGCGCTCGGGGCCGCCTTGTCCTCCGATCCCAAGCACCTCATGGCGCGACTGCTTCACGCCGCCCTGACCTACGGCATGGACCCCACACGACTGCACCAGTTGTGCCGCTCCGGGATCGAGGCCGCCGCCGAACTGCGCATCGATATCGTTGCGCCACAACAGCATTCACACCCCAAGAAAGGTGACCGTGACACATCTCGATGAACGCCTGCATGCGTGGGCGCTGCTGGCGCGAGCAGCACTGACCTCCCCCATCCTTGTTCACGCACTGCTGACCGAACACGACCCCCTGGCCGCCGCAGAATATATTGCCGCCGATGCCCGTGATTCGCGCTTCGGGCCGGTGACCCGGGAGATGGCCGCCTACGACCTCGAACGTGGCGAGCGCGCCGGCGCACGGTTGGTGACCCGCGATGACCCCGGATGGCCGACCACGCCCGCCGACCTCCAGACCGTCGGCGCGCACGCGCCGATCGCGTTGTGGTCGCGCGGGCCCGGACAACTGGATCTGCTGACCGAACGTGCGGTCGCGGTGGTCGGTTCGCGCGCCGCGACCAGCTACGGCGAGAAGGTCGCCCCCATCTCGCAACCGGACTGGCCTGGCAGGACTGGACGGTGCTCAGCGGCGGCGCGTTCGGTATCGACGCCGCCGCGCACCAGGCCGCTCTCGACGCCGAACGCCCGACCGTCGCGGTACTGCCCGCCGGGCTGCACCGGCTGTTCCCCCACGGCAACGCCTACCTGTTGGCGCGGATCGAAGAGACCGGGCTGCTGCTCAGTGAGTATCCGCCGGGCGTCGAGCCCAGCCGCCCGAATTTCTTGGCGCGCAACAGGATCGTCGCCGCGCTGACCGCCGGGATCACTGTGCCCGAGGCCGGGTTGCGCAGCGGCACCGCCAACACGGTGCGCTGGGCCAACAAGCTGCATCGGCCGGTCACCGCCGTCCCGGGCCCGATCGACTCCGCAGCCTCGCGCGGCTGCCACGAATTCATCCGCACCGGCCAAGCCACACTCGCCGTCGACGCCCAAGACGTCCTCGACACCCTCACCCGCTGACACCGCCGCGGTGCGCTCGCCACATCGACGGCAGCGACGCTGTCTTGGGTTCCTCGCTCAATGTCCGCACTTCTCACACCGCGTGTTCGCGGTCACCCTCGGAGGTTGCTCATGTCCGTCGAATCTCTCTCCGCTTCGAAATCCACTGCCGTCGCGCTGATCTCGCGCGGTGAGTACGACCAGTTGGTGCATCGCGGCCAGGCCGGACCGGTACCGGCGATCGAAGCCACCCCGGTCCTGGATCGCTGGCGCGAGGCCCATCCGGATTGGCGCGGTCGGCATTGGCGCTTCGTCGCCGACGACAACGACGTCCTGCGGCTGCACCCGGTCAATGTCGCGCGCGCCGAACGACGCTCGCTCGCCGCCTGACCCACACCGCCCACTCACCCGCCTGCGGCCACCACGCCGATGCGACAGCACCGAGTGGTGGCCCCAGTCCGCAGTCAAGGAGGTCTGCCTCGTGGAATCCGTTGCCCTTGCCCTTAATACAACCGTTCTCGACGAACACGACCGCGCCGCGGAGGTCTCCGATTCCGCTCCCGCCGATCCGTCTGGTGCCTCGGCTTCCGACGCGCAGCAGTTGCCGCACGTGGAGGCGTTGTGGCTGGATCCGGCCGAGCTGGTGATCGCCGAGAATGTCCGTAAAACCTTCGATCTCACCGAGCATCCCGACGTCGTCGAGTCGATCTCAGAGTTCGGTGTCGATATCCCGATCATCGCCGAACGCCAGCCCGACGGGGCTCTGCACGTCATCGAAGGCCAACTGCGCACTCTCATCGCCCTCGACGCGAAGATCAACAAGGTCCCGGTCTGGGTCCGCGACGCCACCCCCGACATCCCGGAGAACGAACGCCGCATCCGCACGACGCTGATGCAGATGAACGTCAACGACCGGCGCGTGGCGATGGTCGAAACCGACCGCGCCGACGGCATCGCCTTGATGCTCGATCTCGGCGCGTCGGTCACCCGCGTGGCGAAAGGGCTACAGCGCAAACGATCCCAGATCAAACACGCTGCAACGATTGCAGCATCAGCGACCGCGCGGGGGTTGGTCGACGCGGGAACTTACAGTCTCGATCAGCTCGCGGTGATCGCCGAATACGAAACCCTCGGCGACACCGACGCGGTCGAACGACTGCTGCGGGTAGCCCGGTCGAGCTTCTCCTACACCGCCAACCAGATCGCCGCAGACCGCGAAGAGACCCGTGCCCGGATGGAAGCAGCCGTGTTCTGCGCGGCGCTCGGATTCGGGATACTGACCGCCGAACCCGACACCAGCTCCCCCGACTCGACGCTGTTTCCCGCCGAGCGCCTCAAGACCGCCGACGCCGCCCCTGTCAGCGAAGAACTGATCCGCGCGCAGGCACACCGGTGGCTGGTCTACCTCGACGTAGAGGAGAACGGGCAACTCGTCGATGCCCAGACCGGTGAACTCGTCGACCCCGATCAGGTCGACTGGGACACCCAGGGCCGCAGCGAATCCCCGCCCGCGGAGGGTTTGCGTCACGCCGACTCGGTGGACTACCGCGACCGCTGGATTCCCCTCTACTTCCTGCCCTCGGACCAGATGACCGAGTCCGGTGTTCAGCTGCGCCCACTCGCCGTCGACGAGGAGGCGGGCAGTGACCGCGCCGAGGCGCTGCGTCTCGACGCCCTCCAGGCCGCTGCCGAGCGCGACGCCGCCCGGCTCGAACGACGGCGGGTGCGTGAGCTCAACAAGCGCGGGCTCGCTGCAAAGGAACGGCGTACGGAATTCCTGAGACGGTTGTTGTCCCGGCGGACTCCGCCCGCGCAGGCTGGGCAGTTCGTCGCTGAATCCCTGGCGCGGGAATCGGATCTGCTCGGTTCCTTCCACGCACCCAAGGCCGCGCGGGATCTGCTGGGGGTGGCCGGGTTCACCGACGAGCTGGTGTCCTCGATCCATTCCGCGACCGCGAGCCGGGCGTGGGTGATCGTGTTGGCAATGGTGCTGGGCGCGTTCGAATCCCGCGCGGGCAAGGACTCCTGGCGCTACAACGACCGTGGCTTGCAGCGGTATCTGAAGTTCCTGGCCGCCGTCGGCGAGCAGTTGGAGTTCGAACTCGTCGATGTCGAGCAAGCCGCCGCCGGGCTCCTCGACTACCACGACATCGACCTCGACATCGAGGCCGACCCCGGCTTGGCCGTAGCGGTCACAGCCGCGGCCGCCTGACTTGCAGTGCGTCACACGTACGAATCTCTTCTCGAGAAAAGGGAGTCGAGCAATGACTCAGGACCTATTCACTATCAAGGGGAATCTGACCGGTGATCCCGAACTGCGGTTCACACCGGCGGGTGCCGCGGTCACCAATTTCACTGTCGCGTCCACGCCGCGCTATTTCGATTCCCAGTCCAGGGAATGGCGCGACGGTGATCCTCTGTTTCTGCGCTGCAATATCTGGCGGCAAGCAGCGGAGAACGTGGCCGAAACCCTGCTTATGTGGATCTCGAAAATTGAAAGTGTTGTCTACCAGCATGTTTCCGATATGGACATGTCCATGTCGAGCGTTTTCGGCGCGGTGGCGGTCCCCGCGTATTGACCGGTCAGCAAATCATTCGCATATCTGAAGAAGGAGTTCGTCATGGCTGGTGACACGGTCATCACGGTTCAAGGGAACCTGACATCGGATCCAGAGCTTCGGTTCACGCCGCAAGGCAAGCCGGTGGCGTCGTTCACGGTGGCGTCGACGCCGCGTCGGTTCGACCGCCAGGCCGACAAGTGGGTGGATGGCGAGGCGTTGTTCCTGCGGTGCAGCGCGTGGAACGATCTGGGCGAGCATGTCGCGGAAAGCCTCACGCGGGGCGCGAAAGTCGTGGTTGTGGGGCGGCTGGTGCAGCGCTCGTTCGAAACCCAGCAGGGTGAGAAGCGCACTGTGGTCGAGGTGCAGGCCGACGACGTCGGCGCCTCGTTGATATTCGCGACCGCGAAAGTCAACCGGGTCAACAGAAACGGCGGCGGGAGCGGCAATAACGGCTTTGGTAGCAGCGTCGCTGGTGACGATTCGTGGAGTTCTGCTGCTGGCGGGGAGGCCGCGTTCGCTGGCGCTGGGAGCTTCGGCGGCAGCCGCGGTGATGACGAACCGCCGTTCTGACCCTCTCGGGGCTCCGGCCGGGCATTGCGGCCGGAGCCCCGGGGGCTATTGCGGCTGAGCGTTGCGTAGGGCTCGGATTTCGCCGTATGCGGTTTCGAGTCGGGCCGTCAGCTGTGTGACTTGCTGGCGCAATTGTTTGTTGCGTTCGTTGGCTGCGGTTAGCCGGGTCTGCAACGATTCCACTGTCGCTGAGGTCGGCGTCTTCTGGCCTGTCGTCGGGTTCCGTTGTTGCAGAGCGGATATCGCGTCGACGAGGTCGGATTGCGTGTAGATCCAGGATCGTGAAACGCCCGCGGTCTTGGCGATCCCCGCGACGGTGATGCGGTGGTGGCCGCGGGCCGCCGTGGTGATCGCGGCTTCGGCCCGTTTGCGTGCGTCCGCGCTGCGCCGTTGGGTGGCTTCGAGAAGGAACCGGGTGTTGTCAGCCAGCGGCATCGAGTTCTTCGACCTTTCCTCCGGCCACGATCTGGCCGTCGTGGGCGGATTCGAGTGCTCCGATAATGGTGTCGAGCTTGATCAGGGTGCGCGTGTTCTTCTCGGCGACCCTCCTGTGCCCGGCGGCTTCGGCATCGGCGATCATGCGCGCGGTGTCGTCGCGTTGGCGGCGATGCTGGCCGAGGAATTCGGTGGTGGTGATGAAGAATCGGCAGTCCAGACACGGGTTGGCGTATTCGCAGTCGGTGTGAACCGGAGCGCCGCAGTATCCGTTCGGCAGAGTCACTTTCGCGCGGACCATGCTCAGCTTCGCCCAAGCCGCGTCGGCGAGTGGATGATCGGCAGTGATCGTGGCGGGTTCACCGTCGGCATTGACCTTCACCGCCTTGAGCCAGTGCTCACGCAGTGTTTCGTTGTGCAGGCGAGCATAAATCGCGGTCATGTCCGGGGACATATGGTCGAGCAATGCCTGGACCACTGGTTGCGGGACATCGGCGTTGATGAGCCTGGTCCCGAGCGTGTGCCGGAATTGGTGGAACGTGACCCGGATCGGTCGGCCGTGCTCATCGACGAGGTCCAATTCTTCGAGCCACCGCTCCAACTGCTGACGCAGCCGGGTGCCGCTGGCGTATCGGCTGCCGTCGATGTTGCTGTGGATCGCCGGGAACAACCACGGCGATCCGTCGGGGAACCGGTCGAGCACCGCTCGCTGCTGGGTGAGGATCTTTTCGGTCAGCTCTTCGGCGAGTGGGAAGAACGCCGGGCGATCGGCCATCTTGCGGTTGAGCCAGGCCAGGTAGGGATTGTTGTCGGCGTCGCGGATGATGCAGTCGAACGGCAGGGTGCGGGCGTCTTTGAGCCGCAGTCCGCAGGCGATGAGGATCTCCACGATCAGCCTGCCGTCCGGCGACGGGAACTGCGCCAACGCTTGCGGGGTTTCCATCTGCGCGATCACCTGCTCGGGGATGAACCTCGGCTTGGCGTGGGGCCGTTTGGGCATGTCGTCGTAGATGAACGCGTTGCGCGGCAGGTCTGGTTGCCACTGGTGCCGATGAACGTCTTTGAGGAATCCGCTGATCGAAGCGATCACCGGGCCACGGGTCTTCGGCTCCGGCACCTTGGTCTGCAGGTCGGCCAGCCACCCCTCCAGACGGATGCGCGTCAGCTCCGACGGCTGCGCATCCGAGCCGGCAGTGTGGTGAAGGTATTCAGCCAACCGGACGCAGGCTCGGACATTCATGCCGACCGTGGACGGGCTCAACTCCCGGCCCAGTCGCCATCGGCACCACCGCTTCACCAGTTCCTTCAGCCATGGCAGTGCGATGTCACCGAAACGCAGGAATCGAACGTCGCTGGTGTGCAGGCCGAGATGTTTCAAATCCCAGGTGTCGCACGGGTATTGGTCGGCCCACGGGTCGGCGTCGATGAGCAATGCCCGCAACTCGAACCGGGTGTCCTTGATGAAAGCCAGCGACAATGTGTCGTAATTTGCTTCCCTCGGCAGGCAGAACTCCTTCCACTGGTCGTCGTCCCAGTCCAGCAGGCTGTGCACGCCTGCTGCGCGAACCCAGCCGACGGCTTTGGTCACCACTCGAGGCGCGGTGTGCTGATGCCCCAACTCGTGGCGGCGTTGCAACCCATAACCGATCTCCAACCGCACCTGCCCGCCCAGCCCATGTAGCTTCACATGCGGGTTGCGCATCCGCTCGACATGAACGAACCACTCCGCCAACGGCATTCGACCCGCAAGCCGCCAGCTCTCCCAGTGCGCCCGACACAACCTCCTGCTGGGGCCGTCACTCCAGCGGGCGCAGCCGGGGAACTCGCAATCGGTCTCGACCGAGCCGCGCGGAGGGTGATAGAGGGTCCGCCCCAGCCAGGCATCCAGATCCGGGCGCCCGTGATGGAACCACTGGTTGGCGTGACGGTGGCACAACCCGTTCGACTTCGAGGCCCGATTGCAGCCACGGACGTTGCAGCATGCCACGATCCGCCGCTGCTCGGTCGCGATCTCCTCGAACGGAGTCCACTGGTCCAGATCCGGCCGCCCGGCCGCCTTCCACCGTTGGTAGTGCCCCTGACACAGACGCCGCGACGCATAGCTCAACGCGATGCCGCAGGATCGGATCCGGCACGTGTCCTGGACGAAGACACGGCTGTCGGTGGGCGGGAAGAACACCTCGCCACGGAACAGCGGATCGACGGTCTGCATCAACCGCTCCAGCAACCCCGACGTCGTCGGCAACCCGTGCGGTGTGGTCAACGTGGTTCGGTTCCTTCCCGGAGAATCCCCGCGGCGACGAGAGCGTCGCGATGGTCTTCGACGCTCAGATGCGAGTACGTCATCTCGGTCGTCTGCGAACTTGAATGGCCCAGCAACTCCGCGACGATCTCGATGCGGACCCCGGCCCGCAACAGTCGAGTCGCGTAGGTGTGCCGGGCGACATGGGGCGCGAAGAACCCGACACCCGAGCGAACCCGGAGCCTGTCGACCAACTTGTGGACATTCGCCTCGGTCATCGGCGCACCCACCGGCGGCCGGAACAAGTTCACGAACACGAAATCGCTGTCCAGACAGCCGTACTCGACCTCCATGTACTCGGCATAAAGGTCGAACACCGCGGCAGCGGCAGGAACAACGCGGGGCTTGAGCCGTTTCACCCGCGCGTCGTTGGCGTTGTCCTCCCGAGGCACCACATGCACCTCACCGGCACGCAACCGCAGATCCGAATGCCGCAACCCCAGCGACTCCCCCAACCGAAGCCCGGTCTCGAACCACAGCAGCAGCAGAAAACGGTCCCGCAACCGCGCGCACGCATCCATCAGCGCCGTCTGCTCGACGAGGGTCACCGTCTTGGGAGACTTGCGATGCGCATGCAGCCGGATCGGGCTGTAGGAATCAGCATTGCGACCACCCCGGCGGGCATGCGCCAACAAAGGCACGTACCCACCCATCGGCCGCGGCCCCACCAACTCCCCCAACAACGCCGGCACCGAATCATCTCGCCGGGCATGGAATCGGTAAAACGACGCCACCGCAGAACGCTTACGCACCAACGTCGTTCGCTCCACCGCCGCCGGAATCCCCGGCAACACGAACACCCCCGGCTGCCGAGTCGGCTTCGGACGCTGCAACCACGAGAAGAACTCCGACAACTGCTCCAAACTCAGTTCCCGGAAATCCCAACCCCGCTGACCGAGCCAGTCGAACAGATCCCGCAAATCGTAGGCATAACCCTCCACCGTGTTCGGTGACTTGCCCACCGCAACCAGATGCGACAGAAACTCCTCGACCGGCCACACCGGCACACCAGCCGCGTCGACCACCGTGACCGAACGCCGCCCCGAATCCGGCGACCGCAACCGCTGCACCCGAAGCGGCACCGGCCACCCTCCTCCACAACGACACAACAAGACGAGGTGTCTATGTAGCAGGAACTACCGACCAAATCCAAACCGTACGGACGTTATGGACACTCGAGAAGGAGGTCCACTTAACACTCACTCGCGGTGCACGAGTCATCGTCTCGGGAAAGTTGAAGCAACGCAGCTACGTCACCCGCGAAGGCGACAAGCGCACCGTGGTGGAGCTCGACGTCGACGAAGTCGGCCCCTCCCTCAAATACGCCACCGCCAAAGTGACGAAGAACCCCTCCAGCGGCAACCAGATGAGCGGGCGTCCCGTCGCCGGGAACGGGTTCGGCCAACCCACCCACGATCCCGAACCTTCTCCGCACGACGGGGACCCGTGGCACGCACCGGCGTTGGCGGTGGTCGGAGGAACCGCCTTCACCGACGACCCTGGGTTCTGAACCGAGCGTGGCGAGTCTTCTCTGGAGGTCTCATTGGCCCGCTGAGGGATGAGGGTGTGATGTCCGGCTGGTCGGGGCGACCAGCCAGCTCGAGGGCTACCGGTTCCGGGTGCACCGCGCCACACAGCCCGCGCCCGGCGCAACCGAATTCCCGTGCGCACCGTCCCATTCACACCCTCCGGCCGCGTTGGTCGCGCACGGGTATTCGCTTCCGCACGCCCGGCGCGTTCTGCGCCTGCGCGTCGCCCCCGGCCCCGGTCTCACGCCCTCGGCTGGTCGCCCCGACCAGCCAGCCATCACGGCTGCCGAGGTTGCTCACGCACCGGTGGTCGCCACTCGCATCACTGTCCAGACAGGAACCTACTCGTGACCGAATCCC
>NZ_JBHZCS010000121.1:0-1766 GCF_042755705.1 Nocardia sp. NPDC059154
GAACCGTGCCCGTCAAGGCCGAATGATCATGAGCGTAGGGTGGACAAAGTGACTTCCGTCGATACCCCGACATCGAATGACCCGGCCGCACCCAACGGCCGCAAGCTGCTTCGCATCGAGGCCCGCAACGCCGAGACCCCGATCGAGCGCAAGCCCTCGTGGATCCGCACCCGCGCCACCATGGGACCCGAGTACACCGAACTCAAGGGTCTGGTGAAACGCGAAGGGCTGCACACGGTTTGCGAGGAAGCCGGGTGTCCCAACATCTTCGAGTGCTGGGAGGACCGCGAGGCCACCTTCCTCATCGGCGGTGAGCAGTGCACCCGCCGCTGCGACTTCTGCCAGATCGACACCGGCAAGCCCGCCGCCCTGGACCGGGACGAGCCGCGGCGCGTGGCCGAGAGCGTGCAGGCCATGGGGCTGCGCTACTCGACCGTCACCGGCGTCGCGCGCGACGACCTCGAGGACGGCGGCGCGTGGCTGTACGCCGAGACCGTGCGCGCCATCAAGCGGCTCAACCCGCACACCGGCGTCGAGCTGCTGATCCCGGACTTCAATGCCGTGCCCGAGCAGCTGGCCGAGGTCTTCGAGTCGCGGCCGGAGGTGCTCGCGCACAACCTGGAGACGGTGCCGCGCATCTTCAAGCGCATCCGGCCGGCCTTCCGCTACGAGCGGTCGCTGGCGGTCATCACCGCCGCGCGCGAGGCCGGTCTGGTCACCAAGTCCAACCTCATCCTGGGCATGGGCGAGACCCCGGAGGAAGTCACCCAGGGGCTGCGCGACCTGCACGAGGCGGGCTGCGACATCATCACCATCACCCAGTACCTGCGGCCCTCCCCGCGCCACCACCCGGTCGACCGGTGGGTGAAGCCGGAGGAGTTCGTGGAGCACTCCAAGGCCGCCGAGGCCATGGGCTTCGCCGGGGTGATGGCTGGTCCGCTGGTCCGCTCGTCCTACCGTGCGGGTCGCCTGTACGCCCAGGCCATGCGTCACCACGGTCGTGAGATCTCTCCGGAGATGGCCCATCTCGCCGAGGAGGGCAGCGCGGCGCAGGAGGCGACCAGCGTGCTGGCGCGCTTCGGCTCCTAGCCGATCGAATTCGTGCACTGTGGCCCGGACGCTCCGTCCGGGCCACAGTCGTTTTGCGCCACCTCGCCAGGTGAACGCCGGGTATCGGCGCGCCATCCAAATCGGTTCGCTCGATTCGTGGACGTGTGCGCGGCGCTGGTGGGAAGCTCGAAGGACCGCATTGATCGACCCCGGGAGCGAGCCATGGTCGAGCGAACGACGACGTCGCAAGGTGTCAACGGCAGGGTGGTCGTGGCCGAAAGGCCGGCCGATATACGGAATGTGGTGCTGGTAGGCCACAGCGGGTCCGGGAAGACCACGCTGGTGGAGGCGCTCGCCGTCGCGGCCGGGGCGGTACCCCGGGCCGGGCGGGTCGAGGACGGCACCTCCGTCTCGGACTACGACGACATCGAGCAGCGACAACATCGGTCCGTGCAACTGTCGGTGGTGCCGATGGGCTGGGACCACGTCAAGGTCAATCTTCTCGACACCCCCGGCTACGCGGATTTCGTCGGGGAACTCAGGGCCGGTCTGCGAGCGGCGGACGCGGCCCTTTTCGTGCTCTCCGCCGCCGCGGGCGTGGAGGGCGTGAGCGGGGCGACGCTGGCACTGTGGGAGGAGTGCGCGCGCGTCGGCATGCCGCGCGCCATCGTGCTCACCCATCTGGACACCGCGCGCGCGGACTTCGAGGACACAAC
>NZ_JBHZCS010000121.1:1776-8195 GCF_042755705.1 Nocardia sp. NPDC059154
AGATTCTGGGCGGCGGCCGGGCGGAAAGCATGCTGCCGCTGCATCTTCCGGTGTACGGGCCCAAGGGCGCCGACGGGCACCGGCCGGTGACCGGGCTGATCGAACTGCTCACCCAGCACGTCTACGACTACGCCACCGGGGAACGCGTGGAGACGCCCGCCTCCGAGGAGCAGCGGGAGCAGCTGGAGGAGGCGCGCAACCGGCTCATCGAGGGCATCATCGCCGAGAGCGAGGACGAGACCCTCATGGACCGCTACATCGGCGGCGAGGAGATCGACCTGGCAACGCTCGTCGCGGACCTCGAAAAGGCGGTGGCCCGCGGCAGTTTCCATCCGGTGCTGATCGCCGCACCACCGCCGGAGGGCGCGCGGCAGGGGCTCGGCACGGTGGAGATCCTGGATCTGATCACGCGCGGATTCCCCACGCCCGCCGAACATCCCGTGTCCGCGACCGGGTCCGGCGGCAAGGCCGCCGCGCTGGCCTGCGATCCCGCCGCGCCGCTGGCCGCCGAGGTGATCCGCACCGCCTCAGATCCCTATGTGGGCCGGTTGTCGCTGGTGCGGGTGTTCTCGGGCACACTGCACGCCGACGACACCGTGCACGTGTGCGGGCACGGACAGGGCGACACCGGTGATCACGATGCCGACGAACGCGTCGGCGGGGTGTCCGCGCCGTTCGGGAAGCAGCAGCGGCCGCTGCCGCAGGCCATCGCCGGGGACATCGTGTGCGTGAGCAAGCTGTCACACGCCGAGACCGGGGATACGTTGTCCGCCAAGGATTTCCCGCTCATCATCGAGCCGTGGTCCATGCCCGATCCGCTGCTGCCGGTGGCTGTGAAGGCGCACAGCAAGGCCGACGAGGACAAGCTCTCGCAGGGCCTGTCGCGACTGGTCGCCGAGGATCCGACGGTGCGGCTGGAACAGAACCCCGACACCCATCAGCTGGTGCTGTGGGTGCTGGGCGAGGCGCATCGCGATGTGGCGCTGGAACGGCTGCGGTCCCGGTTCGGGGTGCACGTGGATGTCATCGACCACCGGGTGGCGCTGCGCGAGACCTTCGCCACCCAGGCGTCCGGGCGGGGGCGGCATGTGAAGCAGTCCGGCGGGCACGGGCAGTACGCCATCTGCGAGATCGAGGTGGCGCCGCTCCCCGAGGGGTCCGGGATCGAGTTCGTGGACAAGGTGGTGGGCGGAGTCGTTCCGCGCCAGTTCATTCAGTCGGTCGAGAAGGGCGTGCGCGCCCAGGCCGCGCGGGGTGTGGCGGCCGGATATCCACTCGTTGATGTCCGGGTGACGCTGTTCGACGGGAAGGC
This sequence comes from Nocardia sp. NPDC059154, assembly GCF_042755705.1. NCBI lineage: Bacteria > Bacillati > Actinomycetota > Actinomycetes > Mycobacteriales > Nocardiaceae > Nocardia > Nocardia sp. NPDC059154. The sequence goes on from NZ_JBHZCS010000121.1 coordinate 3,089, forward strand.
GCACTCGGTCGACTCCTCCGACGCGGCCTTCCAGATGGCCGGGGCGCTGGCCCTGCGGGAGGCGGCCGCAGCGGCGCGCATCAACCTGCTGGAGCCGATATCCGAAGTGCACGTGGTGGTTTCGGACGACTACGTGGGACCGGTGCTGGTCGATCTGTCCAGCCGTCGGGGCCGGGTGCTGGGCACCGAGCCGGTCGGGCTGGGGCGCACCGCGATTCGCGCCGAGGTGCCGGAACTCGAGCTCAGCCGCTACGCCGTGGACCTGCGTTCACTGGCGCACGGCGGGGCCACCTTCACCCGTGCCTACGCGCGGCACGAGGCCATGCCCACGCAGCTGGCGGAGTCGATGCGGGACAAGGCCGGGAGCAACGGCTGAATCCGGCCGATCCGGCTGCCACCGATCCCACTGGGTGAGATGACGGCCGTCGCCGCGGTACCGACCGCTCGCCATCGCGATGATCCCGTCGCGAACCGGGCGCACCCGGCCATTAAGCTGGACGCCATGGCAGCAGGCAAGGGCGGTAATCCGTCGAAGGAAGCGAAGGCCGCGGCGAAGGCGGCGCGCAAACAGGCGTCGAAGGAGCGCCGCCAGCAACTCTGGCAGGCATTCCAGATGCAGCGCAAGGAAGACAAGCTGCTGCTGCCGCTGATGATCGGCGCCCTCGTCGGCGTGACCGTGCTGTTCCTGGTGATCGGCCTGATCTTCGGCATGCAGTGGTTCCTGCTGCCGATCGGCGTGCTGCTGGGCGCGCTGGCCGCGTTCATCATCTTCGGCCGCCGGGTCCAGAAGAACGTGTACGCCAAGGCCGAGGGTCAGGCCGGCGCGGCCGCCTGGGTGCTGGACAACCTGCAGGGCAAGTGGCGGGTCTCCCCCGGCGTCGCCGCCACCACCCAGCTCGACGCCGTGCACCGCGTGGTCGGCCTGCCCGGTGTCATCCTGGTCGCGGAGGGTTCGCCGCAGCGCGTGAAATCCCTGCTCGCGCAGGAGAAGAAGAAGGTCTCCCGCCTGGTCGGCGACACCCCGATCTACGACGTGGTGATCGGCAACGAGCAGGACCAGGTGCCGCTGAAGGAACTGCAGCGCTACCTGACCAAGCTCCCCCGCAATATCGACACCAAGCGCATGGACCTCATCGAGGGCCGGCTGTCCGCGCTGGCCACCCGCGGCGGTCCGGCCCTCCCCAAGGGCCCGCTGCCGAGCGGCGCCAAGATGCGCGGCGTGCAGCGCAGCATCCGCCGCCGCTGACCCACCGGAACCTTCGAGGCCCGCGTCCCCAGGACGCGGGCCTCGTTCGTTTCCGAAATGCCTTCGGCCACAAGGCCTGACGCTCTCGGGCCGGCCGGGTCGTACCGGAAGATCAGCCGACGTAGCGGGAGAGGAAGCGGACGACGTCCGGGGTGACGGTGCGCCAGTACTCGTCGGCGTGCGTGCCCGGGGTGACCAGGCCGATCTCAGGGTGGGCGGTGGCGATGTAGCGGCGGCAGCCGTCGATGAAGCGGTCGCGGTCGCCGCACCACACGCCGACGGGGGCCGGGCCCGCCTTGTCGAGGTTGCGCAGCGGGTCGAGCGCCGCCCACTGATCGGCATCGATGAAGGCGTTCCGCTTGGCCATTTCGGTCCACGAGGTGAGCAACCCCGGCGACATGGCAGCAACCGCGTTCAGCGGCCGGCCCTGTTCGAAGCGGCGGCGCGAGTACACCAGCGCGCCGAAGCCACCCATGGAGGTGCCGGTGCAGGCGAACGGCAGACCGCCCGGTGCGCCCAGGCGGCGCTGCGCCAGCCAGCCGGGAACCTCGTTGAGCAGCATGGACATTGGATCGTCGCCGGTGCCGTGGTCGTGCCAGTAGTTGTCGCCGCCGTCGAGGGCCACGAAACCGAAGGCCGGGGACAGCCGGGTGACGACCCCGGCGGCCAGCACGTCGCCGATATTGCCGACGGCCGAGGTGCGGGCGGTGCCGTGCAGGCCGTGCAGCAGCAGCGACACGGGCAGGTTCTCAGTGGGGACGCCGGGCGGCAGGATGGTGACCAGGTCCACGTCGCGGCGGCGGGCGGCCGAGTAGACCCGTTCCACCCGGACGACGGGGGTGATGCCGGCCGCGGTCTGCCCGATCTCCGCCGGGTCGACCGCCGCATTGCCGCCCGCGCTGACGGCCGCGCAGGCGCCGGCCAGGCCGAGCAGGCCGGTGGTCACGAACAGGGACCGCCGGCTGATTCTCCACGCGGCATCCCGGTAGCCCTCGACCATCGATCCTCCATCAGCACAGCATCAGCTATCTGCCCGACGTCAACCTGGCGGCTGCGTCGCGGCAAATCGCCGCAACCATACCGATCGAAGGCAAACTGCGGTGAACATTTGGCAACGTCCTGCCACACACTGCACCAACAGCATCGCAGGTCACAGGCCCGGCGCAGACCGACGCGCGCGCTGTACCGGGTTTCGAATCAACCCGCGCGGAAGTCCGCGGCGCGGGTCAGCGGCTGTAGACCAGGGCGGTGCCGGTGGCGCGGTCGTGCATGCCGCGGCCGTCGCTGTCGGTGAACAGGGCGGGGATGACGAACAGCAGGATGAGCTGCCGGACCAGGGCGCGAATGAAACCGACGGGTGCCTCGGCATCGACCCGGCTGACCCGCAGCTTCAGGAAGTACTGGCCGGGCGTGAAGCCGAACAGCGTGACCGCGGCGATCCCCAGCACGAACCACACCAGCAGCGTCGGCGTCGACAGCGCCTGCGTGATGACCTCGAAGTGCGAGGGCGGTTGCTGGCCCTTCGGAATGGTCATCTTCGAGATGATGTGCTCGGCGTCGGGCCGCACGATGATCGCGGCCAGGCCCATCGAGATGAACCAGTCGACGAGCAGCGCCAGCACGCGGCGGGTGAAGGGAGCGAGCGCGCCGCGTCCGGACGGCGGCAGGCCGAGTTCCTTGCCCTGGTAGTCACCGGGCGGGTTGTCTCCGGATTCGGCGTTCGGTCCGGACAGCCAGGAGCCGGTGATGCGAGCCATGCGCCCAGCTTATGCGGCGTCGGCGGGCCGGTTTCGCACCCCTGCCGGTCGGGGTGCGAGGACGGAACCATATATGGGTGCGTCCTAGCTGTTCACCCGGTCCCGGACGGGCGCGCAATCGTTCGGCATCCGAGATTGCCAGGTGGATGCCCGGCGGTGAGGATTGTCACGATGGCCGGACCGGAGTTGGCAAGGCCCCTAATTTTTCAGAGTCTTAACAGCCGCTTCGGGCAGGTCGGTGGCAGGATGTCCCTGCTGGTCGAGCATTGCTCGGCGACCGCTGCGGCGTCTTCGCGAACCCGGGGGCACCGCCGAACCCCCGGCCAGCAGTGCGTGTAACACTGGCGAAACACAGCCTTGATTACAGGGAAACACCGCGTCCATACCGTGTGGTCGCGACGAACCCATGCAGTCACCACTGGCTGGGAACCGATCCGTAAGGAGTACTAAGTGGCGTTCAGCACGGCCGACGAGGTCATCAAGTACATCAAGGAGGAGGAGCTCGAATACGTCGACGTTCGGTTCACCGACCTCCCCGGTGTGCAGCAGCACTTCTCGATCCCGGCGAAGGCGTTCACCGCTGATCTCGCCGAAGAGGGCCTCGCCTTCGACGGTTCGTCGGTGCGCGGCTTCCAGTCGATCGACGAGTCGGACATGCTGCTGCTGCCCGACTTCAGCACTGCCCGGATCGACCCCTTCCGCGCCGCGAAGACGCTGAACATGAACTTCTTCGTGCACGACCCGTTCACCCGCGAGGCCTACTCCCGCGACCCGCGCAACATCGCGCGTAAGGCCGAGGAGTACCTGCGTTCGACCGGCATCGCCGACACCTGCTACTTCGGTGCCGAGGCCGAGTTCTACATCTTCGACTCGATCCGCTACGACTCGGCCATGAACGGCGCCTTCTACGAGATCGACTCGATCTCGGGCTCCTGGAACACCGGCGCCGAGTACAACGCCGACGGCACCCCGAACCGTGGCTACAAGGTGCGCAACAAGGGTGGTTACTTCCCGGTTGCCCCGTACGACCACTACGTCGACCTGCGCGACAAGATCTCGACCAACCTGCAGAACGCGGGCTTCGATCTGGAGCGCGGCCACCACGAGGTCGGCACCGCCGGTCAGGCCGAGATCAACTACCGCTTCAACACCCTGCTGGGCGCCGCTGACGACCTGCAGCTGTTCAAGTACATCGTGAAGAACACCGCGTGGCAGGAGGGTAAGACCGTTACCTTCATGCCGAAGCCGCTCTTCGGCGACAACGGCTCGGGCATGCACGCCCACCAGTCGCTGTGGAAGGACGGCAAGCCGCTGTTCCACGACGAGTCCGGCTACGCGGGCCTGTCGGATCTGGCGCGTCACTACATCGGCGGCATCCTGCACCACGCCCCGTCGCTGCTGGCGTTCACCAACCCGACCGTGAACTCCTACCACCGTCTGGTGCCGGGCTACGAGGCCCCCATCAACCTGGTGTACTCGCAGCGCAACCGCTCGGCCGCGATCCGCATCCCGATCACCGGCTCGAACCCGAAGGCCAAGCGCATCGAGTTCCGTGCGCCGGACTCCTCGGGTAACCCGTACCTGGCCTTCGCCGCCATGATGATGGCCGGCCTGGACGGCATCAAGCGCAAGCTGGAGCCGATGGCCCCGGTCGACAAGGACCTCTACGAGCTCCCGCCGGAGGAGGCCAAGAACATCCCGCAGGCCCCCACCTCGCTGGCGTCGGTCATCGACCGCCTCGAGGAAGACCACGACTACCTCACCGAGGGTGGCGTGTTCACCGAGGACCTGATCGAGACCTGGATCGACATCAAGCGCACCCAGGAAATCGCGCCCGTCAACCTGCGGCCGCACCCGTACGAGTTCGAGCTGTACTTCGACGTGTAATCCTGACCTGCGCGAACGCGGTTGATTCTCGCGTTCGGTACGCAGTAGGTACGCAGTAGGCAAAAAGAAGCGGGGGGGGGAAACCTTCCGGGGTCCCCCCCCCCCCCTTTTTCTTTCCCCCTCCCCCCCCCCCCCCCCCGAAGGCCCCCCAACAACTCCCACGACCCCAACAAAACCCCGTTTTCCTCCTTCCGTCTTCCTATTTCCCCCTTTCCTC
>NZ_JBHZCS010000121.1:8205-17443 GCF_042755705.1 Nocardia sp. NPDC059154
GTACGTCGAGAAGCGGTGGGACATGCAGCGGTCCTACGCGCACAAGCTGATCCGGGCCTGGGGGGTGGGGTCCCGCCTGCCCCCCCCCCCGCCCTCCCCCCCCCCGCTTCTTGTATCGGCTATCGCCTATGACTGCCCTCGGGATGCGCCGGCCGATGATGAGGTCCGTTCCTTGATGACCCCGGCGATGACGAGCCGAATGGATTCATCGGTGTCGGGCCACAGGTGCCCGTAAGTGTCGAGAGTGGTCTTCGCGTTCTTGTGGCGCATTCGCGCCTGAACGACCTTGATGTTGGCCCCGTGCGCAATCAGCAGCGACGCGAGGTAGTGGCGCAGGTCCTGGAATCCGAATCCCTCGGGCAGGCCAGCGATCTCGGGCTTGATCTCGCGCATCGCCCGCTCAATCTGCCAGGGCGGCACCGGCTTGCCGAAATCATCGGACACAACGCGCTCCCCCGGCCACTGGCGCACTGAGGTTCCCCCGGGGTAGTGGACACCGATTTAGCAGGGCGAGGGTCCTGCTGGAAGGATGTCCGTTATGCCTCCTCGCAAGCGCCGGTCGTATTCGACCGAGTACAAGGTCGAGGCTGCCCATCGGGTGATCGATTCCGGCCGCACGATCGCCGATGTCGCCCGCGAACTGGGCATCGACGCCGGCAGTACGCCGCCCCGAAGGCCGAGGCGGTGACCCTCACTGACACCACCATCGACGCGCCGCAACGGTTCGAGGTGGTGCGGATGGCCCGGCTTCTGGGAGTCTCGACATCGGGCTTCTTCGCGTGGCGCAAACGCCATCACCGAGATCCTCGAACGACCGAACCCGCTACGCCGACAGCGCAGCTATCCCCGAGTCATCAAACGAGCCGGTCGTCACAAGTTCCCACGAAAAGACCTGCAGCACAAGAACATAAACCACACCAGCCCCGCTGAGATCCGCCTACACCAGCGCGTAAGTTAACGGCATTGGCACTGAACTGCAACCGTTGCAACGCGCAATACCGACCGTCGATACCGATGTCAGGGATGTTGGCTAGGTTCCGGGGTGGGGCCTGGTGACGTGCCCCACCCCGGAACGCCTCATAACAGGTCGAGTTGGTTGAGGTCGTTGATGTATTTGACGATCAGTCCGGGGCTGATCTGCGGGATGTCGTGCCGGTCGCCGACTCCGGTCTCGCTGACGGCGAGCCGGAATTTCTCCGCCGGTGCGACTCCGCCGTTCACGGGGTTTTGCGGCTTTTCATAGGAATGCAGTAGCGGTAGGAGGGAGTGTCGGCGCTGTTTCTCCGGCAGGGCCTTGATCGCTGTTTCGAAACGGGCCAGCCAGTCGCCGTAGTCGTCCACCCGTTTGATGTCGTAGCCCGCGTCGATGAGCCAGTCGACGAAGGTGTCGAGCGAGATGCTGTCGTCGTGCGGGTTGATCAGGTGGTACGTGCGATAACCGTCCCGGTGCTGGATTCCGAGCGTGTCCACAGCCTGGGCGCTGAAGTCGACGGGCAGCCCGTCGTAGTGCGCGCGGGGGCGGGAGCCGTCCTCCTGCAGGCTGTAGAAGGACTTCGGTGCGAGGCCGGTGGCCACGACGCTGAGCATGAGCCGGGTGAAGATGTCGGGCACGTTGAGCTGGCCGGTGTAGGTGCTGTGGGTGAGGATCATGTCCGACCGGAATACCGTCACCGGTAGCCCGAACGCGTCGTGTGCCTCCCGGAGCAGAACCTCCCCAGCCCATTTGCTCATCGCGTACCCGTTGGCGTAGCCGTCGTGGATGTGCCGTACAGCGCTCATCTCGCGGATATCCGGGGTTTCGTCGAACCGTCCCGGTTCCATCTGGTCGGCGACACCGATGGTCGAGATATTGGTGAACGGCTTGAGCCTGGTGGTGATCGCCAGCCGGATGAGTTCGGCGGTGCCGAACACGTTCGGCCCGAACAGCTGGTCGTAGGGCAGTACGTGGTTGACGAGTGCGCCCGGGTGCATGACCACGTCGACTTCCTCGGCGAGCCGGTTCCACGTGCGCTCGTCGAGTCCCAGCCGTGGCGCGGCGAGGTCGCCCGCGAGCACCTCCAGATGCCGGTCGGCCAGTTTCCGGTAGTGATCAAGAAGTTCGGCGTCACCGGTGTCGAAGGTGTCGTCGAGCCGCCGGCGCGCTGCTGCGTCGTCGGTTCCGCGCACGACGCACACCAGTTTTCCTCCGTGTTCGGCGAGGCGTTCGAGCCAGTCGAGGCACATGAACCGGCCGAGGTATCCGGTCGCGCCGGTCAGGAACACGGTCCGGGGTTCGGCGTGTGCCGGGGGCGGCAACTGCTCGGCGGCTGTCAGGGTGTCGTGGTCGATGAACCTGTCCAAGCGCAGATCGCTCGCCCTGATCTCGATTGCGTCGGCACCGTGCACCGAGGCGAAGGTCGGCAGGGTGTCCGCGTCGGTCAGTTGGGCCGCGACGTGATCTACGATCGCGCGCAGGTCGTTGGCCGGGCTGATCACCACACTGACCGGTACCTCGACCTCGAAGATGTCCTTGAGCAGGTTCGAGAACGACAGCGCCGACAGCGAGTCCCCTCCCAAGTCGATGAAGCGCGCATCAGGACGGGTCTCCGAATCCGAGCAGCCGAGCATCGCCCGGGCCGCGCGGGCGATGGTCTCGAATATCGGCTGGTTCCGGCCGTCTGCACGCAACGTCCGAAGCTCCTCGGCTTCACTGTGCGCGAGCTCGGTGTACAGCTGTTCGAGCCGGTCGCCGTAGCGTTCGCGCAACCGGGGACGCAGGAGCTTTCTGATGTCGGAGAGCAGGCCGTTGGCCATGCTGAACGGTTCGGTTTCGATCAGGAAGTCACGCGGGATCTCGTAGGGCTCGAGCTCGGCATCCTTTGCCGTCTGCTGCAACGCCTCTATCAGCCGCGGCTTGAGCGCGTCCACGCTGCCCGCCTGTTCCAGCGCGTGCTCGGTCGGCACGATCACCGCGAGCAGATACGGCCGTTCGCTGTTGCCGTAGGGGTAGATCTGGCGAATGGACGGGTTGGCGGTGAACACCGACTCCACTTTGGACAGTGCGACGAACTCGCCCTGCGATAGCTTCTGCACATTGTTGCGCCGGTCGACGTAGCGCAGCTCTTCCGGGCCGGTTTCGGCCATGATGTCGCCCGTTTTGTAGAACCCGTCGTCGTCGAACATCGAGGCCGTCACGTCGGGACGGTTGTAGTAGCCGGGGAAGATGTTCTCGGTCTTGATCAGCAACTCGCCGCGCGGGTGTGGCCGGTCGGTGGCGAAGTACCCGAGTTCGGGGACATCGACGAGCTTGTAGTCGAGCACCGGGGGGCGGTCCAGTTTGCCGTCCACTAGCACGCTGCCGGACTCCGTCGAGCCGTAGCCCTCCTGCAGTGGCACACCGAGACACGATTGGGCGAACGCCTTCATCTCCGCGGAGATCGGTGCACTCCCTACCCGTCCGTGCAGAACCCGTCCGCCGAGCACGCGTTCCCTGAGATCCGCTTTCACGGCCGCGTCGAGTTGCTCGTGGTCGTCGAATTCCGCACCGCGCGTGTGCAGTTCGCTCTGGTACATCTGGAAGAGCATGTCGAAGACGCGAGGCACTGCGGCCAGTTCGGTCGGCCGCGCGAGTGCGATGTCCTCGAACAGCGTCGAGAGATCGGCGCGTGCGGTGAAGTAGTTGAGCCCGCCACGGCTGAGCGTGCCCAGGAGCGATGCCCGGCCCATCATGTGGCTCATCGGCATGTAGTTGATCGTGATCGCCGAGCTGTTCCGGTTGGCCATCGCCTCGCCGGTCCAGATCCTGCGCACCATGTGGTCGCGGTACATCACCCCCTTGGGGGTCCCGGTGCTGCCTGAGGTGTAGATCAGCAGGGTGAGCGGGCTCTCGCCGGGCTCGGGGGTGAACAGCGGCGCGGTCGGCAGGCCCGCCCCGGTGGTCGCGATCTCTTCCACGGTATCGATGCCCTGGCCGGTGCCGGCCAGGCGCCGGGCAGCCGTCGCCAGCGCTTCGCGGTCCTCGTCGAGGTCGGGATCGCTGTCGAAGACGAGGATCCGTGGTTTCGATTTCGCCGCGAGGGCCAGTTCGATCGCCTTGCCGAGGTAGGCGGGGCTCGTCGCGATCACATTCGGCCCGGTCTCGTCGACGATCGCCTGAAGCTGGGACACGCTGGCACTGTGCTGCAGCGGAACCGAGACGGCGCCGAGGCAGGTTGTGGCCAGGTCCAGCGTCAGGTATTCAGCGCTGGTGAAACCGATGGTGGCGATGAAGTCCGCGGGGCGGATGCCCTGCGCCGACCAGCCGGTCGCGACAGCGCGCGCCCGTTCCCATACTTCGCCGTAGGTCCGGGTTGTGAAGTCCTGCAGCAAATGCACTGTGTTCCGCCCGGTTTCGGGGTCGCGCACCAGTTCTGTTCGGCGCTGCGCGACCGCTGGGCGATCCCGGTACCCGGTCATGATCCGTTCCACGGTCCGCGCCAGCCCCAGACCGGGTTCGCGCGCAGCCGCACTGACCGTGTCTATCGGCAGCGCGCCTTGGAACTCACGGTCAGACGCTCTGAGCTCGGCCTCCAGCCGAGCAGCCCTCTGTTGGGTGTCTTCCGGTTCCTTCGTATTCACTCCATCACCAGCTTCTGTCACGAGCTTTTGTATCGGTCCAATGTGGTTCCAGGGGAGGGGGAATCGTCCTGCCCCTGCCCGGTCGTCCGCCGGGCCACCCCAGCCCCCATTACTTGACTGTACTGACAAGTAATGTAATTTGCACGGCTAACGAAATGTGACACTCGACTCACCGAGACAGGCGAAGGCTAGGCGCCGGTGTCGTCGCTTGCGGAGAGGCCGATCAGTGGCCAGAGCAGTTCGACACTGTCCCTCTCGGATTCGGCGGACGTCCCACCCGTCTCGAAGTGGTCGACGAGTTGCATCCCGTACAGCATCTTCGCAGCCTGAGCGCAGTCGACGTCGGCCCGGATCTCCCCGCGTTCTCGCATCGTCTCGAGCAGGTTGGTGATCTCTCGAACCGTGGGTTCGAGAAGACACTCCCTTAGCAGTTCGCCCAGTTCGGGGAGGCGGTGACTCTCGGCGAGGACGGTTGCGTGCAGCAGGCGCCGCTCGGGCTCGTCGCTTGGATGCAGCAGCTCCAGCAGGCGGATCAGCCGCTCCTTGGCCGGAAGATCGTTCCACGTACTCGGCATCTCCGGCAGCTTCCGCTCCAGTGTGCGGCGCACGGCGTCCACGACCAGTGCCTGTTTGGTTTCCCAGCGCAGGTACACCGTCGGCCGGGTGGTACCCGCGTCCGCGGCGATCTTCGCAAGCGACATGCCGCGGTAGCCGTGCTCGACGAGCCGGCGGATCGTCGCCTTGACAACCGCTTCCTCGACGCCCTGCGTCCGCGGGCGCCCCGCTGCCGGGGTCCGGTCGGTCAGTCCAGCCACGATCACCTCTGGGTCTGTTCTCGGACAAGCCGTCCCATCGTAGACGGGGCCTGCCTGAATTTCGGACTCTGGTGCACATTCGGTGCTCGCTGCGCGGCCCACCCTACCCGGCCAAGCCAAGGGCGAGGCCGGGCTCGATCACTACCAGGTCCGCAGCTGGCGGGCCTGGTACGCCCACATCACCCTGTCCATGCTCGCCCTGGCCTGGCTCGCGGCAACGAAAACCGTTGCGATAAAGGAGGACTCACCGACACTGACCAAGACATGATCGCGTTCACACTACCGGAGATCCGCCGCCTGCTCATCGCGTTCGTGCTCACCCGATTCCATCCCGCCGACCACATCTGGGCCTGGTCACGCTGGCGAGCCGCATCGCGGTTGGGGCTCCGCCCTTTCCGGACGTTGCCACAGCCGGGATCGACCGCCCCGGGGCGTGGCCGCGCCCGGTGAATGGGCAGGTTACGCGGGTAGTGCGCTACCCCGAAACGACCGGGTGCGGGCCTATGATCGGCGCATGCCTGTGGACGTGGTGACCACGATCGAGATCGCGCGGCCTCGGGGGCGGGTCGCGGAGTACACGATGGATCCGGCGAACGCCCCGGTCTGGTACAAGAACATCGGGTCGGTGGCGGTGCGGACGCCGGGACCGCTGGCGATCGGGTCCGAGATGGCGTTCGAGGCTCGGTTCCTGGGCCGTTCACTCGCCTACACCTATGCGGTGACCGAGTTCGAGCCGGGCCGCCTATTGGTCATGCAGACTGCTGACGGACCGTTTCCGATGGAAACCATGTACGTGTTCGAGAACACCGCGAGCGGCGCCACCATGGTGACCCTGCGCAATCGCGGTGAGCCTGCCGGATTCTCCCGTTTCGTCAGCCCGCTCATGGTGCCGGCCATGCGGCATGCCAATCGTCAGGATCTGAAGAAGCTCAAGGAAATCCTCGAAGCCACGCCGTGACGCCTCCGAGGGGTATCGAGCCGGGTAACTTGCCCATAGTTGCTTGCAAATTACTGGGGCACAAGGGCATTTATGGTGGTCCAGGCGTGGTCCCGGTGGGTGGGGTGGGAGGTTCGGTGGGTGGGAGGAACCGTGGGTAGGACTGCGGGGGACGCGTAAGCAGCCCTAGCGTCCCGGGCTGTGAAAACCAAACGTTTTGCACAACTTCGTGTTTCAGCGTTCGCTTTGACTGCTGTTGCCACCGCAGTGCTCGGTGTGGGAGGGCTGCCGACGGCCGTGGCTGCACCGATCATGCGGGCGGATGCCACCCAGATCACGCTGCAGGGGGCGGTCAATGTCCGGGATGTGGGCGGGTATGTCACCTACACCGGGGATCCGACCAGGTCCGGCAAGGTGATTCGGGCCGATGCGCTGAACAAGCTGACCGATGCCGATGTCCAGAAGCTGGGCACGCTGGGCATTCAGAAGGTGATCGATTTCCGCACGCAGGCCGAGGTGCAGGCGCAGGGTGCGGACCGGCTGCCGGCCGGGCTGACCGCAGTGGCGCGGCCCATCGACGACGGCGGCATGTACCTGAAGATGGCGCAGGCCATCGGATCCAAGGATCCGGTGCAGCAACAGGCCGCGCTCGGGGACGGCAAGGCCGAGCAGATGATGAAGGACGCCTATGTCAGCTTCCTGAGCGCGGATTCGGTGGCCAAGTTCGGTCAGACCATCAAGGACATCGCGGCCGCCAACGGGGCGACGCTCTACCACTGCACGGCGGGCAAGGACCGGACCGGCTGGATGACGTATGTGCTGCTGCGCGCGGTAGGTGTACCGGAGACCATCGCGCGCCAGGACTACCTGCTGTCGAACCAGTACCGCGCCGCGGCCGACGCCGCCCAGCGGGCCCAGCTGAAGGCGGCCGGGATCATGCAGAACCCCGACCTGCTGATCCCGCTGCAGGTAGTGAGTGACGAGTACCTGGACACCGCCGTCGACCAGATGAACCAGCAGTACGGCGATTTCGACCACTTCCTCACCAAGGGCCTGGGCGTGGACGCCGGCACCATCCTCCGCCTCCACCACAACCTGGTGGGCTGAGACCACCGCAACCGGGCCCCGTCGCAGCAGCTGCGGCGGGGCTCTGGTCATCCGGAAAGCGGCTCGCGGCCGGGTTGCGGCCCGATCCGCGCGAGTAGCAACAGCCGTCCGATTCAGGTATCGCGCTACCCGTGTCGGTGTGACCCGTTCGGCGCAGGATCGTAGTCGTCACAACCCTGTACGTCATTCATTTCGGGGGGTATGCACCATGAAGCGTCTCTCGGAACGCCGGCGGCTCACTGCCGCGGAGTTCGAGACCTGCACGGGCGAGTTCGAGCGGAGCGGTCGGTCCAGAGCCGCGACGACGCCACTGCGGACCGGTCGCGGCGTGGTCGCACTGCCGCGCCGGGGACGCGGCGAGCACGCACCGGGGCAACTGGCCGGATTCCTGCCGAAGGATATGCCGGTTCACACCCGCCCGCACACGGAAACCGTTGCACTGCAGGTGCATTCGCGCGGACTCACGGGTGACTGCCGGCCGCCGTTCGCGTCTACCGGCGACGGGCGGCACCTGCTGACCGACCACACCTGGCCGTGGATTCTGACCGGGCGGGTCACCAACAGTGACGGCATGGCGGGGTCCGGCGTGCTGGTCGGCGGCCGGCTCATGCTGACCGCGCACACTCTGCGGCCGAGCCGGAGCATCGCCCGGGGCAGCTGGTGGATGACCTTCTCGCCGCACTTCGACAGCGGCGCCGATCCGAACGCGCCGTTCGGTTCGAGCGATGTCAGCGATCTGGCGCACTACAACGCCGAGCGCGACACCGTATATGGTGCCGGGCACGACTTCATGCTGTGCCGCTTGTTCGAGCCCATGGGCCATCAGCTCGGGTTCCTGGGCGCCACCTCGTTCGCGGACAACTGGCGCGGGCTCCAGGTCTGGCACAGCATCGGCTACCCGGCCGACATGGGTGGCGGGACGCGTCCGGCGGTACGGATCAACCAGAGCGTGGAGCACGATCACGAGGACGACAACGGCCGGTACATCGAGACCGAGGCCGGTCTCGATCACGGCAATGCGGCTGGGCTCTTCTTCTCCTGGTTCGATGACGGCCATGTCCGGCTGTGCGGTGTTGTATCGGATGCGGAGAGCGTCGACGGCGATCTCGCCCATGCCCTCGCGAGCGGCGACGACATGGTGTCCCTGATCAATTGGGGTCGCTCCACCTGGCCCGCGTGAACCGGAAGAGCCGAGCATGCCCCGCCCGCAGGCAGATCAACGGCGGGGCGGCGCGGCGAACGCGGAGAGGTCCAGGGCGGTGGTCTCGGTCCAGCCGGTGGCGCGCAGGTCGTCGGGGGTGGGGACGCCGAGGGCCTCGTGCAGGCCGCGGGCAGCCGAGCGGGCCAGGTCCTCGAAGCCGGTGCGGGTGATCGGCCAGTGCATGGTGCGGCGCCAGTTCTCGATTTCGTGCTGGAGGGTGGGCGCGGTCCAGCCCAGCTCGCGCAGGAGGCGGTCGGCGGTCTCGGAAATCGGTTCGGCGAGATAGTAATTGCCGGTGAGTTCGGCGGAGAGTTTGATGTCGAACTGCTGGAATTGCACGTAGCGATTGCCGGTCGCGGCGAGGATGACGGTGGCGCGGGAGGGTAGTTTCGCAAGGCAGCCGGCCAGGCCGTGCACAAACACGTCCCAGTCGGTTGTGACAACTTGCAGGGGCTGGCTCCGGGTGCCCATCGCGGCCGATCATACGCCGTCAAAACACGGCGTCGGCGAAAAACCGTGGCGCCCAGTCCGATCAGCGGAAACCGCGGCGGCGTCGACTGGAGGACCGTCGCGGTTTCCGGG
>NZ_JBHZCS010000122.1:0-8508 GCF_042755705.1 Nocardia sp. NPDC059154
GGTGGTCGCCGAAATCACCACGCTCACCGAAATCAGCACGTGCGTCGAAGTTGCTGTGCTCGCCGAATTCGCCGCGGGTGTGAAGACCCTCGTGGACGTCGAAGTGCTCACGCTGGTCGAACCGCTCACTGGTGTCCATACGCTCGTGATCGCTCAACGTCGCACGGGTATCGAAACGCTCCCGGTCGTCGAAGCGGGCATGGTCGTCGAATACCGGTCGGGCGCTGTGGTTTTCGCCCCAGCGAGAACCCTCACGCGCACCGATTCCATCGCGCTCGCCGAAGCCCTCGCGCTCACCGAAGCCCTCGTGCCCCTGGAAGTGCGCACGTTCGCCGAGATCCCCGTGCTCCTGGAAGTGCTCGCGCTCGCCGAAGGTCTGGTTTTCGCTGAAGCTCTCACGTTCCGCGAAGGCGGTCTGCCCCTGGAAGGCGTGGTGCTGGTGATCGGCGAGGCCCGTGTTCGCAATTCCGACATCGCTGCCGTGCCGGCCGATGTCGAAACTCGAGCTCTGTGCGACCGATACCGACTGGTCGACGGATTGCACGTCGAAGCCCGGACCGATGCCCTCGGAATGGTCGAGTGAGATGTTCACCTCGCTCGACACCGATGATTCACCGATGTTTCCGAATTCCACGGCGGGCGATTCGTGGAATACGTTACCGTCGATTCCCATGCCTATCGGTCCGATCTGGGCCGAACCGTATGATTCCGCGTCGACAGCCATTGCCTTTTCCTCTCGATACCGTGGCGGCGTTCCTCAGTTGAAGAGGAGGCTATGACCCTGATCTGGGAGAACGCTCGGAGCGGGCTGTGGATTCGAGACACGTGGCCCTGAGCATCCGGACAGCGCACGCACAGCCGGCGCACAGCGGGTTACCAGTTCGGGTCCCTACTGTTTTCGCACGAGCGAATATCCCCGACGACGGAATGGAGCCGCAGCATGGCAGAGGCGCTGGGCATAGTCATCGGATCCGACGCATTCGTGCGCGCCTCGAACAGTAACCGGCGGAGCGCCCGAATTCCCGGTGTAATTCGTTTCGAATCCGCCGACCGCCCGGTACTCGGCACGCTGGCCGGCACCTACGCACATTCCGACTCGAACTGCGAATTCCGGGATTTCACCACACGGGTGGGTGATCCGATTCCCGTGGTCGCGGGCGACGGCACCGCCCGGACCGGGGCCCAACTGGTCGCCACCGCGATCGCCCTGCTGCTCGAGCCGGGATGCACCGCCGTCGTCGCGCACCCGGTGACGTGGACCGAGCAGGCCGTGCGCGAGCTCCGAGAGTCATTGGCGCAGAAGCCTACTCACGCAACACTCGCCAACGAGGCCGAGGCCGCCGTCGCCGCGCTGCGGGCGTCCGGCGAGGTGGATCCGGAAGCCACACTCCTGCTGTGCAATGTCGGCAAGTCGGGTATGGATGTGGCCGTGGTGACGGCGATCGGTGACAGCGTCCGAGTCGATCAGGCCGTCCACTGCCACGAATTCGGTGGTGACCTGGTGGATTCCCTGTTCGTGGCACATGTGCTGGACCAGGTGGCCGCCGCACACCCCGGATTCGATCCCGCCGATCGCCGCAATTGGCCCGCGCTGCGCGAGCTGCGCACCGGGGTCACGCGCGCCAAACATCAGCTGTCGAGCAACGTCTCCGCCACCATCGAGGTGAATCTGCCCGGCATCCGCGACAATCTGCGCATCGTGCGATCCGAGTTGGAGTCCGTGATCGCCGATCCGGTATGGCAGGCGGTGCAGCGCATCACGCAATCACTCGACAGCGCGCTCCGAACCGGCCACGCCGTCGACTGCATCGTCCTCACCGGTGGCAGCTCGGCGATTCCACTCCTCACCGAGAACCTTTCCGCCGCAACCGAAGTCCCGATCATCACCACCACCGATCCGGCACACACGGTGATCCGCGGCGCCACCCTGCTCGCCGCCCGCACGCTGCGTACCCGTCCCCGCCTCGACTCTGCGGCACGCGTCCTGCCGCCGGGCATATCGGCCGCTGCCGCCGCACCAGCACCCGAGCGCGCGCCCGTGCCACAGCCGAGATCCGCTGCACCCCAGCCGAAGCCGATGGTGGCGAAACGACTCCCGACGTCGCCACCGCCCCGACCCGGAGACGTCGGCGACGACCGATCACAGTCGGGACGCCGCACGTCCAGGCCCGCCCTGTGGGCGGCTGCCGTCGCCGCCGCGGTGCTGGCGGTCCTCGGTGGTGTGGTCGTCGCTTTCGACCACACGCCCGCCACCGGTCCGCACACCTCGGCCACCTCCCAGGCGCCGGGCCACCCGACCTCGGCCGGCGGTCACCACTGAGCCGCCTTCCATCGGCGCCCCGCCTACCGCATCAGGTCTGTCCAGAACTCGCAGCGGTGGTCGGCGTAGAAGGCATCGGAGAACTGGTTGCCGCCGGGGCGGAAGGAGAGGAATGACGGTGCGGCCGTGGTGTATTGCGGGATGGCGGGCAATCCTTGCGGATCCGCGGTGCCCGCGGCGATGAAGCGGGTCCAGTAGCGGCGCATTTCGTCCTGCAGGCGCTGCTGGTCGGGGGTCATGGCGACGTGCAGGACCGGGCCGGCCTGCACGAGGTCGAAGAGGGAGGGGAGTTCCGCGGCGTGGTAGGCGCCCATCGGGAAGGTGCTGGGCGGGGCCAGGGCGGTCCGGTCGTCGAACTCGTAGACGTAGGTGGGGTTCTGGCGGCCGAAGTCGCCGACCTGGTCGGCCAGCCGGCAGACGAACTTGTCGGTCCAGGCCCGGGTGAGCGCCAGCGCGGGCTGCGCGTAGTCGCCGAGGGGGTACTCCGCCATGATCCGATCGACCTGCGCCCGGTCCATGCCGCCCAACCGGGTGGTGAGCAGGGTGGGATAGTCCGCGGCGGTCATCCTGGCGCCGAGCGGGATGCCGTAATCCATCCACACCCACAGCGCCATCTCGTCATGGTTGGAGCCGATGAAGGTCGGAACATGGTTCATCCCACCGGCTTTGAGGACCGCAATGGGATCGCGCGGGAGAAAGTCGTTGCCGTACACCACATTCGCCGACTCCGGCGCGTGATCGACGAGCACGTCCGCCGGAAGACTGCGCAGACAGGCCGCGTCCGCTCCCGGGCATCCGGCTCCGGCCGCCCAGGCATCACCCTCGGCCTCGGCGGCGGGGAGGGCTTGCCCGGCGCACAGGCCGCTCTGCATCATGGCCGCCTGGAACAGCCCGGCCGAGGAGGGTGTGGCCAGCTGCGTGCAGATCGAAACCCCGCCCGCCGATTCACCATCCACCGTCACCCGGTCCGGGTCGCCGCCGAACGCCGCGATATTGCGCTGCACCCAGCGCAGCGCGGCCTGCTGATCCATCAGCCCGTAGTCCCCCGAGCCGTCGCCCTCGTCCAATGCGGAGGCGGCCAGGAAGCCGAACGTCCCGAGCCGGTAGTTGATGGTGACCACGATGCTGTCGCCATCGGGCTGCGACACCAGCGGCGCTGCGCCGTACATGCTTCCGGTGCCCGTCTGCAGGCCGCCGCCGTGAATCCACACCATGACCGGCAGGCCGCGGCCGTCGGCGGGCAGGGTGGGCGGCGTCCAGACGTTCAGGTAGAGGCAGTCCTCATCGGTCGAGCGCAGCCCGCCCGCGCCCGTGGCCTGCGCGCATTTCGGCCCGGCGTCGCGGGCCTCGCGCACGCCCGGCCACGGCGGCACCGGTGCGGGCGGCCGCCAGCGCAGCGCGCCCACTGGCGGTGCGGCGTAAGGGATTCCATTGAAGAGCCGGTAGTCCGGGGCGAGCACGCCGTGCAGGCTGCCGCTGTCGATGGCGACGGTGTCGGGGGCAGCCGGCAGGGCCCGCGCCACCGGTCCGTTCACCGCGAAGACCGTCACCAGCAGGGCGACCACCGAGAGCACCGCCCCGGCTCCCCATCCCATCCACTTCCGGTCGCGCACGATCACCCGAGCCTCCTGGGCCAGCAGCGTTATCGCGTAATCGTTCGATACTAATCGGCTGTCCGGTACGGAGGCCCGGAGTCTCGAGATGCGCACAAAACCCCTGCATACGAGTGGGTCACCGCGCGGCGGGCGTCTCACGGCGAGACGGCCGTTGACAGTCGGTTCCGGGCCGGAAACCGTGGGCCCATGACCCGGACCTCACCCGACGCCCTCGATCTGTTCGACCCCGCGCACCTCGACGATCCCTATCCGCTGTACCGGCGACTGCGCGAGGAATCGCCGGTGTACCGCATCCCGGGCACCGACTTCTACCTGGTGACCTCATGGGATCTGGTGACCGAGGCGGTGAATCGGCCCGCCGAGTTCTCCTCGCACCTCACCGGCGCGCTGCTGCGGCAGGAAGGTCGGCCGCCCGCCACCTTCGACATGGACGGCGGCGGCCAGGCCATCCACGTGCTGGCCACCGAGGACGATCCCAGCCACCAGGCACAGCGGAAACTGGTCCAGCCCTTGCTGGCCAAGCGGATTCGCGGGCTCGGACCCACCGCCGCCGAGCTGGTGGACCGGTTGTGGGCCGAGCAGCTGCACGACGATCGCATCGACTGGGCGACCGGCATGGCCGACCGGCTGCCGCTGGCGCTGGTCGCCGACATCGTCGGGCTGCCGGATTCGGATGTGCCGCAACTGCTCACGTGGGCCTACGACAGCACCGAGATGCTGGGCGGGGTCGTCGAGGCCGAACGCTTCGGACAGCTGGTCACCGCCGCCACCGAGCTGGCCGCCCACCTGCACACCAGGTTCGCCGCCGCCCGACAGGATCCGGGCGACGACCTGCTCGGCGTACTGGCCCGCGCCTGCACGGCCGGCGACATCACCGACGCGGTGGCGGTGCTCATCCTGGTCCAACTCGTCGGCGCGGGCGGCGAATCCACGGCCGGGCTGATCGCCAACGCCGCGCGAATGCTCGCCACCCGCCCCGAACTCCAGGACGAGCTGCGCCGCGAACCCGCGCTGCTGCCCGCGTTCCTCGACGAGGCGCTGCGGCTGGAATCACCCTTCCGCGGCCATCATCGGCACGTCACCACCGATACCGCGCTGGGCGACACCGAGATTCCCGCGGGCAGCCACGTGCTGCTGCTGTGGGGTGCGGCCAATCGGGATCCGGCCCGCTTCGAACATCCCGACGCCATCGACCTGGACCGCCGCAGCGGGGCCAACAATCTCGCCTTCGGGCGCGGCATCCACTTCTGCATCGGCTCGGCGCTGGCCAAACTGGAGGCCACCGCGGCCCTGACCGCGCTGCTGGACCGCACCACCGAATTCACCCTCGTCGAAGACGCCCCGCCGCAGTGGTTTCCGAGCATCTTCGTGCGCCGCCACCGCAACCTGCCGCTGCGCATCCGCTGATCGGCCCGGATTCTTCCGCGCGTCCGCCGCGTGCCGGAGGCTCGGTCACGGCATGATCGTCGTCGATCGGGGGGATTCACCGTCGTGACCACAGGAAAAGGGGTTCTGTTCGTGAAGACCGTGTACCTCCGCCGCATCGCCCTGGCCACGCTCGCCTGCGCCGCCTCCGGCGCCTTCGCCGCCCCCGCGTCCGCTGACGCGGCCCCGCAGCAGATCACGCTCGACTACTCCAAGGGCCGCTGCGCCCAGACCACCCTGCTGGCTCACTCGTTCACGCCCACCACGCTGGAGATCACCACCTCCAACAACTTCACCGACGACGCCAAGATCGACATGAACGGGCAGCGCACCCCGCTGCCCGACACCTACGGCGCCCAGACCACCCGGATCGACCTGGGCACCCCGATGCCCGGGGTCATCCCCTTCGAGGTCTCCGGCTCGGAGTGGCCGGGCAGCGCCGGCACCGGCTGCAAGGGCTGGATCATCATCGCCTGACACGCCCGCGAGAACGACCGAGCCCCGGAGGTCTTCCTCCGGGGCTCGATCGTTTCGGCTCACTTGCCGTGGGCGCGCAACTGGTACAGACCCTCGGTCTCGGCCACCACCACGCCATTGGCGTCGGTCACCACGGCCTCGAGAGTGAAGTCGGCCTTGCCCTTGGCCTCGGCCTCCTCGGTGATGCGCGCGATCTCCTCCTCCGACAGCGTGGCCTCGGCGCGCACATCGGTGGCGGCGGGCTTCCGGAAGAAGATGTGCAGATCCTTCACCAGGGGGAAGTACTTGGCGGTGTCGAAGCTGGCGATGGCGAGCGCGCCGCCCAGGATCTCCGCGACGGTGAACAGCACGCCGGCGTACATGACGCCGAAGTGATTGCCGTTGCCCTCGACCGGCACCGTGGTGGCGGCGAAACCGGGGCGCACCTCGTCGGCCCGCACCCCCATCTTGTGCGCGATCGGAATCGTGAACTCCAGACCACTGTTCACGACCTCGTTCAGCGGCGGGGCATCGTTCCCCATGCGGACCTCCTCGTCCCGGAAATAGGGCAACTTACTGACGTATTGCCAACAACGTGAATCATTATGGGTGAGAGGGTTGCGGCGCAACTCTTTCAGCCCCCGGGTGAAACCCGCCACATTCGGGCAAATCATCCCATGTCACCTCTAGTATGCAAGTTGTGTCCAAGACCTTCTCCGCCGCCGAGCGGGCCTACCGCGAAATCAAGGAACGCATCCTGAGCGGCGACCTGCCGGGCGGGGAGCTGGTCAGCGAGAACGAGATGGCCGGGGAGCTGGGCACCTCCCGCACCCCGGTCCGCGAGGCCTTCCTCCGGCTCGAGACCGAGGGCTGGATGCGGCTCTACCCCAAGCGCGGTGCGCTGGTGGTGCCGGTGCCCTCGCGCGAGGCCGAGCATGTGATCCATGCCCGCTACATCGTGGAAACCGGCGCGGTGGACGCGCTCACTCGTATCGCCCGCGCGGGGCTGATCCCCCGGCTGCGCGAATCCCTGGACCGCCAGGGCGAACTCGCCGACGCGGGCGACCTCGACGAATTCGCCATCGTGGACGCCGATTTCCATCGCGAGTACGTGGTGGCCGCCGACAATCCGCTGCTCATCGGCTTCTACGACTCGTTGCGCGAGCGCCAGCGCCGGATGAACAGCGTTGCGCTGCACCGGGGCGAGACCCATCCGCACCGGATCATCGAGCAGCACACCCGGCTCGCCGACCTGATCGAAGCCGCCGACGCCGCCGGTTTCGCCGAAGCACTCGCCGAGCACCTCACCGACGTGCACGGCGTGACCCTGAGAGGACTGTGATGGCGACGCTGACAGCCGTCGGCACCCGCACCACCGGTATCGGCACCCATCCCAGGGCGTGGCTCGGCGTGGCCGCGGCGATCTTCGCGATCGCCTGGGGCGGTAATGAATTCACGCCGCTGCTGGTCATGTACAAGCGGGACGGGCTGCCCGTCACCACCGTGGATCTGCTGCTGTTCGAATACGTGCTGGGCATCGTCCCTGCGCTGCTCATCGGCGGCCCGCTCTCCGACCGCTACGGCCGTCGGCCGCTGATGCGGCCCGCGCCCTTCATCGCGGCCACCGGCTCGACCCTGCTGGCCTTCGGATCCGCTTCCGTCCCCATGCTTTCCGCCGGACGCGTGCTGTGCGGCATCGCGCTGGGCCTGGCCATGGCGGTGGGCAGCAGCTGGCTCAAGGAACTCTCGCAGCCGCCGTTCACGGCCGAGACCGCCTCGGGCACCGGGGCGCGACGCTCGGCCATGAGCCTCACCGGCGGCTTCGGCGTGGGCGCGGGCGTGGCCGGGGTGCTGGCCCAGTGGGCGCCGTGGCCGGACACCCTCGCCTACCTGATCAATGTGACGCTGTGTGTGCTGGCGGCGGCGCTGCTGTTCCGCGCCCCGGAAACCACTGCCCCGCAGGCGAATCCGGGTCGGCTGCTGGACGATCTGAAGGTCCCCGCCGCCGCGCACCACCGCTTCCGCACCGTGGCGCTGCCGGTGTGCCTGTGGCTGTTCACCTCGTCGGCGGCGGCCTACGCCATCATGCCGACGCTCATGATGCCCAAGGTGCACGGCGCGCCCATCGCCTTCTCGGCCCTCATCACGGTCATCACGCTGGGCTGCGGGTTCGGCATCCAGTCCGTCGCCCGCCGCATCGACCGGCCGGGCTCGCTGCGCCTGCCGGTCCTGGCGCTGAGCCTGGTGATCACCGGAATGGTGCTGGCCGCAGCGGCTTCCGCGACCCTCACCATGTGGCTGACCGTGCTGACCGCCATCGCGCTGGGCATGGGTTTCGGCAGCGGCCTGGTCGCGGGCCTGCTCGAGATCGAGCGCATGGCCCGGCCCGACGATCTCGCCGGACTGACCGCGGTGTTCTACGCGGTCAGCTATCTCGGCTTCGGCGTCCCGGCCGTCATGGCGGTCTGCCACGACAGCACGGGCATCGGCTACCCGGCCATGTTCGGCGTCCTCGCGTCCGGGTGCGCTCTCTGCCTGGGCATCGTGAGCCGCGCCCGCGCAGCCTGACCCGAGCTGCAGGAAACCCCGGAAAACAGTGGCGGGGGCCCGAAGTCGGCCGCCACCACCCTCATCTCTCCTCCCCCTCCCAACGAACGGGGGATGAGCTCCCTCCCGATCTCCCTGGTGCCC
>NZ_JBHZCS010000122.1:8518-17371 GCF_042755705.1 Nocardia sp. NPDC059154
GGGGAGGGGGAAGCCCCCCCGCAAAAACGCAACGGAGGCAAAAGAAAACCAAAAAAAACGGTGGCACCTCCCCCCTTTCCCCCCCCCCCACTGTCGTATCGCCTCCGCGTCACAGCGAGCGGGAGATGATCTCCTTCATGATCTCGCTGGTGCCGCCGTAGATGCGGTTCACGCGCGAACCCGTGTACATGTTCGCGATCGGGTACTCCATCATGTAGCCGTAGCCGCCGAACAGCTGCAGGCACTTGTCGACCACCTTGTCGGCGGTCTCGGCGGCGAACAGCTTGGCCATGGACGCGGTCGACGGATCGTTCTTGCCATCGATGTACTGCTGAATCGCGTAGTCCACCAGCGTCTTGATGGCCAGCGTCTCGGTCTTGACCTCGGCCAGGGTGAAGGCGTTGTGCTGGAACTTCCCGATCGGGCGGCCGAACGCCTCGCGCTCCTTGGAGTAGCGCAGCGCCTCCAGCACCGCCGCCTCGGCCAAGGCCGAGCACAGGCTGGCGATGATCAGGCGCTCGCGGGCCAGCTGCTCCATCAGCTGATAGAAGCCCAGACCCTCCTGCGCGCCGAGCAGATTGGCGACCGGAACGCGCATGTCGGAGAAGAACAGCTCGCGGGTGTCCTGGGCGTGCTGGCCCATCTTCTCCAGCACCCGGCCGCGCTCGAAGCCCGGCAGATCCTTGGTCTCGGCCACGATCAGCGAGACGCCGGCCGCACCCTGGGACGGGTCGGTCTTGGCCACGATCACCAGCAGATCGCAGTGAGTTCCATTGGAGATGAACGTCTTCGAGCCGTTGATGACGTAGTGGTCGCCCTCGCGGATGGCGGTGGTGCGCACCGACTGCAGGTCCGAACCGGTGCCCGGCTCGGTCATGGCGATGGCCAGCACCAGCTCACCGCTGATGATGCCGGGCAGCCACTTCCGGCGCTGCTCCTCATTGCCGTAGTGATAGACGTAGTGCGACACGATCGGCGAGTGCACCGAGAAACCGAAGCCATTGTCGTGCGCGTAGACCAGCTCCTCCTGGACCACGGCCTGCAGGCC
This sequence comes from Nocardia sp. NPDC059154, assembly GCF_042755705.1. Classification (NCBI taxonomy): domain Bacteria; kingdom Bacillati; phylum Actinomycetota; class Actinomycetes; order Mycobacteriales; family Nocardiaceae; genus Nocardia; species Nocardia sp. NPDC059154. The sequence continues at coordinate 9,567 of NZ_JBHZCS010000122.1, forward strand.
GAAATCGCCGCCCGCGCCGCCGAATTCCTCGGGCAGGTCCAGCCCGAGCAGACCGGCGTCACCGGCCTTGTTCCAGAACTCGCGATCGACCATGTGCTGCTTGGTCCAGCGCTCGCGGTTGGGCGCGGACTCCTTGCGGAAGAACTCCGCCGCGTGCTTGCGCAGCTCGCGGTGCTGGTCCGTCTCCCAGGTGGGGCGGTAGTCGGGGAACAGTACGGACATCGGTGTCACTCTCCGTTGTTGCGTCGGATGCCGTTGAGCGGCAGGTCGTCCCGAGCGGCGATGGCTACGAGCTCGGCAATGGTCTTGTCGGCGAACACCGCCCCCAGCGCCGTGGACACCGCGCGTTCCGCGCCGAGCATGTCGGCCACCGGTCGATCCCCGGTCAGGGGCCGCATCGCTGGTTCCGCCATGCAGCGAACGATACAGTTGTATCGTAAATGGTTCAATGATAACGCCAGCTCAGCGCCTGACCGGGAACCGCTACCACTCGACGTAAAATCGGCGGACGCAATCGACGAGTTGAGGGGCGATGCTGAATCCACGAGCCACCAATGACGACCTGACCGCCAAGGCCCGTATCCGCAATGCCGCCATGGACCTGTTCGCCCAGTACGGCGACTCCCGGGTCTCGCTGCGCGCGGTGGCCGCCGAGGCCGGCGTCACTCTCGGGCTCGTCCAGCACCATTTCAAGACCAAGGACGGCCTGCGCGACGCGGTCGACAAGCTGGTCGTCGACTACTTCGCCCAGACCGTCGCTTCGATTCCCCCCACCGGCACGCACGCCGAAGTCGCGTCGGCCCGCGACGAAGCGGTCCGCCGGATGCTGCACGACAACCCGGCCGTCGTGAACTACATCCGCCGCTCGCTGCTGGAACCCTCGGAAACCCGCATCCACCTGCTGGACGCGCTCGTGGACCTGACCCGCAGCGAGGTCGCCGGCCTGCGGGAGGCCGGCCTGGCCTCCACCGACAAGCCCGAATCCGCCCAGATTGTCGCCGTCCTGATCCGCCAATTCGGCGAACTCCTGCTGGCCCCCATGCTCGACGCCGTCTGGGAACGCGTCTCCCCCGACAACCCCACCCGCCCGCGCCTGTCGATCACCGTCAGGGACTGAGCAGCCGGAGCCGGACCGGGCTCAGCGCAGGTGAGTCTCGAAGAAGGCGAAGATGCGTCGCCAGGCGTCCTCGGTGGCCTCTTCGTTGTAGCCGAGGCCCGCGACCCGGATGACCGGTTCGGCCGGGGTGAGGTTGGCGAAGGCGTGGGTGGCGCCGGGGTAGGTCTTCACATCGTGGTCGATGCCGTAGTCGGTCAGGACGCGTTCGAGTTTCGGGCCGCGGCCGGGATTGGCGGGGTCGAGGGCGCCGTAGCTGGCGACGATGGGGCAGGAACCGCGCAGGATGTCCTCGTAGTTGCCGCGGCCGGAGGGATAGAACGGCGCCGCGGCGTCGAAACCCTTGGTGGCGGCCAGGAGTGCGAACCCGCCGCCCAGGCAGAAGCCGACCACGGCCACCCGGCCGGTGCAGTTCGGATCGGCGATGAGATGGGCGCGGGCGCTGAGGATGTCGTGGACGGTGGTGCCGTTCCCATTGGACAGCAGTTCCCGGATCACGCTCGGCACGCACCGAACCCGGCCGCGCGTGAAAAGATTCGGGACGATGGCGAGATACCCGTTGCCGGACAGGCGGCCGGCGATGGTCCGCATGTCGTCGTTGACACCCACCATGTCGTGCACCACCACGACACCGGGCCAGGGCCCGGGTCCGGCCGGAGTGGCGACATACGCGTCGATGGTGCCGTCGGGTGTGGTCAGTTGGATCATGCTCACCGGTGAGCCCCCTCCGTCGGAGATCGAACTAACCGGGGCATCGTAGCGCGTCTGGGACAATGCGCCGCTTCCCCGCCGCGCATCGCGACGGGGGCGGCCGAGTTCCGGTGCGTGCGATCAGCTTTCGACGGGCAGACCCGCCTCGGTCCAATCCTCAATACCGTCCCGGTACTTGCGGACATTGGTGTAGCCCAGCCGCTCCAGCCGGGTGGCCACGTTCTGACTGTTGGGGCAGGCGGCGTTGGAGCAATAGGTGACGATGGCCGCGTCGCGATCCGGAAGGAGGTGCGGCGCGCGGCTTTCCACCTCGGCCTCGACCAGCGTGAGCGCGCCGGGGAGGTGGGCCTTGGCGTAGTACTCGCCGCCGAGGGCGTCGAGCACGATGACCGAACCGGCCTCGATCTCTTGCACGAGTTCGTCGCGTGTGATGAGCGCAGTCATGGGAGTTCCTTTCCGAACAATATGTGCGTGTGCACGCTACTATTTATGTGCGCGCGCACGCAACTGGTTATGATGTTCCGGTGTCCGCTTCCCGATCCCATCCGGCCGTCCACGCCTGGGCCGCCCTGCTGCAGGTCCACGCGAAACTCGTGCCCGAGCTCGACGCGGCCCTGCGCCGCGCCACCGGACTGCCGCTGAGCTGGTACGACGTGCTGCTGGAACTCGATGGGCCACACCGGCTCCGAATGAGCGACCTGGGTGAGCGGGTGGTGCTGAGCCGCACCCGGGTCAGCCGCCTGGTGACCGAGATGGAGTCGCACGGTTTGGTTCGGCGTGAATCCAATCCCGACGACGGCCGCTCGGCGTTCGTGAGCATTACCGATGCGGGCCGCCACCGCTTCCGTGAGGCCGCGCCGCACTATCTGACCGGCATCGAGCAGCGCTTCGGGGGCAGACTGGATCCGGCCGAACTCGAGACCGTGGCAACGGCATTGCGCAAGGTGCTCGGCCCGGCCGAGGTGACCACACCGGATTCGAACAGAGGAGACATCTAGTGCGTTTCGGCATCTTCATCCCGCAGGGCTGGCGGCTCGACCTGGTCGGCATCGATCCCCCCGCACAGTGGGGAGTGATGCGGGACCTGGCGCAGCGCGCGGATTCGGGGGACGTCTGGGAGTCACTGTGGGTGTACGACCACTTCCACACCGTGCCGGTCCCCACCGAGGAGGCCACCCACGAGGCGTGGTCGCTCATGTCCGCGCTGGCGGCCAGCACCACGCGCATCCGGCTGGGCCAGATGTGCACCGCCATGAGCTACCGGGACCCCGCCTACCTGGCCAAGGTCGCCGCCACCGTGGATCTCATCTCGGGCGGCCGGGTGGAAATGGGCATCGGCGGCGGCTGGTACGAGCACGAATGGCGCGCCTACGGTTACGGATTCCCCTCCGCCGGTGTGCGATTGGGCCGCCTGGACGAGGGCGTGCAGATCTTCAGGCAGGCGTGGACCACCGGCAAGGCCACTCTCGACGGCAAGCACTACCAGGTCGACGGCGCGATTGTGCGCCCGCTTCCCCTGCAGGAGGGCGGAATTCCGATCTGGATCGCGGGCGGCGGCGAGAAGGTGACGCTCCGCATCGCGGCGAAGTACGCCCAGTACACCAACTTCGCGGGCGATCCGGAGACCTTCACCCAGAAGTCGGACCTGCTGCGCGCCCACTGTGCCGCGGTCGGAACGGAATTCGACGCCATCACCCGGAGCTCCAACTTCAATACCCTGATCGGCGCGACCGAGGCCGAGGTGCAGGACCGCCTGTCCCAGCTGGAGGCCCGCCTGACCCCCTTCGTCGGGGCCGAGGGCGCGGCCCAGCACGTGAAGGATATGTTCCGTGACTCCCCCTCCGTCGGCACCCCCGAGCAGATCGTCGAACGGCTCTCGCGCGTCGAGGATCTCGGGCTGGGCTACTCCATCCACTACTTCCCGGAGACCGCCTACGACACCTCCGGCCTGGAGCTCTTCGAGCGCGAGGTCGTTCCCGCACTGCGCTGAACCCGAAAACCGCCCGCTGACACCGATGTCCGGGTCAGCGGGCGGCATGCGGTGCATCGCCGGATCGGACCGATGGATCGACACCCGATGCGCGGTTCGGGTCGGTCAGGGGGAAGCACCTGACACGGTGTCGCACGGCCGATCCGGCGAGCCGCCGGGTGGTCAGCGGGGCAGCGTCACCGGATCGGTGCAGCTGGCGGGGGCGTCGACCAGCGAGCAGGTCTTGGGCTCGCGGGTCGGGCGGTAGCCGGCGGGGACGCCGCCCGCGCGGGTGATCTCGGTGTAGGCCGGGACCGCGTCGGTGGGGCGGCGGGTGAGGGTGGGGTCGGTCAGGACGTCCACCGTGTAGAGGCCGAATCGCGGTGTGTAGGAACCCCATTCGTAGTTGTCGGTGAGGCTCCAGTAGTTGTAGCCGATCACGTTCATGCCGTCGGCCTTGGCGCGCTGTACCCAGTAGACGGTGTCGCGCAGGTCGTCCGCCCGGGTGTACCCGTCGTCGCGCGGCCTGCCGTTCTCCGTGGGCATGCCGTTCTCGACGATATAGAGCGGCTTACCCGGGAAGGCGTGCGAATAGTGTTCCAGCGCATAGTAGATGCCGTCGGCCTGCAGCGGGTTGTGCCAGAGCTGGCTGATGTTCGCCGAACGCAGAGCGTCCGGGGACAGGCCGTAGTAGTAGTCGATTCCGATGTAGTCCAGCTTGGCGGCGACCTTGCCGATGAGCGGGCCGTTCACCGCGTCCTCCGCCGACGGGATGTAGGCGACATTGCTGGTGACCAGCGCGTCCGGCTGGACCTGGTGGATGTAGTCGTAGATGGCGTTGTGCGCCTGCGCGATCCGGTCCTGCATTATCGGCACCGCGGTCACCGGCAGCGAGCCCATCCGGACCTCGTTGATCATGTACATGGCCGGCTCGTTGAACGTGACCCAGAGCGGATTGCCCGCCGCGTAGCGGTCCACGATGGTGCGCGCGTTGGCCAGCCAGTCGTCGACCATCCCCGGCCGATTCCAGCCGCCCCGATCCGCCTCCCAGCCCGGGTACACCCAGTGGTCGAGGGTCAGCATGGGCCGCATGCCCGCCGCCTCGATGGCCCCGATCACCCTGTCGTAGAAGCGAAGTCCGTCCTCGTCCCACACGCCCGGCCGGGGCTGCACCCGCGCCCATTCGACGCCGATCCGGTACACCTTCACGCCCAGTTGCCTCGCCAGCTGGATATCGGACTCGTAGCGGTCGGCGAAGTCGATCGAATCCCCGTACGGGTCATCGGTTTTCCCGGAGGCGGCGTAGCGGGACCAATTGCTGTCCGGCGCATGCCCTTCGGACTGGAATCCCGAGGCCGCCACGCCCCACAGGAAGTCCGGGCCGAGCGGCGCGATCCTGGCGGGCGGTTCCGGCCGGGCGAAGGCCGGGGCCGCACTCACGGTGAGGGCGGCGGAGGCAGCCAGGACGACCAGGGCGAGATTGCGGCGGCGGAATCGCATGGGCAAAACCGTACAGCGCTCGGTTTTGGTGGACAAGCAACTCTCAGAGTCCGCTTAAACTCGACCGATGGCGAAACGAGGCCCCTACGGGAAAGGCATCGAACGGCGGGAGCAGATCCTGGAGGCCGCGCTGCACACCATTGCCGAGCGCGGATTCCTGGCCACCTCGGTGGCCGAGCTGGCCGAGGCGGTCGGCCTGAGCCAGAGCGGGCTGCTGCACTACTTCGGCTCCAAGGAGGAGCTGTTCGTCGCGGTCCTGCGCAAACGCGACGAGATCGACGTGGCCGCCATGGGCGACCCCACGCCCGAGGCGCTCATCCAGCTCATTCGCCGTAATACCCAGGTGCCCGGCCTCATCGAGCTGTTCACCCACATGCAGGCGGCCGCCGCCGATCCGAACCATCCCGCCCACGAGTACATGCGCCTGCACTACGAACTCGGCACCGCCGGCTTCGCCGAGCTCATCCGCGGCATGCAGCGGGCAGGCGGCATCCCCGAGTCCGTCGACTCCGAGGTGATGGCCACCGCGTTCATGGCCCTGGCCGACGGCCTGCAATCGCGCTGGCTCATCGACCCGTCCATCGACATGGAGTTCTATCTCCGGCAGTGCTGGACCCGGTTCACCGGCATGACGTTCACCGGCGACTGATGCACTGATCGCGACCCCGCCGCTGTCACAGTTCGCTCATCTCGACACCGGCGATTGCCGCACCCTGTTCCGCACCGCCCTCGAAAAGGCTTGGGACGACATCCCTTCCATCTGACCCCGGGGTCGCGCTGTACCCCAGGATCGCGGTGGCCGCGGCCGCACCGTACGCACGACTCGCGACATCCGGACGCACGGACGGGAAGTTCGAGCGATGTATCACGGTGACGTTGTTGGCCAGCGTCACCGTGCCGTCCACGCGGGTCACCACGCAGTTGCCACCCGACTTGGCCGTCAGATCGACCACCACCGCGTCGTTCGGCAAGGCTGCCAGACCCGACCGGTCCAGCAGCACCGGCGCGGCCGCCCCGCGCCGTCCGGCCGCGCACACCACCAGATTCGGACGGACGGAACGGATGTAGTCCGCGACCCGGTCCGGATCGGGATCGAGGAGAAAACGATTCGCGCCCCGGGCCGACGCGGCGGCGCGCTGCTCGGCTCGGCGACCGATGGCGGCCGGCGACGCATCACCACAGCGAACCGCGGCGTCGATGGCGGCGAGCCCGGCCTGCCCACATCCGATGATCAGCGCACGCACTACACAATCCGGATCCTGCTCGCGTAGGCGCTCACGCCCCTCGCGGTAGGCCACCTCACCGGCGATCCGGCTCATGGCGGTCAGCGGATCGAGGTGAGCCGTTTCGAGATCCGGTGGCATGTGCTCGAAGCCCACCGACTCCACCCCGTATTGACTCAGCCGGTGAATGGACCGGCGGCGTTTCACCGGATCCTGGAATCCGAGTAGTAGTTGCCCGGTCCGCGTCGGCATCGTATCCAGGTCGTAGGCAGGCGGTTTCACCCAGGCGACCAGGTCGGCGACGGCGAAGACACACTCGGGTCCCGGCACCACCGAGGCGCCGGCGGCCCGATAGTCGGCGTCGTCGAACCGGGCCCACCGCCCGGCATCCTGCTCCACCACCACCTTCAGCCCGCTGCGGACCAGCGCCGTCACATCTTCCGGTGTGGAGGCGACACGCAATTCGTGGGCGGCGGTTTCGCGCAGCACGCCGACGGTGGAGACACGGGGGGACCGAGCCGGAATCCGTCGTTCCAGCAGGGCGCCGGAATACGTCATGCCGGCGTCGATCCGCTGGAGCAGCCGCTCGATGCGGTCGAACAACTCGACGACCAGGTCCGGACCCACCTCACCGGTGGCGCGCCGGGGCGTTGTCACATTGAGCCGGACGCCCATTCGATGCGATCCGGTGCGGTCCAGCGCCACGCAGTCGATACCGGCCGCCATCAGCAGCAGGTCCTCCAGGTCCGCGCTGGATCGCACCGCCGCCGCCGACATCACCCCGGCATCGAATTCGATCGTGAGGAACATGCCGTCCCGGCTGCCCAGCGGCCGCAGTAGTTCGGTGCCGAATCCGGCATTGATCCCGGCCACCAGCCGACGCGCGAAATCCATCCGCTCCCGCAGCAGCACGCGGTTCCGGATCAGGTATCCGTCCGAGGTGCCCTCGATCGTGGCACGGGCCAGATGCGTGGTCTCACGCTGGAAGGCGACACGCAGTCGCTCGCGTACCCGGGCCAGCCACTGCTGGTCTCCCGAACAGGCCGCACCCAGCTTGCACGGCCCGAAGGCATTGAACGCCTTGGAATTACCGGTGATGCTGAGGACCCGGTCATACAGGCGGACCGGACCATCGGCCGTCGGGACGACGATCGACGCAATCGGGATGTGCCCCTCGACCAGTAGGTCGAACGACATATCGCAGATCACCGGCACATCGGCGGCGACGAGTACCCGGCCGATCTCGACCAGCTGCTCGACGGTGTAGTCGGCGACCACCGGGTTGCCG
>NZ_JBHZCS010000123.1:0-17328 GCF_042755705.1 Nocardia sp. NPDC059154
AACAGGAGGACACCGCACCCGCAGAGCTCACCGCCTGACCGAATACCGGATCATGCGGTGACCACCCGAGTTACACCACGCCCTGGGACTTGACCATCAGGGAGATCGAGGGGGTCGATGCCCCAAAATCAGGCCGGAGTAGTCGCATGAATCGGACGCCGCAGCCCCGGCGCTATTGCGCGCGATGTGGTACCGGGCTCAGCCAGTACAACGACGAATCCCTCTGCGCTGGTTGCGCAAACGGCATGCTCGAGCCGCCGGATCTACCCGTCGACTTCTGGGTCAGCGACCAGATGCACGATGCCCTTGCCACCTGGCACATGGGCCGGGTCATCTACGCATACCGGACTCATCCGTTCCATGGTCGGCCGTTGGCCCAGGAGACCATGGCCCGCTGGATCAAGCTCACCCAGAGCCAACTCAGCAGGCTCGAAAAGGGCATCGCGCCCGAGCAGCTGAGCAAACTCATTTACTGGGCCGAGACCCTGAAGATCCCTGCGGAGCTTCTGTGGTTCAAGCTGCCGAAGCAAAACGTCGATACCCTCGGCGATGTGAACCGGCATGAATTCCTTCGCGCCGCGGTGACGGTCGCCCTCACCCCGGGGCCGTTGCTGGAACTGATCGGCACGCTCCGCTCGACTCCTGTGCCAGCTACTGTCGGGCAGGAGCAGATCGAAGAGATCCGGACCGCCGCCAAACAAATCAGTTCGTGGGATGCCGCTGCCGGCCGCGGCCTCGTCCGGGAAGCCGCCCTCGCACAGGTGCGGTACGCGGTGCGCCTGCTCGATGCGAACGCCACACCCCGAGACAAAGCCGAGTTGTGCGCCGCCGTCGGATTTCTCAGCCACAGCGTCGGATTCACGGCTTTCGACCAGTACGAACACGACGACGCGACCACCCTGTTCGAACTCGCACTGGGATGCGCGGAGAGCTCCGGTGAGCCGCACCTGCGCGCGAAGGTGCTGTCGTCGATGGCACGGCAGTCGATCTGGTGCGGCGACTCGAAAGCAGGACTGACCTCAGCAAACCGAGCGTTCGAGAACTCCGACCGGCTGACCGCGACCGAGCGAGCCATGCTCCACACGACCAAGGCCCGCGCGTACGCCAAACTCGGCCGGGTCCAGGAAACGCTCACGGAGATCGGCGGGGCTGACGAGGAATTCGCCCGTTCCAGCCCGGAGAACGACCCTGCCTGGATGAAGTACTACGACTTGGCGCAGCACTCAGGCGACACCGGGCACGCGCTCTACGACCTCGCCATCCGGGGCAAGTTCGCCAGCGAAGCACGGGATCGCCTCGCCGCTGCCGTCAACGGCCACACCGATGCCTACCGTCGGTCGCGGGCCATTTCGGGAATCAAGCTGTCCTCTCTGGTCATGGCGGTTGGCGACCCGCAAGAAGCCGCGTCCGTCGCCGACCACGCACTCAAAGACGCCGCGCACCTGCGCAGCCGCAGAGCCGAGGACGACCTGCGTGACCTTCATGGCTTCGCTTCGACCCGACGGAGCCAACCCGAGGTGGCCCAGCTGACCGACCGCATCGAGGGGCTTGTCGCTGTATGACTTCCGAAGCGCTGACCGACTCGACCGGAGCGATTCTACGTGCGGCATGCGCCGCTGTTGGCCTTCGGACCGATGGCGCCGTCGTCCTCAACCGCAGCGAAAACGTGATCTACAAGCTGCCCGGCGGAATTGTCGCACGCGTGGCTCGCGCCGGCCAGCAGGCCGCCGCCCGGCGCGAGGTCGAAGTTGCCCGATGGTTCGAATCCGCGGGCATGCCCGCTGTGCGGGTCATTCCCGATATCGAACAGCCCATTGTCATCGACGAGCGGGCGGTGACCTTCTGGGTGGAACTCCCGCCGCACCGCCACGGAACCCCCACCGAGGTGGCCGGCGCGCTACGCAAACTCCACGCCCTGACTCCGCCCGCGGATCTGGATCTCGGCACGCTGGACCCCTTCGTCCGGCTGGACGATCGAATCGAGCGGGCGACGACCATCTCCGCGGACGACCAGGCTTGGATGCGTGAGCACCTGGGAGAGTTGAAGCAGCGCTGGACCCAGCTGCCGGACGGGCTTCCCTGGTGCGTGGTCCACGGGGATGCCTGGGTGGGCAACGTCGTCGCCACCGAGGCCGGCGAGATCATCCTCCTCGATCTGGAGCGGACCTCCATCGGACCACCGGAGTGGGACACCGTCCACACCGCCATCAAATTCAAAACCCTCGGCCAAATCAGCGCGCAGGACTACCAATCCTTCTGCGACGTGTACGGACACGACGTCACCACCTGGACCGGATACGAACTGCTCCGCGATCTCCGCGAGTTCCGCATGACCACCATGGCAGCGCAAACCGCCGTCACAATCCCCGCCGACCGAGCCCAAGCTGACCGCCGTATCGCCTGCCTTCGAGGCAAGCTCGGCCCGCGGCCATGGTCCGGCTGGCGGCCGGTGCCATCGCAATGAAACCCTCGCAGCCCCAACTGATCTGGGGGACCGTCGGATTAACGGTTCTGGCGCACTTCCGGTGGTGGCCGTGGCTGGTTGACGGCATGATGCCTCGGTGGTTGAGGTGGATGACGTTGTTGGGCTTGCCTTTTCGGGGTTGTTGCCGCTGGTGATGGAAGGTGTGGCTGTTGAAGGCGAGCGGGTGGTGGTGCGGGCCAGGACGGCGTCTCGCCCGGCGGTGTGCTCGCGGTGCGGCGCCGAGTCGGTGCGAGTTCACAGCTATCACAATCGGACGGTCGCGGACCTGCCGCTGGATGGTCGACTGGTGTTCGTGCGGGTGCGCATCCGGCGGCTGATGTGCTCGACACCGCAGTGCTGCAAGACGTTTCGAGAGCAGGTTCCGGGCGTGCTCGAACGCTACCAGCGACGCACCGCCCGGCTGACTGGCCAAGTGCGGACGGTCGTGCGGGAGCTGGCCGGGCGAGCCGCGATCCGGGTGCTCACAGCCTTGCCAGTTCGCATGTGCCGCGACACCGCGATGCGGGTGCTGCTGCGAATCCCTGCGCCGATACGGCCGGTTCCCCGAGTCGTGAGCGTGGACGATTTCGCAATTCGTCGCGGAAACCGGTATGGCACAGTGCTCATCGACGCCGTCACCCATCAACGGGTCGATGTGCTGTCCGATCGCCGGTCCGAAACGCTTGAGGCATGGCTGCGCGAACGCCCGGAGGTCGAGATCGTCGTCCGTGACGGTTCGGCCGCCTACGCCGGAGGCGATGCGACGGGCTCTGCCCAGCGCGGTGCAAGTCAGCGATCGCTGGCACCTCTGGCACGGACTGGCCGGAGCGGTGGAAACCGCCGTCGCCGCGCACGCTCGGTGCTGGGCATCGGCCGGGCCGAAACGACAAGCATTGACCCGCGAGACAACGACTGTGGAACGCTGGCATGCCGTGCACAACCTGCTCGACAACGGTGTCGGACTGCTGGACTGCGCTCGGCGGCTCGGCCTGGCGCTCAACACCGTCAAACGCTACGCCCGCGCCGCCGAACCGGATCAGTTGCGCCGCCCGCCGCAATACCGCGCCTGCCTGGTCGACCCTTTCCGCGACCACCTGCGCCAACGCCGCGAAGCCGAGCCCGGTGTCCCGGTGCTGCACCTGTTCCACGAGATCAAAGCGCTCGGCTACACCGGCGGCATCAATCTGCTGCACAAATACCTCAACCAGGGCCGCGCCGAAGGCGACCGGCTCATGCCCTCGCCACGAAGGCTCACTTCCTGGATCTTGAGCCGGCCCACCGATCTGCCCGCCGGGCTGCGCACCCACCTCGACGAACTCCTGGCCGCCTGCCCAGAAATGGCCGACCTGGCAAGGCTCATAGGCGAATTCGCCGCGATCATGACCGAACGGCGCGGCAGCGATCTCGGCGCATGGATCAAGCAGGTCCGTGAAGCAGGACTCGGAGAACTCGAGCCTTTCCTGCGCGGCCTGGAGAAAGACCGCTCCGCTGTTGTCACCGGCCTCACCCTGCCCTACAGCAACGGACCAGTCGAAGGCATCGACACCAAAACCATTCTGATCAAACGACAAATGTATGGCCGGGCCAGCTTCCAGCTACTTCGCCACCGCATCCTGCTGGCCTAGCGTCGACCACCGCAAGTGCGCCAGAACCGGATTAACGGCGGATCTTGGTCTCGGTACGGGTTAGTTCCCGGACGGGGTAATCCGGTCTTCGAAGGTGTCCGGTGTGATCGTCGAGACCCATCATCGTCACACCGACAAGCTCTGCGTTGCCGTCGTCCTACACGGCAACAGAGCTTCCGGAGAAGCCCCTCTGAGAATCTTCGAAGGTGTTGTACCAGACCGGTTCCCCACCGGGCCCGGTCCACTCGAACCCGTCGCGGGGGAAGTCGACCCAGGACATCACCGGACTACCCGAGAGCCGCTGACAGTGGCCACAACTGCGCAATTCCCTGTCAAGTCCTTCTGTTCAGGGCAGCACGCACATTCGATCATTGCTTCGGCGCCGGCAACAGCTCGATGTCACCCGACGCCAGTGGATCTACAACGCCGTCCCGTACGAACTGTTCACACAGTGCCATCCTCATGCTCAGTTCCATGGTTTTCATCGGCGCAGATGAATTGCCAACCCACTCGGTGACATCGAGCCGGCTGGTGATGGCGTCAGTGATATCCAGGTGGTCTCGAACCCGCTGTGCATCCCAGCTGGCCGGAGCCTCCAGCTTCAAGATCGGCGTCGGCCCATGCTCATCGACCGGGATCAACCTGTGCGGCTCCGCGATTACGCCGCCGACGGATCGAAGCGGCTGTCGGTAGCCGATCCGGACGTTCTCGATGTGCGGGGCGAGCGCGTGGCCCTGCCGGTGGCGGTCGATCCGGGCGAGTTCCTCGAGCCACCACACCACGTTCGAGCGATGGTCCGGCTGGGCATTGAACGGCTGGACATGCCGCAGTACCTCGAAGGTCTTGTCGGACAACGCCTTCATCCGGCCGCGGTGGTTGGGATCGTCGTATTTGGCCGGGTCGGTGAAGATCGGAAAATAGATGCTGCGCTCGGCAGGTGGAGGATTCTGGCCGCTGTCTCGTACCGCGAGGCAGTACACGATTCCGTCCAGGGCGGCGCGCAGCTGGTAAAGCCATTCCCCGAATAGTGCGCTGAGCCGAACCGGCATCGGAATCACCGTGTCGACCACGAAGATCCACGACGTGTCCGTGTCTCCCTGAACGACGTCGATCCGACGCGGGTGGTCGGCCATGTGCCTCGCCCATTCGGACCCTATCTCGGCCCTGATCTCTCCAGCGCGCCGCACGCGCTCACGACAAACCTCGACTGCCCACTGCCCGTCAACGGTGTTCGACATGTCTGCAAACGGTACGCGTCGTCGCTGTGCAACACTCTGAATAATGTCGCCGGCAGTTTCCGCAGGTCGGATCCGCTGTCGGTGGCCGCTCGTATACTGCCCCGGTGCATGATGCTGACCGGATTCTGGCTCTCACCCGCCGCACACTTGATGAGTTCGAGGACCCTGCCATGAGTGTCGGCGCCCTGGTTCGTCGCGCGCATCGCATCGCAGTACAGCGGCACGACCTCAGCGCGCAGGTCTTCTTCGTGGCGCAGCTCGGCGAGATCGCCAACACGGGTCGATCGCGTGAAGACCTTGGCGCTCTGCTCAATACGATGATCGCCCAGCTCGGGGTGGATGCCGGGCCGGCGGAGTACAGGCGGCAGATCGAGCGGTACTTCGCGACTCGCCGCAACAACGAGGGCAACGTCGTCGGTCTGGCGGTCGACGGCATCGAAGCACGGCTGGAGATGCTCAAGACGTCCTACGCCAGCTACGACCAGGTGCCGCAGAACCTGACACAGATCGACACCTACTTCGTGGCTAAGGGTTACGACTCGGCGCAAGCCACGCTGATCGCCCCGCTGGACGAGATGAAGACGGTTCTGTCCCGGATCCGCCAGAGCGTGCACGACTACCTCGTGGTCGCCGAAGACGAACTCATGACCGGCCAGACCGAGTCCCGGTTCTTCGACCAGGTCCAGGCCCACACCAACCAGCTGCTCACGAAATACGCGCCGGAAGCATCGAAGAACTTCGTCGCGGCCCAGGATCGGTTCGCTGCCGGCGACAACGAGGCCATCTCCCATGCGATGACCTCCTGCCGGCGCATGATCAAGTCACTGGCCGACAGCCTGTACCCGGCCACAGGCAAGGACGTCACCGGACTCGACGGTGTCAATCGCACGATGTCCGACGACGCCTACCGCAACCGGCTGCTGCAATACGTGCGCGAGAAGGTTGGCAAACATAGGAACGGCGCGGTTCTGCAGGCGGTCATTACCGAACTCGGCACCCGGCTCAACGCCCTGGATGCGCTGTCCAGCAAGGGGGTTCACGCGAATCCCTCGATCGACGAAGCGCGGACCTGCATCGCCCAGACCTATCTCCTGGCCGCTGACCTACTGTCCATAGCCGAAGGCACCTCCTACCACCTGAAGTCGCCCGCCCCGGCATCCTGCCAACCCGAACCGGCCGACGCTCCTCTCACCGCGTGAAATGTCCCGACCGATCGCCGATTCGAGGAGAGCCGGCATTGGCCGGCCGCCGGCGGCGAACTCCGTCCCAGTCCCCGCGGTCAACTGACAGCCCGCCACACGACGCGGCGGTCGCCGTTTCGAAGTGATTCCAGCCGTCGACCCAACTCGGTTCCAGCAGCGAGTTTGCTGGGTGCGAGTCGGGTGTAGGAGCCGAGCGAGTGGAACTCCGCGATGTCGCGCATGAGTTCCCATTCGAGCCACTCAAGAGGTCGTAGCCGACCCGCAGCAGAGCCTGATTCGTCGGTTCGGTGTTTTGCGTCGACAGGATGTCATGGTGAATTCGTTCGACGATCGCGTCCTGGGTCCAGTTGGCGTCGAGGCGGATCTCGTCGGTGGACGGCAGCGGCTGCCATCCGTGGTACCACTGCGCCATCTGGTCGGCTGAGAACTCCACCGACTGCGGGCGAGTGGCGTGGCGGGCCAGGGTCTGTTCGAAGGTCAGGTCGAAGCAGTAGTGCAGGGCATGGGTCGCCGTCGTGGCGAGCCGCGCCAGCATGGGGCTGTAGCGGTCGGCGTCGAGGATTCCTTCCACGATCACCACGCGGTGGTGCCGCAGGCCGAATATCGTGATGTGGTCGATGAGGTCGATGTTGAGCGCGGCGGGTTCGTCGCGTTCGCGGAGCGTGATCCGGCGCACCGTATCTTGTGATACGACAAGGCATTCCGCGCGATCGAAGCATTCTTGGACGGCGCGGGCGGTCGTGGTTTTGCCGGACCCGGAGTTGCCGCGCAACACCACCAGCACACTCACTGTGGCTCCTGCGGCAGCAGGACCGTGTCGAGTTTGCGCAGGAACCGGGGCAGATGCGGATCGGTGTCGGGCAGCCCATAGGGATCCAGATCCCACCATCGCCCGCCGTCGAACTCCGCTGGGTCGAGTGCGTACTGCCAGCGGCGATCCCCACGGATCACATACCACAGCGAAACATCGACATGAGGCGGTGTGGTCGCGACGGTGCTGACGGTGACGAAGACCGGTTCCTCGCCGGCCACGTCGAATCTCGGTGTGATGCCGAGCTCTTCGCAGGCTTCACGGTGCGCGGCCGCCGTGGGGTGCTCGCCCGGTTCGACGTGTCCGCCGGTGGGAATTTCGAGTCCAGCGAGGCGATGGCGCCCGAGATATACGCCCCGCGCCTCCGGATCGATCATCACGACGTAGACGGCTAGATGCGGGGACGGGACCCCGGGCCGTTGTCGTCGAAAAATGTCGTCGGTGCTGTGGAGCCAATCCAAAGTTGTTGCGATGTGCTGTCGTTCGAGCTCGTCATATGGCGCGATCTGGGCAAGGAGCTCGGCGACTACCGCAGTGGCAGGCCGCATAGCGGCGGACCTTACGGGCACCCACCGACATCTCGCACACTCGCGCGGAACAGTGCGGAAACCGACGTTGCTCGATCGGTCCGGCGGTAGTCTCTGCCCATGGCTGAGGCTGCCGAGAGGTTCGGCTCCGCGATGAGCACATGGCAGGAATGGCAGCAAGCCCCATGGGGGCGACTGCGCTATTCCCTCGCCGAGGCCAACTTGGCCCGTCACCTCGACAGAACGGAGCAGGTCTCACTGAGGGTGCTCGACCTCGGCGGAGGCGACGGCGGCGACGCGGTGCGCTTGGCCGCACGGGGCCATCGGGTCACGATCGTCGACTTCTCCGCAGAGATGCTCGCCGCAGCCGCCGAACGTGCCACAGCACAAAGCCTCAACGGCTTGATCACGTGTGTGGAGGCTGATGTCACTGACCTGCCCGTCACTCTGGCAGCGCCGTCGTTCGATGTCGTGATCTGTCATAACTTGCTGCAGTATGTCGACAATGTTCGTGGGCTGTTGGAGGTGACGCTGACCGCGCTGGCGCCGGGCGGGGTGCTGTCGGTGATGGCGGTCAACCGTCACTCCGAGGCGCTGAGAATCGCTGTTCGACAAGCAGATCCGGCTGCCGTGCATGTTGCATTGACCGCCGGTCAGACCCGCACGCAGATGTTCGACTCGCAGATGACTCTGCACACCGCCGAAGAAATCGCCGATGTCCTGACCGGTCTCGGCTGCCAGGACATCGGCCACTACGGCATCCGAACGTTCTGCGACTACATCGCCGACGCCCGCAAGGACGAGCCGGGCTTCTTCGCCGAGCTGGAACGCCTCGAACTCGCCGCCACCGCCGTGCCGCCGTACATCCACTTGGCCAGGCTTTTCCAGCTCATAGCCCGCAAACCCACTGCCGCATAGGTGCACGTGCCCGACCTCGTCGGCGTGGACGTTCACCCGCACCGATCGCTGCACTTCACGCCCTGCTGCTTCAGGGCATGCCCCATGTTGGAAGATGCTGCCGGAGAAGCGGATTCCTCACGCCTGAATCCTCGGGTGAGCGAACTGAACCGCCGCGTCTGGTGACCGCTGAGGCGAGCTCGACCCGAGCACGAACAGTGGCGGCTTTGACCTGCTTCACGTCGCTACCCTGCTTGGTAGCTCTACCCCGCACTGTTTTGCGCCGCCGGGTGGGTCGAGGTCACAGATCGGCGCCGGGGCCGGTGTAATCGGCGGTGTCGGGGCCGAAGTCGAGCGCCGGGACATCGGGCTCGGGGTCGAGGGTGCCGCGATAGCGGAGGCGCTCGGCTTCTGCCGCGTCGGCGGACTGGTGTGCGCGGCGCTGTTTCTCCTGTTCGAGCTGATTCAATTCGTCGATCAGCCAGTCGGTTTCGTGTCTAGCGGATCCGTCGGTCGGGGGTTGCGCTGGGCCGTAAAGCATCGCTTCGGTGTCGGCGAGTGCGAGTCGACGGGCGATGTTGTCGATGCGCTGGGCGAGGTCGTCGTCGGCAATGTGAAGGAAGGGGTTGGTCGAAGCAGGATCTGCATCGCCGTCGGGGAGCGGGGGTTCGGTGGGAGCGGCGAGGTGTTGTGCGACCCAGTCTTCGATCTGTTGGCGGGTATCGGGGGTGGCCGCGCTGTGCCAGTCGCGGCGCAGCATCGTCAACGCTGCGCGCGCGGGATACGTGTTGGCGATGTGTGCGCAGCGCGCCGCAATGTGTTCTCGGGGTTCGTGGTCGGGGATCGCGGGGGCGTTGTTGTCGCGGCATTCGCCGCACAGGCCGTCGTCTGCTCGGCGGTCGCGGGCGGGGGTGGCGTCGAGGACGGCGCGTTCGAGACCGCAGTGCACGCAGTCGAATCCGCGGGTGTCGGGGATGGCGGCGAGGTCGTAGTCGAGCGGGGTCTGGATCGGTCGCGGGTCGTGTGGTCGCGGGTTGTAATAGCGGTGGGGCACACCTTCGGGGAGTGGAAGGTGGTGCGGTGAGGCGTCGATGTCGGCGCGTGTGTCGAGGTATTCGGCGTTTTCGCGGCGGGCCGCGACGTCGGTGGGGGTCGGTCGTGGGCGTGGGGGTTGGTGGTCGTGGCGGGGTTCGTGGTCGCGTGCGGCACGATTGACATTGCCTGCGGTGGGCGGTTGCCGCGTGCCGACGTCGGGGTTGTAGATGTGTGGATCTGTGGTGGGTGTCGCGGCGTGGATGAGTGCGCGGTACTCGGGGAACTGTTCGGCAGCCCAGCGCAGGCGAGCCCGGGCGACCGGGAAGCTGTTGTGGTAGAGCGTGGTTGCGACACGGTCGAGGATGTCGAGCTCGGCATCGGTCGCGGTGCGGGTGGCCCTTACGAGCGCTTGTTTGGCCTCGGCGATCTGGCCGTTGCGGAATAGCGCGGTCACGGCAAGCAACTCCGCGGTGAGCGTCTGGGCGTCGTCGGTGTGGTGGTGAGCATCGTGCGGATCGTCTGGATCCGGTTGGTCCGGGGACGAGGGGGTGGTGCTGGGATCGTCGAGGTGTGGCACGAGATGGTCCGAATCTTTTGTGGCGCTGCGGTTTGCGTCGGCCGTGCGGGCAGTGTCGGGTGGTGGCGTGGTGGCGTGTAGGAGGGCTTCGATGCGCCAGGCGAGTGCGGTGGCGTAGTGGTCGGGTCGTGGTCCGGGGTCCTCTGGCGCTGTGGCGGTGAGCAGTTCGTGGGCGGTGGTGAGCAGCTCGCGCGGTTCCCAACCAGTGTTGGTGCCGTGGTCGACGGCGGCGACCAGGCGTGGCCACACGGGGCTGGCGATGATCGTGTCGGCGATCTCGGCGTCGAGCAGTCTGTACAGATGCGGGGTCCAGTCCGGTCGCAAATGCGTGCCCATGCTCGCCTGCAGGGCGGAAGGATCCAGGCGGAGGCGAAACCACAGTGCGGCAGCGGGCATCTCGTCGGGCAAGGGGCGCTCGGACGCGGCGCGGGTCAGCAGTGCGTCGATGTCGAGGCCCGCGCGGGCGGCGGCGTCGAGTCTGTCGGCCAGGTTCGGCCACCACGGGTCGTCCAGGACGCGGGCGTCGAGCTGTTTGGCCAGCGGCGACCAGGTGTTGATCGCGGTGTGGAGGTCACCGAGTACGTCGGTGACCCGAGCATCCAGGAGCCGCTGATGGTCGTGTTCTCGTGCGGTGAACCCGGTAGGGCCGGTGGGCCGTAGGTCGGTCTCGGCGGTGTGGCGGCCCGCTCGCCAGACGGCGAGGTCGGTCAGTAGCGCGTCGTTGCCCAGTAGCGGTCTCGCCCAGACCGGCGCTGTCGCGATCGTCCACGTGCGGGCGTCGGCCCGGATCTGGTCGGCGAGGTGAGTGATCAGCCGTGCGCGGGCACGCAGATGGTCGGCGACGAGACCTGCGGGAAGGTTGCGCGGCAGAGCCCGTACCCATGACAATGGCGCGGTCTCGCGCGGATACGCATGCGAGGTATCCAGGCGCCAGTGCAGGACTGCGGCGGGATCGGCCGCGGTGGTCAGTTCCCGCGCGGTGAGCGCGGAGGTCAAGGCGTGTCCGGGATCTCGGCCGGACAAGGCGATGAGCGAGAGGACTTCGCGCAATGCCGGGTAGGCGGGAGCATCGGTGAGACCGGGCCAGATCGTCTCGGCACGGGTGTCGAGTGCGGTCAATCCCTCGGGGCCGAGGGTGTCTTCGGCGGCGAGGGCCAGGGCGTCGTGGTAGGTGTCGATGGCGAGCCCGAGACGCTGGTGCGGGTCGAGGGCGTCGCGGAGTTCGGTGTGGGCGGAGGCGCGGGTCGTGTCACGGGCCAGGATGCGTTGCAGGACTTCGACAGCGGTGCGGGGAAACAGACCGGGTTCGGTCCAGAAGGACGCCTCGCTGCCGTCGATCGCAGTGGCGACATAGGCGTGGTTGCGGGTGGCGCCGCGGGTCAGCGCGACATAGAGCTGGTTGCGGGATTCCTGGCCGGTGAGCACGACATGGCAGGTGTCGGCGGTGATTCCCTGCGCGGAGTCGATGGTCGTGGCGTAGCCGAGCCGGACATGCTCACGCACGTACTCGGCGGGCAGCACAGTGGTTTCGCGGCCGCGCCGACCAGAGCGCAGATGGGTGACGGTGAGCGCGCCGTCGGGATGAACGGTGGTGACGGTCCACCGGTAGCCGTTGCGCACCCAGTCGCGTGCACCTAATCGCAGCCGGGGATCGTTGCGGCGAGTACTCACGATGTCACCCAGCGATGCGTTAAGCCCGTCGGCGAGAGCGGCTTGCGGCCCGGCGTCCGTGTTGCTGCGGGCAAGGCGGTCGGCGCGGGCTTGGTCGTTGAGGGCGGTGACGATGGCATTGGTCGCAGCCAGCATGACCGTGTCCCGCCCGCCGAGGTGATCGGCGATCCATCCGGCATACGCCTGTTCCCGCACGGCCGCCGATGACCCGGAACGGATTCGTTGGTGGTCGAGATGGAAGCCGAGCGCGCTCGGATCACCGTCGCGCAGTACCAGACTGGCCGACGCCTCAATGCTGGAGGCGAAGCGCACCACCTGGGTCAGCGTCGACGCGCGGGCCGCGTCAGCGGTGTCGGCGGCCGATCCACCGGCCTCGATCGCGGGCAGTTGATGGTCGTCACCGACACAGCGCACCGCCGCGCGGCGGTCGAGCAGGAACTCGAACAGCCGCAGGCGTTTGTCGTCTCCGAGGCGCACATGCTCGTCGACGATGACCAGCGTGCGGGCGTCGATATCGAGGACCCACTGCGGCAGCGCTGGGGGAAACGGGTTGCTGTCCCCGGGCGACGCGACGGCAGCGGGCGAGTGTTTGTGCAGGACGTCGAGAAGCTTGTCAGCGGTTTCGGTGCGGGCGGCGATCGCGTCGCCGAGGACCGCGGCCGCGGCGGCGGTCGGTGCCAGGCCCAGAACAGTGCCGCCGTCGGCGCGCCACGCGTCGGCGAGCACGCGCATGGCGGTGGTCTTGCCCGCGCCGGCGGGCGCGTTGGTGGTGGCGATGAACCAGGGGGAGCGGGCAAATTCGGTGATGACTGCGACCTGTCCGGCGTTGAGCCGACGCTTCGTGTTCGTGGGATCGGCGTGATACGCGCGGATCGCCGCGTCGATGGTCGGGCCTGTGAGGGTGCGTGCACCGAGACGTAGCGACAGGTCGATCAACCGCTGCGTGGTCCCCAACCGGTGCACGGTGGTGTAGATCTGGGTGCCGACGCCGGTATAGACACTCGCGTGATCAGCACGCTGATATAAAGGCGGCACCGTGGCCAACACTGGCTCGGCGGCGATGTCGGGGTCCCCGCGCGCGACCGCGTGCGACGGTGAAAGAGTCTCGGCCACGACAGAATCCACAGCAGTAGGCCACTGATCCTTGTCGAGCACACCGCGCAATGCCCGTTCCGCTTCGGCGCGAACGTGATGCCACTGCCAACTCGACCGTTCCATCGACACGGTCGCTGCGACGCGCTGTGCAGTCTCCACGATGTCGGTGGGAGTGAGAGGGTGCCGTGGCGCAGGTCGGTGAGACAGGATGGTCGACACCGTCTTCGACACCAATTCCGGTGAGCCGAGCACGATTTCGGCTTGTTGCCGCCAGTCCGCGCGTTGTTCGGCCCACGAGCGAGAAGAGTGCCGGTTTGGGCGGGTTTCGAGGGTGGCGCGCTCGGCGAGGGCGAACATTTCCTTCGGCATCGGTTCGCGTCCGACCTCGCGCTCGAACCGGGCAGCGAGGATATCCAGGCGTGCGGTGATGTCGGCATCGCGGCGCGACCAGTACTCGATCAACGCCACTGGCACACCCTCGATTTCGCGGATCGGCCGTTTCGTCGGGTCGGTGTCGGGGCGTTCACCGAACGACACCACCACGTCGTGTTCGAGATGGTGCTCCAGGCGGGTGTTGTAGATCTCGCTGACAGTCACCATCAGCCGATAGATCACCGCCGCGTCCAGCGTGAGCCACTGCCCATCACGGGTCCGCACCCGGTTGGCGATCAGCAGGTGCGTGTGCAAATCGGGGTCACCGCAGCGTGATTCACGGTGCACGAACCGCGCCGCGACAATCCCCTCCACATCGACCTGCCGCACCCCATTGGCACCCAACCGGGAGTAGATCGCGTGCTTCTCCAGCCACGCCACCGCGTCGTCGATGGCCTTGTCGTGGGCGGCGGCGACCTTGTCCGAGACCGCTTTCGGAGCGATCGCCCACAGCGCGGACACACTCTTGACCGGGCTGAACGTGATATCGAATCCCGCGACCGCCGCCGAGCGCGGCCGCGAGTTGCGCGCCACCCACCCGGAGAGCTCGCGCGCATCCAAGGGCGCGCGGCCGATCATCTCGGTGAACATGGTCGTCGCGACCCGGCTGCGGATGCGGGCACGCACCCCGTCGTCGATGCCCTCGGACCGTCGGCGGCCCTGCTGGGTGTTGTGTTTCGCGAACGCGTCCGCGCAGCGTTGGCGAAACTCGTTGCCGCCCTCGTACACCCGGAACGGACGCCCCAACCGGGTGGCCTTGTCCGCGGCCCGCAACGCGTCCTTGGGTTTGGCGCCGGCAGCGATCTCGCGGTCGATGACCTCGGTCTCGATCGCGTCGGCGTTCGGATGGCGTCCTTGCCCGAACAGGCTTTTCATCTGCGCTTCGGTGACCAGATCCCCGCCGGTCAGACCCAGCGAAGCCAGGCCGCTGCCGTGCCATCGACCGGGTGATTCGCCTCGTGCCGAGTAGTAGTCGGCCAGTGATCCGGGGCCTCGGTCGGTGGAATCGGCGGCGGCGACCTGCCGCAGGTAGTACAGGTATCCGTTGCCCGCCAGTACTTTGTGCAGCGTCGCTGTCACAAATCCATCGAAACCCTATGCGGCAGTGAGTTTCAACAGTAGCAATTGGTACAGAAACTACCAATACGACCATTTCCGCTGGTCGTTATCGAATTGTGTTCCGTTATGCAAGAGGTCTGCTGTTTTTAATAGGGGCAAGAGAGGGGGAAGGGGTAGAGATGCGTGAGATGTGAGGTGGGAGTGAGGAACTGGTTGGTGAGGTGGGGTGATTGGGATTGGGATGATGGGGGAATTGGCAGGTGGGTGGATGGTGAGATGACCTGCCAACTGGTCCCGATGGGTCGGCGGAGTGCTAGTGCCATGTCCGGAAAAGTTGGTTCAGTAACCGGAACCCTCGGCGCTACACTCGGAGCTGCATGCGACGGAACAGCCCAAACACAGCTCGCTGATCAACCTGACCCGCCGTTATCTTGGCGCTGCTGGTCACGGTCCGAGGAATAGTCGTTCGCACGGCAGGCGCGGCAGCAGCCGACAGTCGTCGATGGTGGCGCGTATCAATTCGATTGTGAACCAATGCTTTCACCTCCAGTCGTAGATCAAGTTTCGTACTGCCGCCGCGGTGGCCCTGTAGTCGAAGACCGCGTCGGCCAGCCAGATTCGCACGTGGACATCACCTTCGGGCGGGGACCATCCTTCGGTAGTCATGGCCGGTCGCCATCCCCAGGCATTACCGTGTCAACCTTTCCGGATGAGGCACTAGGTCGGGTTGGCGGCGGGGGAGTCGGTCGGGCATGAGGTTTGGACCGGTGGGTTCAGGTCGATCGGCAGGAGGTGTTGCATGAGGTAGAAGGTGGCGTAGAACGCGATGAGTACGAGGATGTAGGTGGCGGCGAACTTCAGGATCTCGAGGACAGGACGCACGGGCGGAACCCCTTTTCGTGGTGGGTTGGTGGTGGAGGCCGGTCCGCCGCAGGAGCGGTCGCCGCGGCGGACCGGGGACTGTGATGCCGTGTCAGGCGTGGTGTGGATGGGGGCCGAATTGTTTGGTCCAGCAGGCCGGGCAGATCCGTGACCGGATGTATTCGCGGTCGGGTGCGGACAGGTGAGCGAACGCGTCCTGTATGGGAATCCGGTACGCGGCCCAGTCGATGAACGCGGCGAGATCGACAGGAAACCCCTGTATGCCGCCACAGTCGCGACAGGCCACGCGGACCACGTAGATGGCGAGGGGGTCGGGGGCGGGATGGTCAGTGCGGTCGGGGTGTTCGCTCACACAGACTCTTTCGTCGATTGCGGATGTCGGGTCAGTAAGGACGCCGGCCCGCGCATCCGTTCGGGTGCGCGGGTCGGTGTCGTGGGTCAGGCGGCGCGGCGAGGGGTCGCGGGTGTGTCGAGTCCGATCCAGACCAGGCAGGGGGTGCACAGGTTGTCGGTGTTGACGGCGGTGATCCGGGTGCAGGCGTCGCAGCGGCCGGTGCGCTGCCCGGCACCCAGGACGGGGCCGCGTCGCCGCGGCTGCCGCTGGGCCGGAGCCAGCGGAGGCTGCGGATCGGGCTCGGGGGTCGCGCCGGGAAGGGCTGCGGTAGCGAGGAATTCGTCGATCACCGCAATCAGCCACTGCGGTGCGCGCCCGCGGACCTCAGCGAGCAGGCCGCGCGCGGCCTGCGGGTATTTGTGGGCGAAGAACCGCGTGTAGGTGCGAGCGAGGTCACGAGCGGTGAATCCGGCAGGAAGGGGTGGCAGGCCGGGGCGGTCGTCGGCGCGGCACACGTCGCACAGTCCGTCGTCGCTGCGGAGTCCGCCGGTGTGGGTGTGGGTGATGTGTTGGTCGGTGTCGGCGCGTTCGATGAAGCAGGACACGCACCGCCACCCACGCACCGGGTTCATGGCTTCGTGGTCGTAGTCGAGACCGTTGCCCTGGAACGGGATTGCGGTGCGCCGGTCGCTGTAGCCGTGCAGGGTGGTGCGGGTGGCGGCTTTCGCGAGTGCACGGTCGTCGCTGACTGCCTGTTTCCCGGCGAGCGCGAGTGCCTGCTGGTGTTGCTCGGCGACGTAGCCGACGTAGAGGTGGTTCCACAGCGTGCGGGCTTCCTCGGAATCGACCGGTGGTTTGTCGCCGGGGAATCGCGGTGTCCACGACCCGGATTGGGGCGCGGCGAGCAGGCCGCGTTCGCGGGCGCGGGTTTCCGCGGCACGGGCGTCGGCCAGTTCGGCATCGACGGTGTCGGTGTAGAGGTTCTCGGCGACGTAGCGGGTGACCACTTCGGGTTCGACCTCGATGGGTCGGCGCTTGGCACGGTGGGCGATGCGGTATTTGATCTGTTCGGCGGTGCCGCGCGACTTCTCAGTGTCGCGACTCGGTGCCAGGTAGGTGCGTGCGGGCGGGTTGCGCCACTGACGCATCGGGGTGCGCGGAAGCTCGGCGGTCGGCAGCCCGGCGTGGGTGGCGGAGTATTCGTCTTCGACGCTGGTTTTGTTGCGTGCGCCGCGGGCCTGCATCTCGGCGAGCCGATCGGCGCGGTCTCGAATGAACAGTGCGGGATCGGTGTCGGGCACCAATGCCACCAGCCGGTGCTGGTTGTCGGGCTCGGCCGCGTACTGCGCCTCGAGGCGTTTCATGGCGCTGGCGAACGGATAGAGGGTGAAGGTGTCGGCGAGCCGGTCGAGGAATTCACGTTCTTGCGGGGTCGCCAGTGCCAGGGCGGCGGGGAAGGCTTTGCGTGCGGCGCGGCGG
>NZ_JBHZCS010000124.1:0-17298 GCF_042755705.1 Nocardia sp. NPDC059154
GTACGTGGACCGCGCCCGCGAGATCATCGACGCACTGGCATGAGCGGCCGCGCGCACCCGGCCGCACAGTGTAGCCGCGCGCAGCGCCGCCCATGCCCGGAACGGCGCAACGGATCTGCCGCGCCGACGGCGAAAAGAACGGCCGCGCAAACGGGTAACGCCCCGGCCCGTGGCGCGGACATACGGGTGATGGGAGAGTGATGGCCTCCGCACAATTCGCTGTATTCCTCGTCGCCGCCGCGCTGGTGACGATCGTCGTGGCCGCGATGTTCCTGCCCGGTGTGGCCCGGGTGTTCCTGATCGCACAGACCGCGCACTGGTCGCTGTCGTATATCGCGCGGCCGGTGGTGCTGCTGTGGGTGCAGCCCGTCCCCAGTTACGGCGACAACGTGCCCGATCCGCGGCTCTACGAATACGGCTACGACGGCGGCATCGCCGCGGTGCTGCAACCGGTCATCTTCGGACTCTGGGTCTACGCCGCGCTGATCATCGGCTACGTGCTGTGGGTGCGGCTGCGCCCGCGCGAGACCACGCCGCGCGTAGCACCTTTCGCGGGCGAGCCCATCTTCACCCAGACCCTGTTCCTGCTCTACGGCGTCGGCACCCTGGGCCGGCTGGCGGCCTACGCCACCGGCACCACCGGCAAGGCGGGCGAACTGGAGAGCCCGAACCCGCTCATCAACCTGGTCACCATTCTCGCCACGCTCGGCGCGGTCGGCCTGATCGTGTTCTACCGCAACGAGTCCGGCCGCACCACCGCGCTGGTGGTCGGCGCGCTCACCTGCGGCGAACTGGTGTGGACCGCCACCGTGCAGTCCAAGACCCCGATCATGGGCGCGGCGCTGGCCATCGCCGTGCGCTTCGCCATGACCGGCTGGACGCGCGTCAAGGTGGTCGGCGTGCTGAGCATCACCGGCCTCGCCATCGGCGGCTTCGGCTGGCTGCAGTCGCTCAAGACCGACGCCGCCGCGAAAGCCGAAGCGGCACAGGTGGATGCGCAGTATCCGACGGTGGTGCACCCCTTCCTGAGCATGCTGCGGCGTTTCGACCTGCTCGAGGCCGCCACCGACTCCTGGTTCGCCGGGCCGAGTTCCTGGCTGACGCCGAGTCAGGTGGCGCAGCACGCCGTGCAGAGCCTGATTCCCACCCAACTGCTGGGCGCGGAGAAGTTCCGATCCGGCGCCGCCTGGGCCGAGCAGGTGCGCGGGCGTTCGGTGGACATGTCGACGGTGGAAGTGTCCCTGGCCGAGGGCAATATCAACGAGGGCTATGTGCTGGGCGGCTACATCGGTGTCGCGGTGGGGGTCACGATCACGTTCGTGCTGCTGTTGATCTGGATCCGGGCTCTCTACAGCAGGTACCTGGCCATGGCGATCCTGGGCCTGTCGGTGATCGAGGTCCCGGTCCTGTTCGAGCGCGGCATCCTAGGCACCGTCGAGATGCTCGGCAAATATCTGCAGGCCGTGGTGCTGGCATGGCTGGCATATCTGGTTGTTGGTGAATTCCGAAGACGGATGGAACAGCTGCAGGGGGCATCGATTCCATCCGGGAAAACGAGGACAGCGCAATGGGTTTGATCGACTACTGGCGGTTGCTGCGGCGGCGCTGGCCGATAATCGTGGTCGCGGTGGTGATCTGTACGGGGGCGGCGTACGGATACGCGAGCACGCTGCCGACCGAGTACACCGCGTCCAGTTCGGTGTACGTCTCCATGGCCACCGGGACCTCGGTCAACGACTCCTATCAGGGCGGGCTGGCCGCGCAGCAGCGCGTGCGCTCGTACGTGGATCTGGCCACCAGCATCACCGTCGCCACCTACGTGCACGATCAGCTGGGCCTGAAGAGCTCGGTGAACGACGTGCGCGGCCGCATCACCGCGGTCTCGCCGCCGGCCACCACGATCATCATCATCACGGTGAAGGACTCCACCGCCGCCGGGGCGCGCACCCTGGCCGACGAGGTGGTCTCCCAGTTCCGGGCGCTGGTCTCCCGGCTCGAGGTCACCCAGAGCGACGCCGCGCCCGCCGCTCGCGCGGAGGTCATCGACAAGGCCCAGACGCCCAGCCAGCCCAGCGGACCGCAGCAGAAGCGCTACTACATGCTCGGCGTGCTGGCCGGACTGATGGTCGGTCTGGGCGCGGCGATCCTGCGCGACAAACTCGACAAGCGAGTCCGCACCTCCACCGAGCTGGAAGCCTTTCTGCCCGTGCCGATTCTGGGCATCGTCGACGACGGGCGGCCCGGAGCGGCGGGTGAGCTGCGCCGGCTGCGCACCCGGCTCACCGAGGATCCCGCGCTGGTCAGCCTGCTGCTGACCTCGCTGTCGCCGCACTCCGAACCGGATGTGGCGATCGGGCTGGCCCGCACCTTCGCCGATACCGGCGCGCGGGTGGTGCTGGTGGACGCCGACACCACCGGACAAGGCTCGTCCCGGCGCAGTCCGGCGGCCGCGGCGGCGGGACTCTCGGAACTGTTGCGCAACAACGCGACTCCCGCAGGGTTCGTGATGGCCTGGCCGGAGGTGGGGATCACCGTGCTGCCGCTGGGCGGCATGGACTTCCGCACCCCCGACCTGCTGGACTCCGAGCGGTTCAGCGACATCATGTCCAAGCTGCGCGGCGAATTCGACCACATCGTGGTGGAGGCCGCACCCGTCACCGCGGCCGCCGACGCCATCGCGCTGGCGCGGCGCGTCGACGCCACCATCGGCGTGATCGAGCTCGGGCAGACCACCTCCAACCAGGTGCGCGGGGCGCTGGCCACCTTCGGCCACGACAACAAGCGAATGATCGGCACGGTCGTCTTCTCGCGGCCGCATCGCAGCGTCGGCGAACTCGTCAAGCATCCGCTCGATCTGGTGAAACGGTGATCGAGGAGGACGGGGGGACAACGGACAACCGGTCGGAGGCCGCCGTGCGCCGCCGGCGGCTGCTGGCCGCCGGACTCGGGGCGGCGGCCATCCTGCCGGTCGCGGCCGCGTGCGCCAAAACCGATTCCGGCGCAACGGAATTCCGTTCACCGCATGTCACCGATCAGCCGTCGGCGCGGAATGTGAAGGACTTCGGCGCGGTCGGGGACGGGAAGGCCGACGACACCGACGCCTTCGCCAAGGCCGCCGCGGTCGGCGACAAGCCGCTGGTGCTCTACATCCCGGCCGGGCAGTACACGCTGAAGAAGTTCCCGGCGCTCGCCGACTACGCAACGGTGCTGGGCGACGGGGCCGATGTCACCACCATCAATTACGAGGGCGATGACACCTTCATCGCACTGCAGCGCAAGCAGCGGGTTCGCTTCTCCCGCCTGGGTTTCTACTTCTCCGGCCCCAAGGCCACCGCGGTGCGGCTGTCGGAGTGCTTCCGCTGCACCTTCGATTCGGTGGTGCTGCGCGGCAACCATCTCAGCGACAACGCGCCCCGATTCCAGGACCAGCGGGGACTGGTGCTGGATCAGAACACCGGGGGCACGACCGTCATCAATTCCGATATCAACAATTTCGGGTACGGGATCGTCACCTCGTGCATCCAGAACTACGTGACGTCCTCGAAACTCACCAACAATCACATCGGGGTGCTCGGCACCGGCGGCGACCACAATGCCGGATTGGCCTTGGCCAATGTCGAATTCGTGTCCGACACCGATCCCAGGACCACCGACAAGCACCTGGTGGTGGACGGTCCCGCGAACGACTGGTGGCTGACCAACGTGTGGTTCGAAGGCGCCGATACCGCGCTGTCCATCGGCGGACCGGCCGGCGGGCCCGCCCAGTTCGGTCTGGTCAACTGCAAGGTGGCCGCGCGCAAGGTGTGCCTGGACCTGATCCACTGCCGCCAGCCGTATCTGGCCAATGTGCAGTTCGATCCGGATCTGGACGCGCCGCCCATCGAGGTGCGGGTGGATCCCAAGGGCGTGGCGGAGGGCACGGCCGTCAACCTCATCTCCGGGTCCTACCAGGACGTGGATCCCAGGTCATTCCCGGACGGCTGGCACGTCATCGGGCGCGGGGCGATCCACGGCGCGCGCTTCGCCGGGACCACGGTAGCGCAGGCGAGTCAGCCCGATGCCGACATCTTCCAGGTCCAGGACCGGGACGGGACCGTATTGTCGGCCGTATTGAACAGTGGGGCTTATATTTCCGATCGCAGCGAAGGGGGAATCGTGTTGAAGGATTCGGCGGGCACGTACTGGCGGCTGTCGGTGGGCACGGACGGTGCGATCAAGACCTCGTCGCTGGGCAAGCAGCGACCGCACTCGTGAGCGGCGCGGGGGCACGACTGCGACTGGGCCCGGCACGGCTGCACGGCAGCACCCTGCTGCTGCGGCTGCCGCGCTTCGCCGACTACCAGGAGTGGCGGCGGCTGCGGCTGCGCAATCGTGAACTCCTGGAACCGTTCTGGCACACCTCGCCGCTGGACTGGAACACCCGGCACAGCGAGAAGGCCTGGGTACGTGAATGTCTGGAGGCGGCGACCAATGCCCGCACCGGGCGGCGGGTCGCCACCGTCATCGAGATCGACGGGCGCTTCGCCGGGCAGGTGGAGATCGGCAATATCGATCCGCAGGCCCGGCAGGGCGAGATGGGGATCTGGATCGACGCCCGGATGGGGCGGCACGGGTTCGGCGGGATCGCGGCGGGATTGATCCTCGACTTCAGCTTCGAGGTGCTGGGGCTGGAGCGCATCAATGCGCCCATCTCGCCGGGAAACACGGCGGCCACCAGTGGTGCGGTCCAGATCGGGTTCGTGCGCGAGGCCCGCATGCGGCTGCACTTCGATGTGGGCGGGGCGCGGGCCGATCACGATCTGTGGTCGATGACGCGGGCCGAGATTCCGCCCAAGGGATTCACCGAGATGTGGACCGAGCGCACGCTCGAACATCGAACCCCGCCCCCGGACGAACCCACCGGAGCACCGGAGTCGAACGGAATACCTGATACAGCAACAATTTTCGGGGTCGTGGCCCGGTATCGCGCGGGCCAGCTGTGGCGGGCTGCCCGGCAGACGCTGCCCACCCGGCCCGTCACGCTCCGGCTGACCGGGTTCGACCGGATGGCGCTGCGCAGCCTCCGGCCCTCCGACGGCGCGGCCCGCGCGACCGCCCGGCGTAACGGGGCGCCCCCGGCGACCGACGGAACCGATAGCACCGGTTCGTCCTGGTGGCGCGAATTCGCCCGCAGCACAGCGGGAGTGCGCTCCCCCGCCGGTCTGCTGCTCGTCCTCGACGCCGCGGGCACCTACGCCGGGGAGGCCCGGCTGTTCGACCTCGACATGTTCGATCGCAACGCCCGGATGCACATCTGGGCCGATCCCGCCCACGCCGACGACGGAGTCCGCCTGGCGGCAACCCGGGCCCTGCTGGCACACGCCTTCGACCGGCTCGGTCTGTTCC
Source organism: Nocardia sp. NPDC059154 (assembly GCF_042755705.1). NCBI lineage: Bacteria > Bacillati > Actinomycetota > Actinomycetes > Mycobacteriales > Nocardiaceae > Nocardia > Nocardia sp. NPDC059154. The sequence goes on from NZ_JBHZCS010000124.1 coordinate 5,386, forward strand.
GCGTATACACGGCCGTCGCGGCCGGGGATACCGCGTCGGCCGCGGTCGCCGCCTCGGCGGGACTGCACAAGGAGGGAACCATGCGCAGCTACACCGGACTCGACGGGCACCGCGGCGACCACGAACTGTGGGCCATCACCGCCGGGGGTGCCGATCATGCGTGACTACCGGCGCAGTGCCGCCCTGCAGGCGCGCCTGCACGATCTGGTCCCGGGCGGCGCGCACACCTACGCGCGTGGCGCGGACCAGTATCCGGAGGCCATGGCCCCGATCCTGGTGCGCGGCAAGGGTGCCCGGGTGTGGGACGCGGACGGCAACGAGTATGTCGAGTACGGCATGGGGCTGCGCTCGGTGACCCTCGGCCACGGGTTCGCGCCGGTGGTCGAGGCGGTGGCGCGGACCATCGCCGACGGGGTCAACTTCTCCCGGCCGACCGAGCTGGAACTGTTGGCGGCCCAGGATTTCCTGAGCCTGGTGCCGGGCGCGGACATGGTGAAGTTCGCCAAGAACGGCTCCGACACCACGACGGCCGCGGTGCGGCTGGCGCGCGCGGTGACCGGGTGGGAGGCGGTGGCGATCTGCGAGCAGCCGTTCTTCTCGGTCGACGACTGGTTCATCGGCACCACCGAGATGAACGCGGGGATACCGGCGGTTCCGACGGTGCGATTCCGCTACAACGACCTGGCATCGCTGGAAACGGCCATGCACCGCACCGCGATCGCGTGCGTGATCCTCGAACAGGCCACGGCCCTGTCCGAACCCGCGCCGGGCTTCCTGGAAGGCGTACGCGCGCTGTGCGACCGGTACGGCGCGCTGCTGGTCTTCGACGAGATGATCACCGGGTTCCGCTGGTCCGCCGGCGGGGCGCAGCGGATCTACGGTGTAGCCCCCGACCTGTCGTGCTGGGGCAAGGCTATGGCCAACGGGTTCCCGCTCTCGGCGCTGGCCGGCAAACGCGAGTACATGGAGCTGGGCGGGCTGCGCACCGACGCGGACCGGGTCTTCCTGCTGTCGACCACCCACGGGCCGGAAACCGCGTCCCTGGCGGCCTTCCGGGCCGTCGTGCAGACCTACCGCGACACCGATCCGGTGGCGCGCATGGAGGAATCCGGCCGCCGCCTCGCCGCCGGGGTCAATGCCATTGCCGCGGACCTCGGTATCGGTGATCATCTCGAGGTGGCGGGCCGGCCGTCGTGCCTGGTGTTCCTCACCCGGGACCCGGAAGGTGTTCCCTCCCAGCCCTATCGGACGTTGTTCCTGCAGGAGCTGCTGGACCGGGGTGTGCTGGGGCAGTCGTTCGTGAACTCGGCCGCGCACACCGACGCCGATATCGACCACACCATCGATGCCTGCCAGTCGGCGGCCAAGACCTACCGCAAGGCCCTCGAACAGGGCACGGTGGACGGCCTGCTCGCCGGACGGCCGGTGGCTCCGGCGCTGCGGCGCACGGCGGCACCGCGTCGTCTCGCACCGTAACCCAGTCTCGCGCCGTAACCCAGTCTCGCGCCGTAACCCAGGAGCTGTGATGTCCGCACCCCGGATCGCCCTCGTCCACGAGCGATTCACCGAATACGGCGGCTCCGAGGCCGTGGTCGCCGAGTTCATGAAAACCTGGCCCGGCGCACCGGTTTTCGCGCCCATCACCGACGCGGAGTGCACGCGCGCACTCTTGGCGGCGGCAGGGCCCTCGATCGAAACGGGCTCGGCGGCAACCGGACTCGTGTACGACACCTGGCTGTCGCGCGCCTACTCGGCGAGCGGGCGGCGGTCGCATGCGCCGCTGCTGCCCTTCGTGCCGGGAACGCTGCGCAGTCTTCCACTCGACGGCGAGTACGACGCGGTGGTGGTGAGCCATCACGCCTTCGCGACCCAGGCGGTCTTCGCCACCACCGCACCGGTGATCGCCTATGTGCACAGCCCGGCCCGGTGGGCCTGGGACAGCGCGTTCCGGGCCCGGGAGGCCGGAGGACGGGCGGGGCAGGCCATTCTGATGGCGCTGGGCGCGCTGGCCCGGCGCAACGAACTGCGGGCCGCGCCGCGGCTCGCGCACGTGGTGGCGAACTCGCAGGCGGTGGCCGATCGGGTGCGGGACTGGTGGGGATTGCCCGCGTCGGTGGTGAATCCGCCTGTGCGCGTGGACCGTTTCTCCCCCGATCCGCGCATCGGCCGGGAGGATTTCTTCCTCTTCGCGGGCCGGCTCGTGCCCTACAAGCGCCCCGATCTCGCCATTCGCGCCGCCCGCGCGGCCGGGGTGCGCCTGGTGATCCTCGGCGACGGCCGCTATCGCCGTCAGCTGGCGGCGCTGGCGGGCCCGGAGACCACCTTCCTGGGCGCGGCCTCCGACGAGGTGCTGCAGGACATGTACCGCCGCTGCCGGGCGCTGCTCATGCCCGGCGTGGAGGATTTCGGCATCGTCCCGGTGGAGGCCATGGCCTGTGGCGCACCGGTGCTGGCGGTCGGTGAGGGCGGGGCGCTCGACACCGTCGTGCCCGGCATCTCCGGCGAACACATTCCGACCGGTTCCGACGATTCGGTGGTGGCCGGATTCGCCCGGGTGATGCGGGATTTCGACCCGTCCGACTATCACCCCGAAACCATCCGCAAGCACGCCGTCACCTTCTCCCCCGAGGCATTCCGCGGCCGAATCGCGGACATTGTGTCGCGCAATTCCCGCTGACCGACTATTCATAGAATCCGGACGGATTCGAGAACAGCGGAACAGGGTGAGGCAGTGGGTGGTGTCGGAGCGGTATCCGGCGCGCTGGTGACCGGTGGGGCAGGGGATGTCGGGGGCGCGGTGGCGCGGCGACTGGTGGACGCCGGACGGCCCGTGTGGGTCGCGGATGTCGATGCCGAGGGTGCGCGGGCGTGTGCGGCGGAGCTGGGGGCGGAAGCCACTGCGCTGGAACTGGATCTGACGAGCGCGGAGAGCATCGAAGCTGCCGCCCGGACGGTCCGCGGGCGGGTCTCGGCCGTGGTGCACTGTGCCGGGGTCGCCGTCGTGGAACCGTTCCTGGACAGCGGAACCCTCGCCTGGGACCTCATGTTCCAGGTGAATCTGCGCGGGCCCATGCGCCTGACCCAGCTGCTGCTGCCCGGCATGCTCGACGCCGAGGCCGCCCGCATCGTGTTCGTCGCCTCCGACGGCGCGCGAGCCGGCGCCTTCGGCGAAACCGTCTACGCCGCATCCAAATCCGGCCTGTTCGGTTTCGCCAAATCCCTCGCCCGGGAGGTGGCCCGCGACGGCGTCACCGTCAACGTGGTCTGCCCAGGACCGCTGGAGGGCCGCATGGTTGCCCACACCATGGCCGATCACCCCGAAACCCTCACCGCCCTCGAAAAATCCATCCCCCTCAAACGCCTGGGCCGACCGGACGAAGTAGCCTCCCTCATCGCATGGCTGGCAAGCCCGGAAGCCAGCTACGTCACCGGCCAGCTGATCAGCGTCAGCGGCGGCATCACCATGCAGTAGGAGTTGCCCACATGCCCTCTCTCCCCCTCGTCGACGCCCACATGCACCTGTGGGACACCGGTGCGCATGCCTGGTATCCGGGCCTGGCGAGATTCGCCGCCGCCGGTCGACCCGACATCGCGCAGAACTTTCTACCGGCCGACTTCGATCGGGGGCTGGGCTCGATCGAGGTGGCCGGGCTGGTGCACGTGTCGGCCACCACCGCGCCGCATGCCTATCTGGACGAAACTCGTTGGGTGGACGGCATTGCCGCGGCCGGCTCGCGGCCGTTCGCGATCGTCGGGGCGGTCGATCCCACCCTGCCGACGACCGAGCTGATCGCGCATCTCGACGAGCAGGCCCGCACCGAGCGGTTCCGCGGGGTACGGGTTTTCGAAGGGCTGTCGCCGAATACGCCTGCGGCGGATGCCCTCGCGAGCTGGCTGCAGGAGCACGACGCGGTCTTCGATCTGGTGACCGAGCCCGGCGAGATTCTCGACTGGATCGACTTCCTGGCGGGGTACCCGGAACTGCGGGTGGTGCTCGAGCACCTGGGGTTCCCGCAGGGGCATTCCTCCGAGGCCCGCTCCGCCTGGCACAATGCGATCTCCTTGGCGGCCAAGGAGACTCAGTGGCTGTGCAAGCTCTCGGGGTTCGGGCTCATCTGCCGGGATCTGGCGTGGCCGTCGCTCGAGTACTGGCTGGAATCGAGTGTGGCGCTGTGGGGGTGGCGGCGGCTGATGTTCGCGTCCAACATGCCGGTGGATTCGCTGGCCGGGACCTACACCGAGCTGGTCTCGGCGATCGACCACATCGTCACCACCGACGCCACCGATCAGGAGGCCGAGTTCTTCTACCAGGCCAACGCGCTCGACACCTACCGCCTGAAATAGGCGACGCGGCTAGCGGTTCGGCAGTGATCGGGGCAGCCCGAAGCGTGGGAGCACGGCGGTGTCGAACCTGGTCAGCCCGCTGATCCGGTCGCCGGCGAGGGTCAGGACGTAGAGGCCGGTGCCGTGGGCGGTGCCGTCGGGGCCGCGCAGATAGGCCCCGAACGCGGGCTGGCCATTGGCGCTGGTCGCCACCAGGTCGAAGCGGCGGCCCGCGCCGAATATCGCTGCGCAGAAACGGGTTACGGTCTCGAGGCCGACGTATTCGAAGGGCATCGGCGGCATCGACATGAACACGTCGTCGGTCAGCAGGGCTACCAACGCGTCCAGATCGGCGGACTCCCACGCCGTGGCGAACTTCGCCGCGACCGCGTCCTGCGCGGCCGAACGCGGGGCCGATTCCCCCTCGGCGGTCGCGGGCAGCCGGTGCCGCAGGCCGGCACGGGCACGCTTGAGTGCGCTGTTGACCGAGTCGACGGTGGTGTCGAGCATGCCCGCCACCTCCGCCGCGGGGAATCCCAGGGCATCACGCAGGATGAGGACGGCCACCTGGCGCGGCGGCAGCCGCTGCAGGGCCGTCACGAACGCCAGTGAAATGGACTCGGTCTGCTCGAGGCGGGCTTCCGGGCCCAGCGGCATCGCGATCGCACCCGCCACCAGATCCTCCGGGAGCGGTTCGAGCCAGACGATCTCGCCGAGCCGGGTCGGCTCAGGTGGCTGTACATGGGGCACGTTCCACTCCTCGGCCGGTCGCCGGCTCGCCGAGCGGCGCGCGTTGAGGCAGCGATTGGTAGCTATCCGGTAGAGCCAGGTCCGTAGCGAGGCACGCTCCTCGAAGCCGTCCAGGCCGCGCCACGCACTCAGCAGCGTCTCCTGCAGGGCGTCCTCGGCGTCCTGCAGGGACCCCAGCATCCGGTAGCAGTGCACCAGCAGCTCACGCCGGTACGGCTCGGTCAGCTCCGCGAACGCCGCGCTGCTCCCGGCCCGCGCGGCCACGATCGGATCGTCGACTACCACTCTCGCCACCTCTTCCGTCTCGACTGCTCGTGCATATCGACACCGGCCCGGGCGCGAACTGGGCGGTGGGCGCGCGCCCAGTTTCGGCTGGCTCCGGTTTCTACCTCAGCAGCAACCGAACACACCGATCAAGGAGACCCGCATGGGCACGATCGTCATCACCACCAATGTCAGCCTCGACGGCGTCGTCCAGGACCCCGACGGGCGGGAGGGCTTCGCCCGCGGCGGCTGGTTCCCGGCGCCCGACAGCACCGATTTCCAGGCCTGGGCCGAACTCGAGACGCGGGAGGCGCTGGGCGCCGACGCCATGCTGCTCGGCCGCCGCAGCGACGAATGGTTCGCGCCGCGATGGAATTCCCGCACCGGGGTCTGGGCCGACAAATTGAACAGCCTCCCCAAGCATGTCGTGTCCTCGACCACCGAACCCCCGCAGTGGATCAACGCGACGGTCCTCAAAGGCGACGCCGTCTCCGAGATCGCGGCCCTGAAGCGGTCCGTGGAGGGCGAGATCATCGTCTACGCCAGCTATGAGCTGCTGCGCACAATGATCGAGCACGACCTGGCCGACGAACTCCGCCTCGTCGTCTTCCCCGTCGTCCTCGGCGAGGGCAAGCGTCTCTTCGATCGGACCACCGCCGCGAAACCGTTGCGTCTCATCGAGACCCGGCAGATCGGCGACGGCCTGGTGTACTACGCCTACGAATTCCTCCGCGACGCCTGAACCCACGCCCGGAGGGCCCAGCCGCCCACCCGGCGGCTGGGCTCTCCGACTCCGGTTTCGACAGCCTTCCACCGGGAGCCGCCGCCCGTGCCCGTTACGTCCTGTACCGGAACAGAATTCGGCCGCGGGTGAGGTCGTAGGGGCTCAGTTCCACGAGGACGCGGTCGGCCGGGAGAATCTTGATGTAGTTCTTCCGGATCTTGCCGCTGATGTGCGCGAGGACCTGATGCCCATTGGGCAGTTCCACCGTGAAGGTGGCATTGCGCAGGCACTCGACGACGGTGCCCTCGATTTCAATTCCCTTTCCGGTCTTGGTCATCGCAGCACCAGTTCCAGGTTGCTGTTCACGCGCCGGGCGCCGATGCCGTCGAACAGTGCGGTGGCCGAGGCGTTGGATTCGTTCACCTCGGCCGAGGCGGTGGCGATGCCACGGTGGTGCAGCGTGGACAGGGTGTGGGCCAGCATTGCGCGGGCGATGCCGCGACGCTGCTGGTCCGCCCGGACCGCGACCAGTCCGATCCGCGGTAGCCGGGTCACCTGCACCACGCGGAGCAGGCCCACGTAGCGGCCGGCCTGGGCCGCCGCCACGTATTTCGACCGGTCCACGATGGTGTCACCGTCGTACCCGCCCAGGATCTCGGCCGGCATCTCCTGCCAGCCGACCGCCGCCTCCACCTCGTCGCGGATGACCCGGTCCACGGCGCGCAGCGGTTCCGCCGCCGCGCGCCCGGCCGGCACGATCGTGATGTCCGGTGGCGGGAGGACCGCATGCAGCCCGGTGCCGGCGGGATCGGTGGGGATCAGGTACTCCCATTCCCGGCGCCGGGTCGTGAAACCGGCTCGCGCCCACCGGGACAGCAGGTCGGCGTCGTTCTCGTCGACGACGGTGTGCAGTGGCCTGCGCAGGGTGGGGAGCATCGCGGCCGCGAGTTGGTCGAACACCGCGTCGTGCCAGGCGTCGATGCTGACGAACAGCCGTCCGTCGGGTCGTGTCGAAATATCGCCGCACCCGACCACCAGGTCGTTCTCCACGGCTTGCCATCGGGTCAGCGCGACCCGGGTGATCGCGGCGGAATCGCCCGCACGCGAAGAGATATCCGAAGTATTCATCGTCGTCACCTTTCGGGATTGCCTTGTCAGGCAGGCGCTCCCGGCGACAACTACAGCGTTCGCCAATCCGTGACGACGAGAGGGAGCCCCCACATCGGTACTGTGTTCACGGGTCTCACCTCCTCGCCTGATGCCACGGTAGGCAGCAGGCTAGCAGACCGAATCACCGTCCGCGCAAGGTATTTTCCGCCACGGACCGAAGATGAAGCACAAGAATGGGCTGTCTCAGCGACGGGATCGCACGGTCAGGACGCCCACGACCCAGCCGATGGCGAAGGTCACCAGCAGCACCAGCCACATCGGCGAACGGATGGTCATCAGCAGGAATTCGATGTCCACCCGGTGCCGGTTCTCCGCGATGAACATCACCGCCAGCACGGTGAGGACGATCGCGATCCACTGCTTCATCGAGATCTTCGACAGCAGTGAGGGTTTGGCTGGCTCGGTCACCTGATCCTCCTGTCGAGGTGAGGGGCGGATCGGGGTCCTGTCGGACCACGTCGTCCGACGCTAGTCGCCGTCATCGGACGCCTGCCTCAACCGTGCCGCGATTCGGCCGATTCGTTACCTACCGAGCATCGGCACGACGGCGGCCGCGACCGGGCCGGTTACCTTCTCGGGCCGGCCCGCGTCATACAGGGTGGCGACCGACATCGACCGGGGTCGCCGGACCGAGGAATGGAGGACAGGGTGCTGTCGAATATTTTGTATGTCACCGTCTATGTGACCGATCAGGACCGGGCGCTGCAGTTCTACACCGAAGGGCTCGGGCTGGAGAAGCAGGTGGACTATGCCGGGCCCGACGGGCGGTTCCTGACCGTCAGGGCGTCCGGGAGTCCCGTGGAGATCATTTTGTGGCTGCTTCCGGAGGCGGCCGGGCAGCCGACCGGGGGTCCGGAGGTGGTCGCACCCGGGCCGCTCATTCTCGAATCGGACAACTTGTGGAAGGACTTCGAGGTGCTGCGGGACAGGGGCGTGACGTTCATCGATCCGGAACCGATGGAGTATCCGTTCGGGGTGCGCATCGAGGCGGTGGACCCGGACGGGAACCGGATCTCGCTGCGGCAGCAGCGGCGGGGACGGTAGCCATGGCCGGATCCGGCTCGACGGACCCGGTGGCCGCGGCCTTCGAGGCACAGCGCGATCGGCTGCGGGCGGTCGCGTACCGCGTCCTGGGCTCGCATGCCGATGCCGAGGACGTGGTGCAGGAAGCCTGGATGCGGCTGGCCCGCCAGGACGCCGCCGCCATCGACAACCTCGCGGGCTGGCTCACCACGGTCGTCGGCCGGATCAGCCTGGACCTGCTGCGCTCGCGCCAGGCCCGCCAGGAGTCGTCCTACGACGGCCTGCCCGAGTTCGTCGTCACCGCCGACCACGGCGCCACCGAACCGGAAGAGTATGTCGCCCTGGCCGATTCGGTGGGCCTGGCGCTGCTGGTCGTCCTGGACTCGCTCGGCCCCAGCGAGCGCCTGGCCTTCGTGCTGCACGACATGTTCGCGGTGCCGTTCGCCGAGATCGGCCGGATCCTCGGCAAATCCGCCGCCGCCACCAAGATGATCGCCAGCCGCGCCCGCCGGAAGGTGCAGGGCGCCGGCGAGCACCCGGCCGCGCCCGGGCGCGAACAGCGGGCGGTGGCCGAAGCGTTCCGCCGGGCCGCGGTGGGCGGCGACTTCGAGGCGCTCCTCCGCGTCCTCGACCCCGAGGTGCGGCTCACCGTCCACACCCCCGGCGGCGTGTTCGTCACCCTCGGCGCCACCGAAGTAGCCACGCGCGCACGCAGTTTCTCCGGCGCGGTCACCCGCCACCAGCCGGTCCTCGTCGACAATCTGCCCGGCTACATCTCCTGGCGCGAGGACGGCACCCCGCTATCCGTCATGTCCCTCGCCGTCGCCGGCCATCGCATCACCGCCATCACCCTGCTCGCCGACCCGCACCGCCTCGCCGCGATGCACCTACCCGGTTCGGCCTGAATCACCGACCGGCCGCGCCGCGGGCGTCGAGCAGGTTTCGGACGCCGGCGACCAGCCCTGCGGGATCCGGGTAGGCGCGTTCCAATTCGACTCTGCCGCAGCTGCCATCGAGGATCTGGGCGAGGAGGCAGGGGGACCACTGTCTTCCCGGTGGGCAGTGCGGTGGTCCCACATCCGGTCGCCGCGATACGGGAGCGTGTCGAAAGAAGTCTCGAAGTCACGACCCGAATCCGCCTCGGCCACAATCGCTTCCGCGAAGATCCGCAGGCCGCGGGATAGGCATGGCCGCGGATCATGATCCACAGTTCGACCAGGCACAGTCCGCTGGGCCGGTGCAGTGCGAACATCACTGAATACGGGTCTGCACCCGGTCATGGTCGTCGCAAGATACGAATTGCTGCACGGCCACACCCTGGCGTGCAGAGCCGAACATGCTGCCGCTCAGTCGCTTTCACGCTGGTCAGGAGGCCGCGAACGGGAGGCGGCAATTGACTTGACGAATTGTGTTCCGCGGTGTCATTATTGAAATGGGAAGACACCGGAATATCGGTGTCGATTTCTTTGCGCCTCTCGACATCTGTTGACTTCGGGTGTAATTTGAGATTTCGCGCCTGGGCGGGTGCTGTCCGACTCTCGAAATGTGAAATGACCGTGGAAGGTCGCGCTGTCTGCGTGCGGCTTCATCCACCCGTTGTTGTCGAGTCATGTTCGGACGGCCGGCGCCGGTGCGCGTGAATTACGGCCACAGGACAAGCAGATACCGCGACCGACCGCCTGCGCGGGCGGCGCGAGGTGCTGGAAGGACGCATTTTGGCAGTCTCGAATCAGACCGAGCGGGTTTCGTTCGCCACGGTGACCGAGCCCCTGGCAGTTCCGGATCTCCTGCAGGTGCAGACCGATTCGTTCGGCTGGCTGATCGGCGCGCCCGATTGGCGCGCCCGGACGGCCGCGCACGGCGCCACGCGCGCCAGCGGGCTGGAGGAGGTACTCGACGAGATGAGCCCCATCGAGGACTTCGCGGGAACCATGTCGCTGACCCTGTCCGAACCCCGCTTCGAGGACGTCAAGACCTCGATCGAGGAGTGCAAGGACCGGGATCTGACCTACGCGGCATCGCTTTTCGTGACCGCGGAGTTCATCAATCACAACACCGGGGAGATCAAATCCCAGACGGTATTCCTGGGCGATTTCCCGATGATGACCGGCACGGGCACCTTCGTCATCAATGGCACCGAGCGCGTGGTCATCTCGCAGCTGATCCGCTCCCCCGGCGTCTATTTCGACGAGAGCATCGACAAATCCACCGAGAAGACACTGTATTCCGCGCGCGTCATCCCCTCCCGCGGTGCGTGGCTGGAGTTCGACGTGGACAAGCGCGACACCGTCGGCGTCCGGATCGATCGCAAGCGCCGGCAGCCGGTGACGGTCCTGCTCAAGGCGCTCGGCTGGACCAGCGAGCAGATCGCCGAGCGCTTCGGCCACTCCGGCATCATGCTGACCTCGCTGGAGAAGGACAACACGCCCGGCACCGACGAGGCGCTGCTGGACATCCACCGCAAGCTGCGCCCCGGCGAGCCGCCGACCAAGGAGTCTGCGCAGACGCTGCTGGAGAATCTCTTCTTCAAGGAGAAGCGCTACGACCTGGCCCGCGTCGGCCGCTACAAGGTGAACAAGAAACTCGGCATCCACACGGCCGAGGCGGTCGGCTCGCCGGTGCTCACCGAGGAGGACCTCGTCACCATCATCGACTACCTGGTGCGGCTGCACGCGGGCGAGAAGGTGATGACCGCGCCCGGCGGCATCGAGGTCCCGGTCGAGGTCGACGATATCGACCACTTCGGCAATCGCCGGGTCCGCACCGTCGGCGAGCTCATCCAGAACCAGCTGCGGCTGGGCCTGTCACGCATGGAACGCGTGGTGCGCGAACGCATGACGACCCAGGACATCGAGGCCGTGACCCCGCAGTCGCTGCTGAACATCCGGCCGGTCGTGGCGGCGCTGCGAGAGTTCTTCGGAACCTCCCAGTTCTCGCAGTTCATGGATCACCGCAATCCGCTGTCGAGCCTCACCCACAAGCGGCGGCTCTCGGCGCTCGGGCCCGGCGGGCTCAACCGGGAACGCGCCAGCCTCGAGGTGCGCGATGTGCACTACAGCCACTACGGCCGGATGTGCCCGATCGAGACGCCGGAGGGACCGAATATCGGCCTGATGGGGTATCTGTCGGTGTACGCGCGGGTCAATCCGTTCGGGTTCATCGAGACTCCGTACCGGCGGGTGACCGAGGGCCGGGTGACCGACGAGATCGACTACCTGTCCGCCGACGAAGAGGACCTGCACGTGGTGGCGCAGGCCAACGAAGCGCTGGATGCGGCGGGGCGCTTCGTGTCCGATCGAATCGCGGTGCGGCGCAAGAACTCCGAAGTCGAGCTGGTCCATGCCGCCGCCGTCGACTACATGGACGTGTCACCGCGCCAGATGGTGTCGGTCGCGACCGCCATGATTCCGTTCCTCGAGCACGACGACGCCAACCGTGCCCTCATGGGCGCGAACATGCAGAAGCAGTCGGTGCCGCTCATTCGCTCGGAGGCTCCACTGGTGGGCACCGGTATGGAAATGCGGGCGGCGATCGATTCCGGCGATGTCGTGCTGAACGAGAAACCCGGTGTGGTGGAGGAGGTTTCGGCCGACTTCATCACCGTCATGCACGACGACGGCACTCGCCGTTCGTACCGGCTGCGTAAGTTCGAGCGTTCG
>NZ_JBHZCS010000125.1:0-15793 GCF_042755705.1 Nocardia sp. NPDC059154
GAGGGCAGGCTGGCGGAGGGGTCCCGGTCGTCCATCGACCCGCCCCGGACGCCGGAGGGGCCGTCCGACATGACGATCGACCGCAACCCGATGGCCGGTTCGCTGGGCAGGGACCAGACCGAGGCGCCGCTCAGCAACCGGACCTTTTGTTCCAGGCTCAGCTTGTCCAGCAGCGCCGCTAGGTGCGCTTCGAGATCGGGTGCGTCGGCGGGCAGGGGTTGATTCATCTCTTCTCCGGTGTGGGGGACGGGGATTCGGGTGCGTGGATCACGCGCCGGATTCGGCGTTCGATGCTTCGCGCACGCCCAGCAGTCGACGGAAAATGTCGGCGTCGCCGGAGTCCTTGGGTTCATCCGACTTCTTCTGGGCAGCAACGAAATTCATGAAGATTGCTCGCTCCTCGGGGGCCATGAGCGGGCCCTGGGCCGTCCAGGAGGCGCCGAGCGCGCCGTTGTCCGGATGCAGGCGGCGGTACAGGTCGTCGGCCTGCTCGGCACGGCCGGTCTCGCGCAGGTGCCGCATGTACTCCTCGGGCTGGTTGTACAGCGTCGGGCCGAGTTGCAGCGTGGTCTGCATCGGGTCCGGGAGTGCGCCCGGGGTTCCGGCGTACCGATGCCACCACTGCAACAGCTTGGCGCGCATCGAGTCCGCCAGATCCGGCTTGTCCTCGATCAGGTTCCGGGTCAGATGGGGGTCGGCCGTCACGTCGAACAGCGACTCGTCTTCGGCCTTGAAGCAGCCCGGGTGGTAGGTGCGAATGTAGAGATGGTCGCGGGTACGCACGGAGCGCTGATAGGTGTGCGCACCGTGGCTGAGCACCAGGTGGTCGCGGGATTCGATGACCTCGCCGCGCACCGCAGCAGCGAAGGATCGACCTTGCCACTTCGGCGGGATCGGCAGGCCCAGCAGGTCGCAGATGGTCGGTGCGTAGTCGATGTTGTACAGCAGCGCGTCGTTGCGGCGATGCTCGGCGCGATCGGTGACGCCCGGCCAGTACACGACCATCGGCAGCCGGTGGACCGGCTCGTTGGCCAGCCCGTGCTCGGCGTAGGAGCCCTGCTCGCCGAATGATTCGCCGTGGTCGGCGCTGACGATGATCGCGATGTCCTCGGTCAGGCCGAGTTCCGCGATGGCAGCGCGGAGTCGTCCGAAGTGGTTGTCCCAGAACATGATTCCACCGTCGAAGCCATTGACGAGGTGCTCGAAGTCGGCGCGGTCGGCAATCTGGTCCGGCATATTGTGCGGGACCCGGCTCCTGCGGGCGACCGTTCCGTAGTGTAGGTCGCGAGCGGTGCGCGGACCGTAGACGTCCTGATGCTCGTCGATGGCGGCCTGGTCCGGCCAGGCAGGGGCGGGGCCTGCGGCGGCGGCACGGTCGGTCCATTCGCGGTCCTGCAGGTAATCGGTGTGCGGATCCCAATACGTCAGGTGCAGATACCAGTTGTCTTCGTCTTGGTGGCGGGTGATCCACTCGACCGCGCGATCGGTCACCGCATCGGCGGGCTCGTCGCCCAGGCCGTTCGTGGCGCGGATCGATTCCCGGAAATTCCCGAGAAAGTAATGGGCCCGGTGGCGTTCGGCGAAACTCGAGATGGCCGCGGTGTAATAGCCGAACATCCCCAGTTGCTGGCCGAGCAGCGGCCGAGGGAGTTGCGGGGCATGACCGGTGTCCATGCGGTACTGAGCGGCTTGCCCGGCATGGCCGATCACGCCTGTGGTGATGCCGAATTGCCCGCTGGTCAGTGCGGTCCGCGAAGGGAGGCACGGCGAATCGGAGCAGTAATACCGGTCGAAACACACCGAATCCTTGGCCATCGCATCCAGATTCGGGGTGATGTCTCGCTGATATCCGTATGCGCCCGTGTGATCGGCCCGCAGCGTATCGACGTCGACATAGATGACTTTCATTGGCGATCCTTTCCGGCAGGTGCGCCGGCTCTGTGGCATGCATTCCAATAGTTGAGTACGATCCACCATGACACTTGTGGCATAGTGTGTCAACGAAACCGCAGGCAAGCCCTCGACGGCCGCGACCAGAGTCCGAAAGGTGAAAGAGCCCGATGATTCCAGCCGATCACGCCCACAGCGACTCCCGGCCGACCTGCTGTCCGCCCTCGCGTTCGAGCTCGGACAGTCGGCCGGAGGCGTTCGTCCCGGCGGTCACGCCCGGGCGACTGGACACCACCGGCATGATCGCGCTGCCGGGCGGGGAATTCCTGATGGGCACCGCCGACGCGGTCGGCTATCCGGGTGACGGTGAAGGCCCGGTGCGGCCCGTCCGGCTGTCCCCGTTCCTGATCGACGCCTGCGCGGTGACCAATGACGAATTCGCCGAGTTCATCGCGGACACCGGCTACCGCACCGACGCCGACCGGCTCGGCTGGTCCTATGTCTTCGCCGGGTTCCTGCCCGCCGCGCTGCGCCGCGACGCCCCGCGCCCGGAGCGCACCCCGTGGTGGTGCGGGGTGAGCGGTGCGCAATGGGATCGGCCCGAAGGCCCCGGCAGTGATCTGGACGGCCGCGGCCGCCATCCGGTTGTCCACGTGTCCTGGAACGACGCGCACGCCTACGCCACCTGGGCCGGCAAGCGGCTGCCCACCGAAGCGGAATGGGAGTACGCCGCCCGCGGCGGCCTGTCCGGAGCCCGCTACCCCTGGGGCGACGACCTCGACCCCGGCGGCGACTACCGGTGCAATATCTGGCGCGGCAGCTTCCCGGCCAAGAACACCGCCGCCGACGGCTACCGCGGCACCGCGCCGGTGGATGCGTTCGAGCCCAATGGATTCGGGCTCTACAACACCTGCGGCAACGTGTGGGAGTGGTGCGCCGACTGGTGGACCACCGGCCACCGGTCCGGCCTCACCATCGACCCGTCCGGGCCGAAGACCGGCGACAGCAAGGTGATTCGCGGCGGCTCGCACATGTGCCACGACTCCTATTGCTTCCGCTATCGCGTCGCGGCCCGCTCGGCCAATACCCCTGACAGCTCCACCGGTCATGCCGGATTCCGTTGCGTGGCAAGCCCGGACGCGAGGTTCGAAACGCTGCCGCACCGTCTTCTCCCGTTACACCCCGCAGACTAGGAGACTGCCTGTGAAAGCCATCATGGTGATGTTCGACAGCCTGAACCGGCGCATGCTGCCGCCGTACGGGTGTGACTGGACGCACGCGCCCAACTTTGCCCGGCTCGCCGAACGTGCCGTCACTTTCGACAACGCCTGGGCCGGGTCCATGCCGTGCATGCCCGCCCGCCGCGAGATCCACACCGGGCGTCACAACTTCCTGCACCGCAGCTGGGGTCCGCTGGAGCCGTTCGACGATTCCATGCCGGAACTGTTGAAGCAGAACGGGATTCACACCCATCTGGCCAGCGATCATCCCCACTATTGGGAGGACGGCGGCGCGACCTACCACGGTCGCTACAGCACGTGGGAGTTCTTCCGCGGGCAGGAGGGCGATCCGTGGAAGGGCCAGGTCGCACCCCCGGATATGCCGGTCGAGGATCTGAAGGCCATGCGGATGCCGGCCTATGTGCAGGACTGGGTGAACCGCAGTCACATGCCGACCGAGGCGGAGCATTCGCAGACGCTGACATTCGATGCCGGTCTCGAGTTCATCCGCACCAATGCCGCCGCCGACCGCTGGTTCGTGCAGATCGAGACCTTCGATCCGCACGAGCCGTTCTTCAGCCACAAGAACTACAAGGACCTCTACCCGCACGACTACGACGGCCCGCACTTCGACTGGCCCGATTACAAGCGCGTCACCGAATCCGAGGACCAAGCGCAGCACGCCCGCTACGAATACGCGGCGCTGCTGTCGATGTGCGATCACTCGCTGGGCCGGGTGCTCGACATGATGGACGAGCTGAACCTGTGGGACGACACCATGCTGATCGTCAACACCGACCACGGCTTCCTGCTCGGCGAACGCGGGTGGTGGGGAAAGTCGGTGCAGCCCTGGTACAACGAGCTGGTGCACCTGCCGTTGTTCGCGTGGGATCCGCGCACCCGGGCCGCGGGGGAACGGCGGCAGGCGCTGGTGCAGACCATCGATCTGGCTCCCACCCTGCTCGACTTCTTCGGCATCCGGATCCCCGCCGACACGCAGGGGGCGCCGTTGCCGGTCGCCGCGGACACCGAGATCCGCGCCGGCGCGCTGTTCGGAATGTTCGGTGGCCACGTCAATGTCACCGATGGCCGCTATGTCTACATGCGCGCGAATCCGACACCGGAAAACGTTCCGCTGCAGGAACATACGCTGATGCCCACACATATGCGCTGGCGCTTCTCGCCCACCGAGCTGGCCGATCTCGAGCTGGCCGAGCCGTTCGGGTTCACCAAGGGCGTTCGCACCCTGCGGATGTCCGGACACAGTCTGGTCAACTCGTACATGCACGGCACACTCCTGTTCGACCTGTCGGCCGACCCGCAACAGCTGAACCCCTTGGCGGACGACGAGATCGAACTGCGCATGGCGCAGCTCATGGTCGACCTGATGCGCGCCAACGAGGCGCCGCCGAGCCAGTTCCAGCGCCTCGGCCTGCCCGAGCACGGGCCGGTCGGGCCCGAACATCTGCTGGCGCGCGCCCAGCGCGACCAAGCCATGCTCGCCATGGAGCAGTTGCCCCCGCGTGCCGAATTCCCGTCGGGCAGGCTGTCTCTGGATTCGCCGCTGTTTGTGCTGATGTCGGATCCGGCGGCGCTCGAGCTGGTGCGCAAGCACCTCCCCGCCCTCGCCGAATCGGAATTCCTGCAGATGCTCGGGCCGCTGTCGCTGTACAACTTCGCTGCGATGGCGGCCGGTATCGCCTCGGTGGAGACGCTGCGCAATTTCGCCGCGGACCTCGCGACCGTTTGATCAACGCCGCACGCCGGACGTGGTGGCGCTGTTTCCGGCAGCCCCACCACGGATCAGCGAGCGGCATTCTCGATACCTGCGCTGGTCGCGAATTTTCAATGCACCGCCCGAGTGCAGACGGCGTTGAACCACCATGGGGAAGTCGTCGCTGCGGACGGTCCCGGCGGCCTTGACTTCGATGCCGATGATGCGGCCGGCGTTGTCCTCGAGGCCGATGATCTGCCGACGGTTTGGTCGATAATCTGCCGACAGGTTCGTCGATGATCTGCCGACAGGCCGAGAGGCGGTCTTCACTGCAGATCGGAGAGTAGCTCGTGAAAGATCCTCCGGGGCGGTCGGTTTCGCTGGTGAGCTTCCTCACGGTTACTGGTTCGTTGTTGGGGGAAACAGATTTACAGCCGGTCATCCGGATGCCATCCGGGTGTCACCGTTGTGGCACGGTTGATGGTCGAGACTGTTCTCGCACTCGGTGCCGGTCGACGAGCCTCCAATCGCCCGGTGTCCGCACTCGACGCGAATCCTCCGTTCATGCCTCGCGTCGGCCACGGGAACCCGCGGACACCCTGGCACCGGGTGCACCCCTCGTCGCGCGCCCGGAGGTTTGGATGTTCGAATCGTGCTGTTCCCCTTACGAATCGGCCCACGTGCTGAGAGCGCGCTATGGACTTCCGGTGGAGATGTACGCCGACCGCCCGCTGCTCACCGTCGGCGCAGCGGTCGAGGCACTGGCGCTGCCCGAATCACTGGGCGACCGGGTCCGCCTGCGGCTGTCCTGGCTGCCGTCCACGCCGGTGGTCGCCGACCCGCGCGACCGCTTCTGGACCTTCCTGGTCGCCCCGCCCCTCCCGTATCACCCCGTGCCCCAGCGACTTCGAACCTTCTTGCAGGAGAACGGCGTAACCATGCCGGACCGCGGTTGCCACATCATGCTGCCGACCTCCGACCACGAGCCGGGCTGGCACTGGGCGAACGAGCCGGAGCCGGGCCGGCTCGGATTGCCGCACCGCGCAGTGGTGCTGGCCGCCATCCGGCTCTCGATCCTCCAGGGCCCGGACCGCGTCCCGGCCTGAACGCCGGGCACAGCGGGCGGGGGAGTCGTCCGAGTTGTCAATCGGGTTCGGTGGTTTCACGATGGAGGGAAAGCCGTTGGCCCGCACCGGATCATCGGCGCGGGCCAACGGGTCGTCTGCCTGCCGCAGCGGGCGGGTGCCCGGTTACCTGAGCTTGCGGCAGTACAGGGCGTCCGGATGCCCGTAGCGGGCATTGGCCCAGGAGAAGGCGATGCCGGCGGCGTACTCGTCCGCGTTGCACTGCCCCTTGTAGTAGCCGTTCGCGTAGTCGCCGCCTTCGCCCGAGGCCGGTCGATTGTCACCGCGGTCATCCCATACGGTGCGGCCGGCGCCCGCCAGCGGAATGCGGCCGGGGGCGCAGAGGACGGCCGAGGTGCCGTCGCCGCGCACGCTGTAACCGATCATGAATTGTCCTTCGGCGCACTGGTATTTGGTGAAGCCGTTGGCCCAGTCGGTTGTCACCTTCTCCGCGGCGACCTTGGTCGCCGAGGTATTGGCCTGCCACAGGTTGCCCTCGGTGGCGTCGGTGCACAGGCCGCCCTGCCCGCGTGAACTGATCCCGATCAGGCGCTGGTCGTCGGGGCAGACGAGCTTGTGCGCGCCCGGATCCCAATCGTTCGCGGCCCGCAGCGACCCGTTGTGGTCGTCGTGGATGGCGTTGAGCATGGACCAGGCTCGCACCGGGGCTACCTGGCCGGTCTTACCGTTGGCGTCCAGGAGGCGTCGCAGGTGCGCCCCGCGCCAGTCGTCGGCGTCCATGACGCTGCGCTTGCTGCCGTCGGTGTCGTAACGCAGCAGGCCCCACGCGTTGCCCTTGTCCTGATGTTGGAAGCCGACGATCGGCCAGTAGGCGAAGTCGAGGTCCCGGCTGATCAGATAATCGACCATGTTCGGGAACCACGCCTTGTCCAGGCCCTCGGCGTCCTTGCCGATCCCGAACTCGCTCACCCATACCGGCGCGGTGAAATGCTGGTCCGGCGTGCTGGCCACATACCCCGCGAGTTCGTCCATGGACTTGAACAGATCGTCCCGGGACATGTCCCGGAAGCGGGGATCGTGTGTCTCGCCGCCGCTCAGGCCGGTCCCGCCGGTATTGGCCGGGCCGATGTAGCTGTAGAAGTGGGCCGAGTAGACCACCTTGTGCGACCGGACCAGCGTCTGCGACAACGACTTCAGATCACGCAGCATCGGGCGCTGGTGCCAGGTCAGATCGGTCGGGATGCCGGACCAGTTGATGCCCTCGATCATGATGAGCAGATTCGGGTTGGCGTCCTTCAGGATCCGATCGCCCGCCTGGTGCGCGGCCGCCTCCCAATCGTGGCTGTCGCCCAAACCCCAGTTGGGGTTGTCCCAGGTGTCGCGCCGTACCTCATTGCGCAGATCGGCTCCGATCACGCCCGGATCGCCCTTGTACCGGGCGGCCATGAATGCCCAGTCGCTCACCCAGGTGTCGGTGTCCTGCCCGGAATTCCAGCGTTCGTTACCATCGACGGCGCAACACCACCGGGTGGTCGTGGTGTGATTGTTGAGGATGACGCCGAGCCCGGCGCCGGTGAGCGCGGCAACCGCCCTGTCGTATACCTCCAGCGGCTCGAGACCGTTGAGCGCCGGATTCGCGGTCAGCCCTTGCACCGGCCGGTCGTCGGTGATCATCTGATTGGAGAACGGCAGCCGAATGCTGTTCAGCCCCAGGTCCTTGAAGTCCTGGACGATCTTGTCGAGCGGGACGCGGTCGAGTCCGAGCGGCGCGCGATGCCCGATTTCCTGGGCGAAGTTGTTCGCCGGATCCTCGTCGTCGCCGCTACCGGTCCAGGTACCGCTGGACCCGTGCCAGTTGCCCGACTTCAGCTTCACCCGATTCCCGGCCTCGTCGACGATATACCGGCCGCGTGTACTCAGCGGACCCTTCAATCCGGTGGGTGCGGCCTGCGCCGCGGGCTCGAGATGAACCGCGGGGGCCAGCAGCAATCCCGCGGCCAGCAGCAGAATGGTGAAGGCCCTCATCTTTCCTTCCGGGCAGTCTTCGAAGAGCTGAGGGGCAGGCTCCGGCCCGGGTCACAGTCCGGTGCGGAACCCGCCCCCGCGAGCAGTTCGCTCGCATCGAAGACGTTAGGAGGCACGGTATCCGAAGAGAAATCAGTATTTTGAGTCCATTCACAACATCGAGTTGTGATTCTCCTGGGATCGACCGCCATCGCCCGGGGAAGGCAGGGACGAATTGTTGTTCATCACGGCCGGATTCGGCCGAATTTCGTGCTGGTGAGCTCTCCCGGCGCGCAATATCGCGATAACTCGCTCGAGGTCGGCCACTTGCTTGCGGAGCCGCTTGTTCTCCGCGGCCAGTGTGGCGGAGGGGCTGTCGTCGGTTGCGCATTGCTCTTGCTCGGCGTGGCGGATCCACAGTCGCAGCGCCTCGTGATGAACGCCGAGATGCGCTGCCATGGTGCGGAAAGTCGGTTTGGGATCCGACTCTCGGTACAGGCGGATCGCGTGCGCCCGCAGCGCGTCCGGGTATTTCTTCGGTGGAGCCACGGAGAAACGTTAGGACACAGTGCAACTACAGAGAAATCAGCTTCTTCTGATCATTGACAAGCCAGGGTTGTCAATCAGAGGTGGGGCGGAACCGTGCAGTCCGCGAAATCGGGTTCCTGTAGCAGGGCGACCAGATCCGGATGGGTGTCGCGGATGCCGCGGGCGACCTCGACGAACGAGCGGACCAGCGCCGATTCGTGTGCGCCGCGCCAGCCGACCGCCACCTCGTTGGGCGGGGCGTCGGCGATCGGCAGCAGGCGCACGCCCGGAAACGGGATCCAGCGGGCGCAGGCCACGGTGAGGGCCACACCGACCCCGGTTGCGACCTTGTGCAGCTCCTCGAGCAGCGTGTTCGACCGCGACACCACCTGGGCCGGGGATCCGTCGCGGTAGGAGTCCAACTCCCAGAACGCATTCCACACCGGATCGGTGGTGGCGGCCCCGAGCAACGGCTCCCCGAGCAATTCGTGCGCAAAGACCTCGGTACGTGCGGCCAGTCGATGACCGGCCGGCACCATCACCATCAGCGGTTCGGCGAACAACGTCTCGAAATGGACCCCCGCGTCGACGAAGGGGCGGCGGGCCAAGGCCACATCCACCGAACCCGTGGCCAGCCCGGCCGACGGGTCTTCGTAGGTGAAGTGGCGCATTTCGACGGTTATCCCGGGATGGCGCTGGCGGAAGGTCGAGAGGATCGGCTCGGTCAGGGTCAGGGCCGCGCCCTCCAATGCGCCCAGGACCAGCCTGTCCTGTTCACCGCGGTGCACCGACCGCGCCCGTTCGATCGCGACATCCAGGCCGGTGAGCGCACCACGGACATCCTGCAGGAATACGGCTCCGGCGGCCGTCAATTCGACATTGCGGGTGGTCCGGGAGAACAACACCACGTCCATCGCGTGCTCGAGCTGCTTGATCTGGGTGCTCAAGCCCTGCTGCGAAACATGCAGTCGCTGCGCCGCCCGGGTGAAGCTCAGCTCCTCCGCTACCGCGATGAAGTACTGCAACTGACGGGTGTGAACTTCCATGGCGCGCAGTCTAGGTCGATGGACGGTCGGAACCGAGCTCTATCGTCGAACAGTCTCATTCATTGACAAATGGGTCTTGTGAATTATCCGCGAACGGTGATTTCTCTTCGGCTTTCTGGTGCACTAGCGTTTTTCCCGGGCATTCGCCATGGCTGGAACGGGGGAGCATCCGTTTCTTGTCCACATTCCGGTTTCGGTGGGTGAGGAGATCGCGGACCGCCGATGCCCGCGGTGACCGCCTCCGGTCTCGGCGGTCCGGACGATCAGGCCAGCAACTTCGCGCGCAGTGCGTCGATGGTGGCCTGATCCAGGCCCAGTCCGTCACGCATGTACTTGTCGAAGCTCCCGTAGAGCCGGTCGACCTCGTTGAAAGCCGCCTCCAGCCAGGACAATTGGACTGCCTTCGGGTCGCCGAGTTCGGTATTGCTGGCGAGGTAGTCGGCATTCACCACGTCCCGGGGCACGCCGAGCAGAGTGAGCAGGACCGCGGTGGCCCAGCCGGTGCGGTCCTTGCCCGAGGTGCAGTGGTAAACCGTCGCGCCGCCGGTGTTCGCGGCGATGGATCGCAGCAGGGTGCCGAAGGCGACGTCCGAGCCGTGGAAGTCGACCATCAACGGATAGTCGATCGATTGCACGAGGTCGGAGGAGCCGTTGATCAAGCCGTCGATCACGCCGCGCCCCAGGGTGATCACCGGGAATTCGTGGAACGAGATGCCGCTGTCGAAGCTGATCACATCGGCGACCTTGTACTGCGCGCCCGTCGGCACCCGATCCGGCGCGCTGTTTCGCTCGGAGCCGTTGCGCAGGTCCACATCCAGCGTTACGCCCGCGGTACCCAGCTTGGCCAGATCGGCGTCGGTGAGCCCGGCCAGGCGGTTTGATCGGAAGGCCACGCCCGTGCGGACGGTGTGCCCGTCGGAGGTGCGGTAGCCGCCGATATCGCGGAAATTGGCGGCGCCGTCGAGCCGGATCGCCGTCGAGGCGGGTGCCGGCAGGGTGGACACCGGGTCGTTCACCCCGGCGGAACCGGACCCCGCCGAGCCCGATGACCCGAAACTTCCTGAGCCGGAACCGGACCCGGAGGCGATATCCGCCGGCTGCGCCGGCGCGGGTGCCGCGCCGAGGGCGGCACCGAGCGTGATCATCCCGGCTAGCGCAAGAGCCGCGGTATCGGCCCGGCGGGCCTTACGTGGAGACATGTGTACCTACTTACTGTGGGAAAGGAAGCCGCCCGGTATCTGCACGAAAAACATAGTGGCACACGCGTTCCGAGCGGAAACAGTAGTTCCGGGCCGATCTACAAGACCAGGTTGTGAATGACCCCGAAAATAGGATTTAAGTTCTCTTCCGTTGTGCTCTAGCGTTTCCCGGCGTGAGCGAATGCTCGAATTCCCCATCGGCTCACCGGTAATCGGTTCCGCGTTCTCCGGAACTGTTGGAAGGAATCATGCGTAAGACCCCGAAATTGGCTGCCGGAATTGCGGCCGCCGCATTGGTGATGTCGGGGGCGGGTCTCGCCCTCGATACCGCAGCCGGGGATGAGTGTGTGCTTCACCGGTCGCGGCGCGAATCCCGGTGAGGCCCTGCTGGGCAGCCTCGACCAGGGCGGCTTCGGCTCCTCGCAGAATCAGCTCAGTTCGACCGGTTCGGTCACCGACACCATCGCCAACGTGATCAAGCGCCTGATGGGCAGCTGATTCACCGGCCCGATTCTCCTGGGGCGTGGCGTGTGCGCGGCCGCCACGGCCCAGGACCCTTCCACCATCGTTCGGAGGAGCCAGTCGTGTCGCCCAGGCGGAGTTTCGCGTCGATGATCGCGTCGTGCGCCGTTGCCGCAGCTCTTTTCTATGTCGCGCCGGGTGCGCTGCAGATTTCGCGGGCCGAGGTCGGTTCCCATCTGGATCACATCGATCGCGCGGGACTGCGGCAGCAGATGTTCTATGTGTATTCTGCCCGGTGCCGCCGAGGCGCTCACCGGGCAGCCCACACTCGACCAGATCGTCACCAAGGCGAATCAGATGGTGCTGGGCGGCATGATCGAGGCCGCCACGAACTCGTGCACCCATCAACTCGCCGATCGGCTGAGCGCACTGGACATCCCGGCCCAGGTCGACTTCCGTCCCACCGGAACGCATACCTGGCACTACTGGCAGGACGACCTGCACAATTCCTGGCCGCTCCTCGCCTCCGCGCTCGGCACGGCTCAGTGAGCACTGCTACCCCGCGGGCCACGGGCAAGCCGACCGGATCCCTGTCCCGTCCGGGCGGAGCCCATCGGCCGCGCCGCGAATTCCGCTGAACGAGGCCCGGAACCATCAGGTTCCGGGCCTCGTTCGTGGGCTGAGGTGACCGTATGCAAGAAGCGGGGCCGAGTCGTTGTCGAACGACTCGGCCCCGCTTTGGTCATTGCGCCCGGGGCGGAGTGAATTACGCCTTGGTTCCCGCGGAGCCGCTGAACAGGTGCTTGATCAGCTCCGAAACGAGCGCGTCCACAACGAGATTGGCCAGGGAACCCATTTTTGTGCTTCTCCTTCAGATGTTTCCGAATGAGCCTTCGCTCACCTCGAAAAACGGTATGGCACAAAGGAAAAGAACAGAAATCAAATATTGGAGATGATCGACAAGGAGTAATTGTGGATCAGGAGGACAACGCGGGAACGGGAGTGGTGTGCCGTTCGCGGCGGTGCGGTGTCTCGAGCCGGGCGATAAGGTCCGGACTGGCTGCGCGGACCCGCCGGGCGACGTCGACGAAGGACCGCACCAATGGGGTCTGGTGTGCGGCGCGCCAGCACACGGCGACCTCACACGGGGCGGCGTCGGTCACCGGAACGACGCGCACACCGGGGAATCGGATCCAGCCCGCACACGGCACCGTTATCGCGATGCCTGCGCCGGTCGCGACCTGATGCAGCTCCTCGAGCAGGGTTCTCACCGGGAAGACGGCCGGGGCGGGGCGCCCCTCACGGTGAGATTCGAGCCGCCAGAAGGCATTCCACACCGGATCGGAAGGCCCCGACGCGAGGATCGGATCGTCGAGCAGTTCCGCGACCGTGACCTCGGCGCGGTCGGCGAGGCGATGATGCGTGGGCAGCATCGCCATCAGCGGCTGGGCAAACAGCGGCTCGAACCGCAGCCCCTCGTCGACGAACGGGCGGCGCACGATGGCGACATCCACCAGTCCGCTCGCCAGACCGGCGGATGGGGTGTCGTAGGTGAAGTGACTCAGCTCGACGGTCACCTCGGGATGACGCTCCCGGAAGGCGGCCAGAATCGGTTCGGTCAAGGTCAGCGCAGCCCCTTCGAGGCAGCCCAGCACCAGGCGATCGTGTTCACCGCGGTGCACCGCCCGGGCCTCTTCGAGCCCGAAATCCAAGTTGGCCAGCGCATCTCGAACATGTCGCAGAAACACCGCGCCGGCCGCGGTGAGCTCCACCTGCCGCGTGGTCCGCGAGAACAGCGTGACGTCCATCTCGTGCTCCAGCTGCTTGATCTGTGTGCTCAGACCCTGCTGCGACACGTGGAGCCGCTGCGCGGCCCGGGTGAAACTCAATTCCTCCGCGACCGCGATGAAGTACTGCAACTGCCGAGTATGAACTTCCATGGGCCGCAGTCTAGGCTGGTCAGACGTCTGAAATGAGACGTTTCCTCAACTCTTTCGAGTGATCGGCAATTTTGCAGCAGCCATGCACGATGCGTATTCGATCACCGGGATCGATGGTTCGGCGGGAACGATCCGGCACCGCCACGCCATGTACGGCGGCCAGCAAAGTAGACCGTATGTCCGCCGTTCCGACCTCGCTCCCGCGCCGACTGCGGCACGAACACGGCTACTTGCCATAGATCGCTGAGGTGAGCAGATCCCCGAGGTAGGTGGCGACCGTCGGTGCGAGCCGATTCGCGGCGCAGTACTGGCTGGAGGCGAGTCGCCGGCTCCAAGGGCGATGCGGCAGTCGCGCTGTGCTGGGGCGGTCTGTTGTCTGTGGTGCGTCGGCCGGTCCCTCATGGGCAAGGTGTTGATTCATATGTTTCCCGAGTGGCGGGCGCATCCGTAGCGCAGTCCGTCCCATAGGGTGCTGCTGATGGGTAGGAGCACCTGAGACATTTCTCTGTTCGTCATTGTTTCGAATTTCTGGTGGGTATCGGTTTGTGCCGCCACGAGCTCAGTTTTAAGGAAACCAATGCGAATCCTGCTTCTCTCGAGCGCATTCAACAGCCTCACGCAGCGTGTTCACGCGGAATTGCGGCAGCGGGGGCACCGCTTGGGGGTCGAGTTGGCACTCGGTGACGACGAGTCACTACGGGCGGGTGTAGCGCGATTCCGGCCCGATCTGATTCTTGCGCCGATGCTGACAGTCGCTGTGCCAGAGGATATTTGGTCGGAGAACACAGTGCTGATCGTGCACCCGGGTCCGAAGGGTGACCGAGGTCCGTCGGCGCTGGACTGGGCGATCAGTTCCGGCGCCACCGAGTGGGGCGTCACCGTTCTGCAGGCCGTCGCGGAATTGGACGCGGGTCCGATCTGGGCCTCGGAATCGTTTGTGATGCGGCCCTGCGGGAAAAGTGAGTTGTACCGTACCGAGGTCGCCGATGCCGCGATGTGTGCAGTATTGCGGGCAGTTGACCATTTCGAGCAGGGGGGCTTCGAGCCCGAGCCCCTCGACTACGACCGTCCCGATGTCTACGGACGGCAGCGGCCATATCACGCGCAGGAGTTTCGATGTATCGATTGGTCCAGCGACAGCACGGAAATGGTGCTCCGCAAGCTGCGCGCGGCCGACTCCCAACCCGGCGTGCTGGATGAGCTGTACGGACGCCAGTACTTCGTACACAGCGGGCATCGCGAGGATCGACTGCGCGGGGCGCCGGGCGCCGTTCTCGCTACCCGGGATGGCGCGATCTGCCGAGCCACCGTGGACGGCGCGGTCTGGCTACCGCAGCTGCGCAGCCGCCGAATACCCGGCGGCCCAGCGACTTTCAAACTGCCCGCGACCGCGGTGATAGACCGCGAGCTCCTGGCCGGAGTGCCGGACCTTCCCATTTCGGCAGCCGAGGCCGCAACCCGCGATACCTGGTCCGAGCTGCGGTACTACGAACTCGGGAACGTCGGTCATCTCGAATTCTCTTTTGCCGGTGGAGCAATGAGCACAGACCAGTGCCGACGGCTACTGGACGCGTATCGGCAGGCGTGTGCTCGACCGACAACCGTGCTCGTGCTGGGGCCGGCGCGCGACTTCTTCTCCAACGGCATCCACCTCAACGTGATCGAAGCCGCCGCGGACCCCGCCGACGAGTCCTGGCGCAATATCAACGCCGTCGACGACCTGGTCGAGGCGATTCTCACGACTACGGACAAATTGGTGATCTCGGCGCTGGCCGGGAACGCGGGTGCGGGTGGAGTGATGCTGGCGCTGGCCGCTGACGAGGTCTGGTGCCGGGAGTCCACCGTGCTCAACCCGCATTACCGGCTGATGGGTTTGTACGGGTCCGAGTATTGGACCTACACATTGCCACGCCGGGTCGGTACACAGCAGGCCGATCGCCTGATGCGGGAAGCACTGCCGGTCGGTGCACGCGCCGCCAAGGCTCTCGGCCTGGTGGACCGCGTCGTCCCGGGAGATGTCGGAGAGTTTCGCGCCTGGGTGAGGCGAGAGGCCGCCACATTGTCGGCGGCCATGGCCGCCACAGCGGGTCGACTGCTCGACAAGAAGCTCGGCCGCGCAGTGGACGAGGCGGCAAAACCCTTGGCGGCGTATCGATCCGAGGAACTCGGCCGCATGCGTCAACACTTCTACGGCGCGGGCGAGCCCTATCACCGGCTCCGCCACGACTTCGTGACGAACGCTCGCCCCTCGGCCACACCCGCCCACATCCTCGGACAAATCACACAGACGGAGCAGACCTGATGGTTACCGAGCGTGGAGGCGAGTGGGTCATCCATCGCCGCGAGGGGGAAGGGAGCCGGACGGTTGCGAGATGGTTTGGCGAGAAGCAGAATTCGATCTCCGGCGAACTAGCCGACGCTGCCCGTCAGCTGATCCCCGTACTGAGATCCTGTGGTTGGGGGTGTGTGGTGCCGGTGGCGGCGCGGACGACGGGGGCGAGCAGGCGGGGGAGGATGAATTGGTCGCGGGGTAGGTGTCGTGCGTCGGGGAGCCAGTTGTGTACGAGTCCGACGGCGAGGCCGCTGTCGGGGTCGGCCCAGCCGCCGGAGCCGGCGAGTCCGCCGTGTCCGAAGCCTCGTGGGGCGCCGGGGGCGGGGATGGAGTGGTAGCCGAGTCGCCAGCCCATGGGGAGCAGCAGGTTTCG
>NZ_JBHZCS010000126.1:0-15322 GCF_042755705.1 Nocardia sp. NPDC059154
CGAGATACTAAACAAACTCGATCACAGATAGTTTCAGATCACTTCAGAGAGCCAACTCCGCCAAACTGAGCCCTATTCAATCGCCACAGTCCACCTTGGCCTTCGACGCGATGGTTCGACGTTCCTTTCCGCGCCGCGCGACAACACGGCTACGCACTGCGGCTCGGCATAGAAAGCGCTGAAGGGAAACTAGGTCGACAGAAGCATGACCACCATTTATAATGAGAAATGACTTGTCGGTGCCAGATCTCATGGCCCGAAAACAGCAACCTCACTCAGACAGTTCGGAGGTGTCGCCGAGTCTGGAGTTGAGGGGTTTTCGGCGGCTCAGCCTGCGATGCTCACCCGGTGAGATGAATTTTTTTGTGCAGCACAAACATATCTCCGCATTTCCCTACTATTTTCCATCAACCAACTCGCAAGCCGAAGGGCCAGCCCTTTAGCTCGTAAAGCTATTCCCTTCCAGGGAGTGGGCCTTCAATCGGCTGTATTCTATTTTCGAGTCGGCGCCGCTGGTGTCGACGGCCACCATTCAAACAGGTGCACAAGCGTATGGCGTCTTATTCCCAAATTTGAAGGTGTGAAGCAAGTAACACTTTATGTGGCGCAGTCTTTTAATGTCCATTACCAATGCGATACCTAGCGGTTCCGCTTCGATACCAATCGAGCCCGCGGTCACCGGTTACCGGTTACCACGAAACCCTCTGTGCTCTGGTGATTCGGCCTGCGGCGGTCTTCCCTTAGCTGGACCGAGCCCTCCCCAGAGGAGGCTCGAGGTCGCTGCCGCGCCGTTCGGTCATGATCGCAGCGAATTCGCTGATGAGCCTGGCCAGGTCATTTCCGGGCAGGCGGCCAGGAGTTCGTTGAGGTAGATGCGCCGTCTGGCGGGCAGATCGGCGGGCCTGCTCAGGATCCAGGAGGTGAGCCGCCGGGGCGAGGCCATCAGCTGGTCGCCTTCGGCTCGGCCCTGGTCGAGGTATTTGTGCAGCAGACTGAGGCCGCCGGTGTAGCCGAGAGCTTTGATCTCGCCGAACAGATGCCGCACCGGGACACCGGGCTCGGCTTCGCGGCGCCGGCGCAGGTGGTCGCGGTAAGGATCGACCAGGCAGGCACGATATCGCGGCGGGTGGCGCAGCTGATTGGGTCCGGCCGCTCGGGCGTAGCGCTTGATGGCGTTGAGCGCCAGCCCCAGTCGCCGGGCACAGTCCAGCAGTCCGACACAGTTGTCGAGCAGATTGTGAACCGCATGCCAGCGTTCCAGAGTCGTTGTCTCGCGGGTCAATGTCTGTCTCTTCGGCCGGCCGCCGCCCAGCATCGAGCGTGCGCTGCGACAGCGGTTTCGCCCCCCGGCCAGTCCGTGCCATAGGTGCCAGCGATCGCTGGCTTGCACGGCGCTGGGCAAAGCTCGTCGTCTCGAGCGTTTCGGACCGACGATCAGGCAGCACATCGACCCTTTGATGGGTGATAGCGTCGATAAGCACTGTGCCATAACCGTTTCCGCGGCAAATAACGAACTCGTCCACGCTCACCACTCGGGGAATCGGCCATTCCGGCGCAGGAACGCGCAGCAGCACCCGCACCGCGGTGTCGCGGGACATGCGAATCGGCAAGGCTGCGAGCACACGGATTGCGGCTCGCCCGGCCCGGCTCCCGCACGACCGCCCGCACCTGGCGGGTCAACCGGGCCGTTCGGCGCTAGTAGCGTTCGAGCACACCCGGAACCTGTTAACGAAACGTCTTGCAGCACTGCGGTGTCGAGCACACCAGCCGCCGGACACGAACCCGCAACACCAGCCGACCGTCCAACGGCAGATCCGCAACCGTCCGATCGTGACAGCTGTGCACCCGCCCCAACTCGGTGCCACACCGTGAGCACACAGCTGGGCGCGAGGCCGTCCTGGCCCGCACGACAACCCGCTCGCTCTCTACCGCCACACCCTCTATCACCAGCGGTAACAAACCCGAAAATATCAGTCCAACAACACCATTAACCTCGACCACCGAGGCATCATGCCGTCAACCAGCCCCAACCACCACCGGAAGTGCGCCAGAGCCGTTATCATCCCGACACTCCCGCGTTATTTCTTCCTGGCGCGATAGGCGGCGACGGCATTGCGGTTGCCGCACGCGGTGCTGCAGTAGCGACGGGATCGGTTGCGGGACAGATCCAGCACGATGCCGTCGCAGTCGTCATCGATGCAGCGGGACAGGCGGCTGAGCTCGTCGGAGCGTATCAGATCGATCATGGCCATCGCGGTTTCGACGGCGATGCGGACCGGCAGCGCGGCCTGCGGGGGCACCGCGTGCATGTGGTAGTCGACATCGCCGTGCCGGACCAGCTGCGGCAGGGCTCGATGCTGCGCCAGAGTTTCGTTGATCAGCTGCACCGTCGTATCGCGATCGCTGGTCAGCATCCAGCGTAGGGACGCGCGGATGCACCGTACGGCAGCCAGCTCCGCGGCATCACCGGAGTGCATGCCGGTGTAGGCGTGTTTGACGAAAAACTCGGCGAGCTGGTCGATTTCAGTCAGCGTATCCGGTTCCTCCGCCGAATTCACAAGCTCGACCGCGGCGACCAGCGACGCTCGGGTGTCATGAGCAAAAACCATGTTGACATATTACGCGACCGATATAGAGTCGTTAGCTATGGCGATGATGACTAATGACAGAGTCAATCGCTCAGTGGTTGTGACTGATACCGATATCCCGCACCCGTCGCGTCTGCTAAATCCGCCGTGCGTGCAGTAGCGCCAGTCCAGTCTCACGCTGACTTCGGTGGTACTCTATGTCCCCTTCGGGGCCATCAAATCTCAGAAGTCGCCTGCTGGCCGAAGCTGTATATCGTGTGAACGGTACCGGCCACCTTCGCGGCGACGCGCGTGACATCTATACGGACGCAACCGGTTTCACGACTCTGCGCCTGCTGCCTCAGATCCCCAGTGTAGCCAATGGGACTCGAACTCCCGGATCCCGTGCTCGCACGTCAATTTCGATGCAACATCCTGCGCCTCACGTGATTTTGACACGCTGATGATCATTACGTTAACGCTGAGGTGTTGACTGGGTCAACATCCCCCGCCGGGGGATCACCCTCGGCATGCCGCCCCGATGCCGAACTCCTCAACTCTCGTGCCGTCGGCGGAGACAGCGACAAAGTGGCGGGCGACGGCGCTCTCCCCGTGCGCGATCGTCAACCACCCTCGAGCAGCCGTGGCCTTGGGATCGCCACGGGTTCAGACCATCCCAGCGGTTTCGGCACGTCGTACAGCGTGCCCACCGAACTGGTTACGAAGCGCCGAAACAGCTTTCATGGCGGGCGAATCAGCTTGACGAGATGCGAACCGGGCGAACAGCGCGGCCGAAATCACCGGTGCTGGAACCGCATGCGCGATGGCTTCCTCGATGGTCCAGCGACCTTCGCCAGAATCCTCGGTGTATCCGGACAGGGAGGCCAGTTCGGGATCATCGGACAATGCCTGCACGAGCAGATCGAGCAACCAGGATCGTACCACGGTACCCTTCGACCAGGCACGAAGGACTGCCGGAACGTCCACGATGGACTCTTCCGCAGCTAGGAGCTCGTACCCCTCGGCATAGGCTTGCATCAAGCCGTACTCGATGCCGTTATGCACCATCTTCGCGTAGTGACCGGCTCCGACGGGTCCCGCGTGGACGAAGGAGTTCTCACGGTCACCGTCGGGTCGCAGCGCATCGACGATAGGCGTCAACCGGGCAATATCGGCGACCTCGCCGCCTAGCATCAACGCGTAGCCATTCTTTCGTCCCCACACCCCGCCGGAGACCCCGCAGTCGACGTATCCGATGCCGCGTTCGGCGAGGAGATCGGCATGGAGCTTGTCGTCGGTGAATCGGGAGTTGCCGCCGTCGACCACGAGGTCTCCTGGCGAAAGCAAGCCCGCGAGCTCGTCGATGACCTGGCGGGTCGGTACGCCGGCCGGGACCATCACCCACACAACACGAGGTGTCTGCAGCGACCCGACCAACGATGCGAGGCTGCCGACATCGCTGGTGGGGGCGTTAGGGTCGAATCCGATCACCTCGTGCCCGTGCTCGCGCAGCCGCTCCCGCATGTTGGCCCCCATGCGGCCCAGACCGACCAATCCCAGTTCCATTGCCACCGTTTCACTCCGCTCTTGGACACTTCCGTCGAGCACTATGTCTACGGGCGTTCACTGTCGACCTCACCTGCCCGGATGGGGAGCAAGGACTGGCTGCTCGGCCCAGTGCATTCGTCCAGGGCGGATTCGACACTGGCACTCGACGCATTGTCCGAATGCGCAGGTGAAGCGAAAAACGGAGTGCAGCAGAAGTGACTGTTTCTCAAGTTCAGGACAGGACCCCGCTGATAGTTGGGCTCGACGACCAAATCGGCGAGGCACCGATCACAAGTGCCGAACGGATCGCTGAGCCTGCATCGATGGTTATCTTCGGAATCACCGGCGATCTGTCCCGCAAGAAATTGCTCCCCGCGATCTATGATCTCGCGCACGAGGGCCAGCTGCCACCGCGCTTCGACCTGGTCGGCTTCGCGCGTGACAGCGTGGGCGTCGAGGACCGTTTGCGCGAGGCAGTACGAAAGTACGCGCGCACGCCATTTGATACTGCAGTATGGGAGGCGCTGGCCGAGCGTATCCACTGCGTAGAGGGCTCGTTCGACGATACGGACGCGTTCGCCCGCTTGGCTGCCCGGTTGGCCGAGTTGGACGTCCGTCGCCGTAAGCCTGGCAATTATGTCTTCTACCTGTCCATCCCTCCTTCGGCGTTCGCCGTGGTCTGTGACCAACTCGCCATCACCGGTCTGAACCGCGGGGGCGACGCATGGCGCCGGGTAGTGGTGGAAAAGCCGTTCGGACACGACCTCGCCAGCTCGCAGGCCCTCGGCTTTGCACTCGAACGAGTGTTTCCGGCGTCGTCGATCTATCGCATCGATCATTACCTCGGTAAGGAAATGGTTCAGAATATTCTGGCGTTGCGCTTCGCCAACGGGATGTTCGAGCCGCTATGGAACAACCGGCACATCGACCATGTGCAGATCACCATGGCGGAGAGTGTCGGCGTGACAGGCCGTGCGGGATACTACGACGGCGTAGGGGCAGCCCGCGATGTCATTCAAAATCACTTACTGCAATTGCTGGCGTTAATTGCGATGGAAGAGCCGATTGCATTCGACGCCGACAGCGTCGCCGCGGAGAAGATCAAGGTTCTCTCCGCAACCGCGCTGCTCGGCCCATTGCCGGACACCTCGGCTCGGGGACAATATGGCGCGGGCCTGGAGAACGGTGTCCCAGTATCTGGTCTGGTTGATGAGGTTGGATTCCCCGAAGACTCGGCAACCGAGACGTTCGCCGCCCTGACCGTCGGCATCGAGACCCGGCGGTGGGCTGGGGTGCCGTTCTATATTCGCACGGGCAAACGCCTGGCGCGGCGGGCCACCGAGATTGCGGTCACCTTCACGGCTCCCATCCACGGCGTCGCCGGGGCCAGGGCTGCGGCGGCCTCGAATGTACTTGTCTTCCGCGTGCAACCAGACGACGGCATCGAACTGCATATCGGGGCCAAGCGCCCCGGTGGGGGTATGCACATTCAGCCGGTCAGCCTCGGGATGGACTTCCGGACGGTGTTTGCCCCGGCACCGGGAGCGTACGAGCGGCTCATCTCCGACGTGCTGCGAGGTGATGCCACGCTGTTCTTGCGCCGTGAAGAGGTCGAAGAGTCCTGGCGGGTCATCGACCCACTGCTTGAGCACTGGGCAGGTTGCGGCCACCCCGAAACATATCCGTCTGGCTCCGCCGGTCCGGTATCGGCAGATCGGATGCTTGCGCGCACGGATCGGGCCTGGCGGCCGCTCTAAGAACACGAAGCCGGGATGTGGCACTCTTTCCGAGATTCCGGTTGGTTGGATTGCTCAGTCGCTGAGCAGGATTCGTTTGCGGAAGCAAGTCGGTATTGGCGCGGCCGAACGTCTGCCCATTGAGGAGCATCTTGATCCGATTGACATGCTCTTCGGCCGGGCCGCTGTTCCAGCGGCCAATGTCAGGCCTGCGGTGACCGTATCCCGATGGCGACGTAAGCCGCGAACGAAGGAGTGCAGCGCGGGTTGATCGTCAGCCTCGACCGAGACCGTCCAATCCTCGAGTTCTCGTCCGCAGGTTGGCGCGGTTGATAACGGACAGGCGAAGCGGCGCGGAACGGGTGCAGATAGGTGTGCGGGATCATGTCACTGCCGCGGCGGCCGAGGGCAGTGATCTCGCCGAATAGAGTGATCTCGCCGAATAGTACGGTCGCGTTGCGCAGCCCCCGCTGAACGATTCATGCAGGTAGGGCTTGAACTCATCGAGCAGGCTGGGTCGGCGTGCGGTGCCGCTGTCGACCAGAAGCTCCACGACGGCGGTGGCGTGGGCGAAACGATGCACTGTACTGCGCGATCCCGAGCCACCTGCCGATGCCGCACAGGTTTTCACCCTCGGGCTAATCGTCTTCAGCGTGATTCGTCGTCACGCTCCAACCAAGACCGGTCTGCCTGCTATCGCGAAAGATCCAGTACCTGGGACGTAGGCTCTCCGGTCGACTGCCTTTCCTGGCTTCGGCCAGGAATCTATGGCCGACCTGCCAGAACACCAGCTGGCGTCTCGGGACTGGCCTTCACCAACCCTGAGATGCCGCCGCTATCGCACAACCCTGCACCGTTACCCACGGGCACCGGCGGCGGCAGAACGTGGGCCTGGCCGCCGAGTGCGGGGACTCGGCGCCCAGGCCCCGATATTCGACGGTGGCGTGTGGTCCTAGCTATCGACCTTTCGATCAGATCGATCTGACGGCCGTGCTACTGGG
The DNA here is from genome assembly GCF_042755705.1 of Nocardia sp. NPDC059154. Taxonomy (NCBI): domain Bacteria; kingdom Bacillati; phylum Actinomycetota; class Actinomycetes; order Mycobacteriales; family Nocardiaceae; genus Nocardia; species Nocardia sp. NPDC059154. The sequence continues at coordinate 6,853 of NZ_JBHZCS010000126.1, forward strand.
GCGGCTACGATGCCGGCCCGAACCCCGATCGTTGCGGCCTCGGCCCGATTGGCGACGTTCAGCTTCTTCAGCACACCTGCGACGTGGAACTTGACCGTGCTTTCACTGATTCCGAGCGCCGACGCGATCGCCCTGTTGCGGCGACCTACCGATAGATGGCCAAGGACCTCGAGCTCGCGGGGATTCAGCGCCCCAAGGAGGTGTTCGGCGGGCCGCGTGACCGGGGGATCGAGCGGAATTATCAAGCTGACTCTGCTGCCCCACCCGTCGATCGACTCAACGGCCAGGTCGCCCCGGAGCGTCTGCAGCCGCGCGGACAGCTGGTGCGAGAGTGTGTTGGCGTCGATCGCGCCGACACCCTGATCGCGAACCTCGATCAGCACATTCGTACCGTCGCAATCCCAGGCCACACGCAGCCGCTCCAACGCCGGCTGCGCGGTGAAGGCCAGTACGATTGTCCGCACCATTGCTCTCGCGGCGTGTGCGATCTCGCCCGGAAGTGCCCTGCCGTCAGCAGGTGGATCAGCGTAGGTGACCTCCACCCCCTGATGGCGCAATAGTGGACGTAGCTCACCCTGCAGACGGGCGAACGCGGTCGTAACGGCTTCTTCGGACAGTGCCCGATCGGCATCCCCCGCCGATCGTAGTGCGATCAACGCCGCAGACGCGGTCTCGCTGGCGGTAATACGTGACCGGCGATCATCGAGATCATTCGAGCGCAGGGTCCCCAGAATCGATGCCAGCGTGGACTCGTGGATCTCGGTGAGTTCGGCGATCGTTCGTGCGCGCTCACTGGAGGCAGCACGGGATTCGGCCAGGTAGGAAGGGCTGGCCTGGACCACCTGCTGTTGGATGGAGGTAGCGACTATCCCGAACTGCGCACTGATTTCGGACCAATCTGCCGGGGGATTCTGCTTCGCTCGCAGCACCAGTACCAGCAGTGTGTCACTGCTATCTCGCACTGCCCATACACGGCGCTCGACGCCAGCCAGAACCGCCATTCCATCGAAGACCGTCTCGGGAAGAGTCGAATGTTTGAGAACATCGAGTTCCTCGATGGTCACACGGTCGGTGATTTCGGCAGGACCTGCAACCTTGCGAGGGCGGCCCGTGCACTCACGGGTGAAAATTACCAAGGCCGCGTGTGGGTGCGCATCGGACAAGAATCTGGAAAAGCGCTGAGCGATTTCTGGTAGCGGACCAGCGATCACCCAGCGCATACCGATCCAATCCCCATAGGTGGAAATCACGTTATCGATTGCGACCACGCCTCCACAGTACGTCCCGCCGGGAACATCACTGCACTGGCAAACCGATCAGGCCCAACCAGCCAATCAGTGAGGTGCCCGCAGTGAGCCTGACCGGCAACCTTGACGAAGTCAAGCCACGGGCCACAACCGAGGAGAATCATGACCGCGACAGTCGGGCGGACGAGGGCGAAATTTGGTGATGGACGCCGAATCGTGCTCGAGGAGAATCAGCGACTCCTCAATTCAGTTGCAGCCGAACAGTGGGATCGTGCAGGCACGCTGATCACCTCGGCTCGTGCGGTGTTCGTGATCGGCAATGGACGCAGCGGCCTGGCCACTCAGATGGCCGCGATGCGGTTGATGCACCTCGGGCTGCGTGTCCATGTCGCTGGCGAGGTGACTGCCCCAGCCATCAGCACCGGCGATTTGCTGATCGCCGTGTCCGGGTCGGGTACTACCGCGTCAGTGGTCGGCGCCGCCGACATCGCCCAGAAGGTCGGTGCCTCGGTGTTGGCTGTCACAACCGCACCGAACTCGCCCCTCGGCCAGCGCGCCGATGAGGTGCTGGTGCTGCCAGCCGCAGACAAGCAGGACCACAGCGCAGCCATCACCCGCCAATACTCCGGCAGCCTGTTCGAGCAGTCGGTGCTCTTGGCGTTCGACGCGCTCTTCCAGGCCCTGTGGAGTAACGAGGACCAGACAGCCGAAAAGCTGTGGGAACGCCACGCCAATATCGGCTGACCGCCCCCGAACCCCCGAAAATCAACAAGGAGAAACACATGACGAAGCTGCAGGTTGCAGTGGATCTGCTTACCACCGCCGATGCACTGACCCTGACCAACAAGGTGGCCCCGTACGTCGACATCATCGAGCTCGGCACCCCACTGATCAAGAGCGCGGGCCTCGGTGTGATCAGCGCTGTCAAGGCGGCGCACCCGGACAAGGAAGTCTTCGCCGACCTCAAGACGGCCGACGCCGGCTTCCTTGAGGCCGAGCTTGCCTTCGAAGCAGGTGCGGACCTGGTCACGGTGCTGGGCTCCGCCGGGGACGCCACCATCAAGGGCGCAGTAGAGGCGGGCGAGAAGCACGGCAAAAGGGTTGTCGCTGACTTGATCGGCGTCGACAATCGAGTCGAGCGAGCGCGTGAGATCGCCAAGCTTGGTGTCGCATTCGTCGAGATCCACGCCGGCCTCGACGAGCAGGCCCAGCCGGGCTACTCGATCCAGGCGCTGCTCGATGACGGCAAGGCCGCCGGAGTTCCGTTCTCGATCGCCGGTGGCGTGAAGGTCGACACCATCGCAGCGGTCCGGGATGCCGGGGCCGAGGTCGCCGTTGCCGGCGGTGCGATCTACGGCGCTGAGGACCCCGCTGCTGCGGCGAAGGCACTCAAGGACGCTCTGGCCAAATAGCCATATTTGCGGTAGGGCCCTGAACACGAGCGCGTTCAGGGCCCTACCGCTGTCTGCGCGATCGGAGCAACCAAGCCGCTGGATCGGGACCGGTCGCCGGTCATCCTGAATCCGCCCGGTGAGTACGGAGACCCCGGTGAGTACGGAGACTTATTGATGTGACAGCTCGGCGGGTTGCCAGGCTGGTAGTTGAACGTAATAGGCGGCTTCCATCTCGGCGGATGGCATGTCGCCGCAGTGCTGGTAGAGCCGCCGAATGGTTGAACCAGTCCACCCATTCGGCGGTGGCCAACTCGACTTCGTGGTCGGGGTTCGGTTGCGGTGTTCGTAATAGGTCGATGGGGCGATCTTCACGCCGCGCTCGGCGAGCACAGCGTGAAGATCGACTCGACACCCCATCGCAGGCCACCGTCGTCGCGGTGGCCCTGGTGTTCGCTGATGTATCTGACGGTCAGCGCTGTGGCCGGTCCAATTCGGCCGCGAAGAAGATCGAGGCTGATTTCAGAGTTGCGTTGGCGTGCTTGAGTTCTGGGTTCTCCCGACGTGGCCGCTTCAGCTCCGCGAACTCCCTGTGGCGCCCCGGACAAGCATCGGTGTCGATCTGCCCCTGCCGAATCCACTTACGGACCGTCTCCGGCGCACCGCGTTGCCGGAGAAACGGTCTCGCCCGGCACCGACCTCAGCCGGGCGAAAGCACCTCCGACCACGCCGCTCTGCCTCCGCCGACACCCGCGGGTGAGGATCGGCACGTGGATCCTTTGAGTCAGAACTGCGCGTTTTCGCTGCGCCGCACGAAATCGGAGGCCTGGCCTACCACCTGCTAGACGAGGCGGGCATTGGTAGTGCCCGCCTCACTGTGGAGACTGCTGTACAGCTTGCCAGCACTCGCTGGCATACGGCCTTCACTTCGACCTCGAAACATGAACCATGAAGTAAGGACCAAGACGTAACCATGGCAATTCGCATCACCGCCATCCACCTCGAAGGTGGCTATACGCACGAGCACATCACGCAGCTGAAATGGGAGGAGCAGGGTAAGGCCAAGCGTGGCACTGATTCCCGTGCCAAGGTCGTGGCCTGGGTCGAAAGCGGGGTGAAGGCCTACGTTTACGGATCACCTGCCCCGCGGGTTGAGGTTGGCGTCGTCAATCCGAGCAGCCGGCCCAAGTACCTACGCACCCATGCTGACGGGGTCTGGACGAACAATCTGCTCAACCTGCCGAAGTTTTAGGCAGATCAGCCACTCAGCCGGAGGATGAACAGCCGCATCGGATTCGGAGCGCAATGCTGGGTCCGGTGCGGCTACCTTGGCGACGTGTATCCACCGTCTCGCGACCATCCATTCTCTCCTCGATTGGACTGCTGCACGATCAGGTGACAGCTGTGATCACACGGCCTGACTGGCCGGTGGGGTCATGATGGTCTCGTATTCAATCGGCGTCAAACGGCCGAGGGCGGTTTGACGCCGACGGCGGTGGTAGGTCCGTTCGATCCAGGTGACGATCGCGATGCGCAAATCCTCACGGCTGCACCAGGATCGGCGATCGAGAACGTTCTTCTGCAACAGCGCGAAGAAACTCTCCATAGCGGCATTGTCACCGGGCACGCGCCGACGCGGCCCATCGACCCCGCCATGCCGTAGCGGGTCAAGGCGCGCACGAACTTTCGACTTCGAAATTGCGATCCGCGGTCGGTGTGCAGAACACAACCCGCCACATCGCCGCGGAGGGCGACGGCGTTGTTGAGAGCGCGGACAGCGAGCGCCGATTTCATGCGGGAGTCGATGGAATAGCCCACGATCCGGTTGGAGTAGACGTCCTTGACCGCACAGATGTAGAGCTTGCCCTCACCGGTGTGGTGTTCGCTGATATCGCTGAGCCACAACCGATTCGGTGCATCGGCAGAGAAATTGCGACGGACCAGATCGTCGTGGACCGGTGGGCCGGCCTTGCCCTTGCCGCTGCGCTTCTTGCCGAACACGCTCCACCAGCCCTGGGCCGAGCAGATCCGCCACGCGGTCCGGTCAGCCATCGGTTCACCAGCGACGCGGGCCTCGTCGGCGAGGAATCGGTAACCGAATTCCGGGTCGTCGCGGTGGGCATCGAACAAGGCGTTGGCCCGATATGCCTGATCGACTTCAGCGTCGGTAACCGGGTCGGCCAGCCACCGGTAGTACGGTTGGCGGGCAAGTTCCAGCACCCGGCACGTCACCGAGACGGGGATCCCGTCGCCGGCCAGCTCGCGGACGAGCGGGTAGAGTCATTTTCCCGGCAGGTTCGCCTGCGCGAAGTAGGCGGCAGCCCGTTTGAGGACCTCGTTCTGCTGCTCCAGCAACCGGATTCGGCGTTTCGCTGCCCGCAGTTCGGCCGACTCGCTGGTGCTGGTGCCCGGTTTGGCTCGCTCGTCGACATCGGCCTGGCGCATCCATTTCGACAACGTCATCGGATGCACCCCGAAATCCGCGGCGATCTGCTCCAGGGTCACCCCCGGATCGCGGTTGCGAGCAACACGCACGACGTCGTCGCGGAACTCACGGGGATACGGCTTGGGCACAATGACATGTCTTCCAGCCCGCCCATCGGGCAAGCCAACTCGGTTGTCACCTATCCATGCAGCAGTCCCCCCCTTACGCGGTAACGGGACGGCCCGCTCACACACTGTCATCGTGTTGCACACCAACTAGAGAGCCTCGGTCCTATCGAACCGCCCGCAGCACGGGCTCGCCGTCGTCCTGGCCGGTAGATGCGACCGGTTCCCAGCAGGTGGGAAGCCAAGATGGATTGTGGCGCAGGTGATCTGAACTGCGGCGAACATACAGGTTCGAATGTTGCCCATCCTCCACTCGCGGTGCGCTCGCGTTGGCTATCCGTGGTGCGACGGCCCGGACGCTGCGGAGACGGCGTCCGGGCCGCGCTGCTCCGGCACTGCATGCGCTGCCCAGCGCGACTGCTGGGCACCGGAGGTCCTACGGCGTCACCGATGGCGGGGAGTCAGAGATCTGCCGCCGGTGACGCGGTAACGGGTGCATTCCCTGCACGGTGCCGCGCGCAGCGCGCCGCACAGTGCCGGACCGTTCCCGGCGGGCGCGTAGTTCCGCCGGTGCCAACGAGTTTCGCGTATCCTGCTCGGCCGGGCACTTCCGGAACGACGGTAGGCACGCAAGGTCGCTGGCTTGGCGCGACTGGTCGGTCTGTGTTGGCAGGACGGCGGCCGCGCCGACCACGACCATCCGCAGGCGTGCCCCAGGAGATATGCCCTGATCAGCGCTGTTGCGATTGTCCGGAGAGCTGCTCGGTGCTCTTCTGGTGGCGTTCGGCGATCTCGAGTCCCGCGACCGCTGGACTAGGGCGCCACCGAGGGTTACGACGCCACCGGCAATGTATGAGATGATCCCGCCGCGGCCGCCCTCAGGTGCCTTGTCGGCGTGGGAGGCCGCGAGATTCCCCTGGGTGCAGTGGTCGCTGCGGTTCATCGCGATTCCGGCGCATGTCGGAGCTTGGTGGCTGCTTGCGTATCCGAGCCCGATCATTCCCACGCCGGCAGTCTGACGGCGAGCCCGCCGAATAGCCACGGCCCAACTTTTGTGTCGGACATCCACTCCCCCTTTGTCATTCATACGCTCAGTCCGGGTGCTGCACCAGGCTGTGAGCCGCCATCATGCCACGGCCGTACACCATGCCGGTCTCCGTCGGTACGTCCGTGGCTTCCGGGCAACCCCGAAATCCAAGCCGACCAGGAGCTACACCGCCGCCCTCCGTTCAGCGAATCGACGAAATCGCCTTTCTTCAGCGGCCCCGACCGGCCCGGGCGCTGAGCGCCTCGATCACCTCCTTCTGACCGTGCGCACCACACGGTGAGGACTCGATCCCATGGGAGGAGTGCTCTAGAAGCGTCGCGCAGGCCATCCAGCGACAGTGCGACTGCGCCAGTCCGCGTGCTGCGAGAAATAAGTTCTCCCAAAAGGTTCGGCGAAGCCCTCGAATGAGCTATCTGCCCCCTCGCAGGTTACGGTACCGTAGGTTCGGTAGCGGTGCTGCGAAGGTTGGCCGCACCGCTGTACTCGGAATCGCGCTGTACGTCGGTAGCGACAGCGAAGGTCAGGTCTCGGGCTGTCTCCCAGCTCTACCGCATCGGTTCAACGACTCCGCCCCGCGGGTCAATCTCGGATGCGCCTCCCCGGCGGTGCCGAACATCTCAGAACGACTGCTGACCAACGCATTTCGTCGACCCATCCAGATCCGCGGCTGTCGACCCTATCGACAACGCGGCAGCGGCACCTGAGGACGAGCCATGAAGCACGGTTCTTCGACCTGCCGATCTCACGGCGCGCCAACATCACCGATATCGCCGACGCGGTCTGCAGCGTGAGCCGCGACGCCCGCGTCACCTTGTCGCCATCGACGAACTGCACAACCTCAACACCCGCACCCGCACCCGCGCAGGCGCCGAAGCATCCGACACCTTGAAATACCTGTGTGAAGGGATCCCGGCCACTTGTGCATGTGGTGGGATCAGCCTGGACCGCACTGGACTGCTGTCCGGCACCCGCGGCGAGCAGATCGCCGGCCGATTCGGCATGGTCCGCATCAGGCCCTTCGCCCTCGATCCGCAGTGGACCGCTCTGATCGCTGCCTTCGAGGACAGTCTGCGGCTGCACCGGCACCGGCCCGGATCGCTGCCTGAACTCGACCGGTACCTGCACCGACGCACCCACGGCATGATCGGAAGCCTGCTCTGGCTGATCTGCAGCCCAGCCATCGACGCTGTCCTCGACGGCACCGAGAAAATCACCAAGAAATCCTTGGACGCTGTCGAGGCCGACATCACCTCCGAATTCCGGCCCTACCCGGCAGGTGAGGCATGCTGCCATGAGATCGAGCCGAACTGATCCTCTCCCTGGGCAAGGCCGGATGGTCGGTCAACGCCATCGCCGAACAACTCGGCTGCAACCGGCCGACGGTCCGCTCCTATTTGTCCGGACGCAAGACACCACGAGCCCGGATAGACGGCCGCGTCTGCTCACCGACGATCTGGCCAACTGCGCCCGTCAACGCCTCACCTGAGATCCGCATTTGCGGCCTAATGCATTGTTCAACGAGCTGAAAGAGCTCGGGCTCCAAGCCAGCCGAGCGACCTTCTACCGCGAGCTACACCAGTTCGGGAGATCCGGCGCATCGAGATCTCACCCGAATCGGAATCTATTGCTGGACTTGGTAACCGATCCCGTCCGCTCGGCGGTTGAGGCGAGCACGCGGTCGTGTTACCACGACTGGTCACGCCGATTACCGGGGAGCTGCCCAGTTCCTACCTGCCCCGGCTGGCCCAGGCCAAACACCTCACCCTCGCCGAGGCCTGGCCGTTATAGGGCCCTGGTTCTCCACGAAAGTCAACAACCCCGACGAACTCGCCCAGCACCACATGCTCGCCCCCTGGACCAACGATGCGCTGTCGGCACTCGCACGCCTGGCCAGGACAACCCCGAAACGCCTCGCCGGGGCACTACTAGCCTTCGGCGCCACCCACGCCCGTGGACCGGTCCGGGCCACCACTGCCTGCCACTACTGCACAGCCCGACACGGCGTCGATGAACCCGTCCCCGTCCACCTGCCTGTTCACCTGAAAGTCTGAACCCGCCACTGCATCTGGCTCAGCGACACCGCCCAGCCCAACCTCAACGTCACCGCCAGCCCGGAAACCATGCGACGGCTCGCCCCTGAGCTTGACTCTGTCGGTGATCTTGTGAGTTTCAAGATCAGCTGTTGAGTGCCCGCCAGGACCGCTGTCGGTGAATTCCGTTCTGGTCCAGGAAGT
>NZ_JBHZCS010000127.1:0-14621 GCF_042755705.1 Nocardia sp. NPDC059154
CTGGCCGCCGCCGTCCGCCTGCCCCGCGGGCACTGGATCGGCGAACGCGCCGCCACCGACCTGCTCGCCCTGGCCCGAAAACACCGCGCCTTCGCCAAACACGACGCCGTCATCGCCAGCCAAGGCGGCCTGCACGTCCTCTACGGCACCGCACTCGCCCTCACCGGCACCATCACCACCTGGGCAAAACTCACCCACAGCCCCGCCACCGAACTCGCCGACACCCACATCGCCTGAGCACCAAGGCATTTCACGGAGTTCGCGCCAGAGCCCCTACCGCTGGCCACCAGCGGGGACTTTGTCATGGCCACGGACAAGAGACATACCTATTAATGCGGCTTCCGCACTCGCCATAACCACTCATCCACCCGCCCGAGCTGCTCACCCCGCACGGAGCGGCCCGCCACATCTAGAGGCGTGTTGGAAACATGCGCGCACCACGCGCGCAGCCTCGTCACGACGGCGGCCCGCCTCGTGCCTGGTGACTCACACATACTCGCCGGTTTACCGCTGGCAGGGGGAAGTCCACGTCGTTCCTGGTGTGCTGCATCACGGAAAACAGGTATGCCCTCGATCGGTCGGCCGTCGTGCGTAGCGCCCGACGCAACCAGGCTGTAGACGACTGAGCAGGCACTATCCAGGCGAGATTCTCATGAGGTCACAGAACTCACACCGGATCAACAACACCGTCGAGCCAGCCGGTGAGACGACCTTGATGATCCGGCGCTGCCGTAGCTGCGCCACGCTCCTGGCTCCGCTGATCACAACATGTACATCGTGTCAGTCGATGGCTCTGGAACGGGTGCCTTCCTCCGGGGAAGGAGCGATCGTGTCCTGGAAGGTGGTGCATCGCGCGCCGCTCGACAGACGTTCCATGGAGTGGGAGCCGTCGATTATCGCCATTGTAGAGCTCGATGAGGGACCTTGGGCTTATACCACGATTCAAGGTGAGATCCCACCACCCTCCGACCAACCGGTGCGAGTGAGGTTCGAACCCGGACCCGCCGGTGACCGGTTCCCGGTCTTCGCAACATCTGCAACCGACAGACGACGCCCGGACGAAACCCGACCGGAATGGCGGCCCGATCCAAAAGGCTCGGATCGAGGGCACCCCGACGATGGACGTTCCCGGCAGCCCAGATTGGGCCAGGTCGTTGCTGAATCAATGCGACTCTCTGGAGTCAGTGAGATCGGTCGACGCGGACGCGAGGTCGGTGATCAGATTCGCGGTTCGATGGGCCCCGTTCGGCGGCGCTCCTGCTGATGAGCTTCTGGTCGCCTTCGGTGTCAGTCGTTGGCGTTTCATCCAAATGATTCGCCAGGCACTGCGGCCACTCGCCAGCGACCGCAAGGATGTGCAAGCGGTGAAGCGCAATTTTCTGGAGGTAATGAGCTGGTCCTGGCAATCGTATCCTGATTCCTCGGTTTCCCCTCCCGAGCGTCAGCGGGGCATGGTCGACGAGTGATGACAGGCAGCTCTCGGCTCGCTTATACGAGCTTGTCGTGGGGATGCTCGGCAGCCCAGGCCGCGATCTGCGTGCGCGCGGTGAATCCCAGTTTGGTGAGGATGTGCTCGACGTGCCCTTGTGCGGTGCGCTGAGAAATCACCAGCCGGCCAGCAATTGCCTTGTTGGTCAATCCCTCAGCGACGAGGTCGGCGACTTGACGCTCCCGCTTGGTCAAACTCGCCGCTCCGCGATCCGGTGGCGTCTCTGCTCGATGATGCTCACCGAGCGCGAAGTCGACTGCCGTCTCGAAACTCATCCCGGCACCCTCCTGGTGGGCGGACTCGTATCCTCGCCTACCGAGTATGTCGCGGCTGTAGCGCTCGCACTCCTCACGGTAGGCAAGCAATTGGGGAGACCGCGTGATGCCGGAGCCTCCGCACGCGTGAATGAGTTCATTTGCGGCGCCCAACAACACGGCCGCGCGCCGGGCATCGTGCTTCTCGGCCGCGATCCAGGCCAGCATCTCAAGAACGAGGGCGATGACGAACGGATCGACCAGCCGTCGAGCCAACCTCAGAGCCTCCTCCAACAGCTGCGCCGCCCGCTCGCGGTCACCCATCTGCCAGACGGCAAGCGCCATGGTCCGCAGTGCCTTCGACCGGTATACCAAGGCGCCGTGAGAATCCGAGATGGTCAGCAGTTCTTCGAGGCAGGCGACAGCATCCGCATTACTCCCCTGTAGCGCATAAGTCCAACCGAGTAAGTTCAGCGCCGCGGAATGGAATGTGACCTCACCTCGGGCGCTGAATGCTTCCACGGCGGCGGTCAACTGGGTGTCCGCGCGAGCCAGATCGCCTCTGCTCAGAGCAGCGTAGCCGTCGGCGAAGGCAAATAGTGCGGCAATCGTCGGGTTGTTCGTCTGCTCGGCAAGGGCGCGAAGCTCGGCCATGCGACTGGTTTCGGCCGGAAGATCACCCAGATCTGTGGCGAACACGCTGCTCGTGTAGAGAGCCTTGGCTCGGTCTGCTGCCGCCGCGTCGGGTGCATTGTCGAGGGTGCGGTCGCACCAGCGGCGTCCCTCGCTGAACCGCCCACTGAGAACCCAGAAACCGTACAGTGCGGCGGCGGTCCGCACCCCGGCTGCGTCTGCCTCTGATTGGCTGAACTCCATTGCCTTGCGCAGGTTCGGCAGTTCACGCCTGAGACGGGCGATCCATTCGAGCTGGCGCGGACTGATCCAGTCCGCCTCCGCTGCGAGTGCCAGCCGCTCGTACCAGTCGCGGTGGCGCCGACATAGTACGGTGTACTCGCCGGCTTCTCTGATTTTCTGTTTGCCGTATTCCTGCACGGTCTCGAGCTGCCGAAAGCGCACTGCGGCGCCCGATTCCTCACGGGTCAGGATCGACTTGTCGACCAGCCCGGTCAACGCATCGAGGAACTCCGGCTCGCTCTGGTCGCCGCCACACACGTCCTCGGCGGCATCGAGCTCGAAGCTTCCAGCGAATACCGACAGCCGACCCCACAGCCGCTGTTCCGCTGGTGTGCACAGGTCATAGCTCCAGCCGATGCACCAGCTCAACGTTTGCTGTCGCGTCGGCGCACCCCGACTGCCGAGAGTCAACATGGCAAACCGGTCGGTCAACCTCACCAGGATCTGCTCGGCCGACATCGTTCGCAGCCGAGCCGCCGCCAGCTCGATCGCCAACGGCAACCCGTCGAGCCGTGCGCAGATCCCGGCCACGCTGACCTGGTTGTCCTCGGCCAGCTGGAATCCTTGCACCGCGGCGGCGGCTCGCTCGGCGAACAGCGTCACCGCGTCGTAGCCGGCCGCTTGGCGCAGGGATGGTCCACTTCCCGGTTCCGGGAACCGTAGCGGCGGTACGGGCAGCACCGATTCCCCACCGATGCCGACGGCCTCGCGACTCGTAGTCAGAATTCGTAGCTGCGGGCACGCCCGCAGTAGAGACTCGACCAGTTGCGCGACCGCGTCGATCACCTGCTCGCAGTTGTCGAGCACCAACAGGACCTCGCGGGTGGACAGGAATTCCACCAGCACCTCGAGCATCGGCCTGCCAACCTGCTGCCGCACACCGAAGGCACCGGACACGACATCGACCAGCAACGACGAATCGTGCACCTCACCCAACTCGACCAGCCAGACGCCGTCGGCGAAATTCCGCCCCAGTTTGTGGGCGACCCGAAGCGCGAGTCGCGACTTGCCGACCCCACCAATTCCGGTCAGCGTCACCAGGCACGATCCCGTCAGCAGGTTCTTCAGCGCCGACACCTGGCTACGCCGATTCACAAAGCTGGTCAATTCGAGCGGCAAATTTCCCGTACTCCCGCGCAGCCCAACGCCGCTGAGGCTGAGAACGCCGATCTCCTCTGCAGGCACCACCCTTACCGGCGCTGCCCGCTCGCTGCCAGGTTCGGCCCGTAGCGGTATCTGGTCGACCCGATAACCGTGCGCTTGCTGAATCCGCTGTAGCTGCTGTCCGAACTCTGCGGCCGTGGGGCGGTCCCGCGTCTCGCGAGACATCGCCGCCTCGATAACCGCACATACGTCGTCCGGGATTCCACGCTCGCGCAGGTCCGGAACTGGGTGGGTTGTGATCCGCAGGAACTGCGCCACCACCTGCTCGCCGCTGCGGCGCTCGAACGCCGCGTGGCCGGTGAGCGCACAAAAGAGCGTGGCGCCAAGCCCGTATACGTCCGAGGCGTGGCTGGGTGGATCCCCGCCGAGGACCTCGGGTGCGGTAAACGCTGGTGAGCCGGTGACCGCACCGGTTGCCGTCCGGAAGCCTCCGGCCAGGTGGGCGATGCCGAAGTCGGTCAATGCCGGCTCACTGTAGTCGGTAAGGAGAATGTTGGCGGGTTTGACGTCCCGGTGTAGCACTTCCGCGCGATGCGCTGTTTCCAACGCACCCGCCATCTTTACCCCCAGGTGGAGTACTTCCTCCACCGACAGCGGGCCATAGCGGCGGATCCGTGCGTCCAGAGAACCCTGCGGGTGGTATGGCATCACCAGGTACGGCCGAGCGGTCTCGGTTTCGCCCACCTCGAGCACTCCGATGATGTTCGGGTGGCCCGTCAGCCTGCCCATCGCCCGTTGCTCTCGAAAGAAACGCTCCCGATTCTCCTCGAGCTCGCAGGTCAGGACCTTCACTGCCACGGTGCGATCCAGCCCCCGCTGGGTACAGCGGTACACCACACCGAATCCGCCCCGCCCGATCTCCTCCGCGTCCTCCAACCCGACAGCACTCAACTCCGTGACCACATCAACACCAAGATCACGTTGAGTCTTCAATGGATCAGAGTTCACCATCAATCACTCGCAATCCACCCCAGCAAGAGACTACCCCGCCCACCAGATAGTCACCTACCCAAATCGCCGCGACCTGCGGCCGCTACCGCCATCGTAGACGCCCCGGGCCGGTCACCGTCCGGTTGGACACCGCGACCTTCGGTCCGGGCCTTGACCGGCGAGTCGAGACCGCAGCGCCTTGCTGGCGAGGCTCAATGTTGCGATCAGGAGTACGGCCGCGGCGGGTATTGCGCCAGCGAGTGTCAAACCTGTTCGGGGACCGCAGTTTTCGACGATCAGTCCCAGAATCGGGCCGCCGAGCGCTGCGCTGCCAGTTTCTGCGATGTTATAGATGCTGGTCACACGTCCTCGCACCGAACGCTCGGCGACGAGCTGGACGTGCGCGCTGGTACCGGTGAACAAGATCGTGCTCACCGCTCCTACCAGCGCCAGAGCACACGAGAGACCCCAGAGGGGCGACATGGCAGATGCGAGCATCAGTGCAGCGGACAGTGCGTACCCGGTCACAACCAGCGCGCCGAGGCCGATGTGAGTTCTGCCTGCAGCGATGATGCCCCCGGCTAAGGAACCGAGCGCAATGCTGGACGCCAGCACCGAATAGCCGGTCGGCCCAATATGCGTGGTTCGGGCTTCAGTGGTCAGGATGACAGGCAGATTCGAGATGAACATGGCGAATACTCCGCATAGGGCCGACGGTTGCCAGATCTCAGGCCGTGTAAGCAGTGGGCGCACGGTCTCGCCGGGCGGCGTGGTCCTTCGGTTTGCGGCCTCGTGAGGCGGGAACCGATTCGGATCGATCCACGCGATCGCGGTGAGCGGGGCTATGTAGGAGGCCGCGTTGAGGGCATATGCCCAGCCGGGGCCGGCGACGGAGATCAGTACACCCGCCAGAGCCGGGCCACTGAAGTTGCCAAGGAAGTACACCGCGTAAGTCAGGCTGATGGCGCCGTGGATCTGGCTGCGTTCGACGATGTCGGTGACCAGTGCTTGGCGCACGGGTCTCTCGATGGCGATGATCGTACCGGTCACGGCGGCCAGCGCTTGCACATGCCAGGCTGTGACGTGGTGTGTCAGGGTGAGCCCGGCCAGCAGCGTCGCCGTCGTACATGCAGCGAGCTGCGTGGTTTGCAGGACACGGCGTTTCGGGTAGTGATCGGCGATCCATCCGCCGAACAGTCCGAAAATCAACATGGGTGCCCACTGCAGTGCCGTGGTAATGCCAACCATGGTGGCACTTCCGGTGAGGGTCAACACAAGCCAGTCCTGGGCGATGCGTTGTACCCATGTTCCGGTTGTGGCCACGGCTTGGCCGATCAGATACAGCCGGAAGTTCTGCGAACTGAGGGCTGCGTACCCTGTGCTGCGGGAGTTCGGTGGATGGGTGTTGGTGTGACGGTTCCGGCGTTTATCCGCCGCCCTGGCCACGGTCTTGTCCTCTCTTCTCTGTACAAGTGGAGATTTCGCCTGCGGCCACAGGGGGTCTGGTGGCCGGGTGTTGTGCCGCCCGCTGCGCGCGGGCAACGAGGCAGCGGGCGGCACGCCACGCCAGGCCTTGTGGGTTTGGCGCGGCCCCGGGGTGCCGCCGCCGTCTGGGACCTTGGGGCAAGGACACGGCGGCGGCGACGCGCCACGTCGCGGTGTTGACCGCAGTGGCGCGGGCCCCGGTCTCGGTGGGGTACCGAAGTTTCAGGATGTTCGAGCTGTCGGGGATGGCATCTGGGGTGATTCGAAGAGCGCGCTCAGGGAACCATCCAGCTTCGTTCGCAGGGCAGACGTCGTAGAAGAACCGTGGTGGACCTCGCCAGGACGAAAGCCCTTGCATTGGCATGAGTTTCATTGAAGGCGGCCGCGAATCTGCGGGCAGCGGACTGACATGCCCGATAGAACAGGTCGAGGCTTTCGCCGTTGATGTCGTACCAGCGCACCAGCAACGTCACGTCGGGGTCGGAGCGGCGCGGAGGTGGTGCTGAGGTCATCATCGGCTCGGGTGGTGTGTCAGGGTCGTGGATTGTGCAGGAGCAGGGCAGTTCCTTGTCCGCCGCCGCCGCAGACAGCGGCGGCGCCGGTGGCGCCGCCGCGGCGGCGCAGTTCGTGTGCCAGGTGCAGGACGATGCGGGCACCTGACATGCCGAGTGGATGACCGATCGCGATCGCGCCACCGTTGACGTTCACCCTCGCCTCGTCGACACCGAGTTCACGCGTCGAGGTGAGAGCGACCGCGGCGAAGGCCTCGTTGATCTCGACCAGGTCCAGATCGGCGGGTGAGATGGTTTGTTTCGCACAGGCTTTCGCGATGGCGTTGGCGGGCTGTCGTTGCAGTGTCGAATCCGGCCCGGCGACCATCCCGACGGCACCGATCTCGGCCAGCCACGGCAAACCCAGCTGCTGGGCTCTGGTCTTGCTCATCACCACGACCGCGGCGGCTCCGTCGGAGATCTGGGACGCGGTTCCGGCGGTGATGGTGCCACCGGGACGGAAGATCGGCTGCAGCCGTGCCAGGGACTCGACGGTGGTGTCGGCGCGGATGCCCTCGTCGGCAGCGAAGACGATCGGGTCTCCTTTGTGCTGCGGGATGGCGACCGCGGTGACCTCATCGTCGAACAGGTCGTTCTTCCAGGCCGTCGCGGCTCGCTGGTGTGAGGCCGCAGCGAAGGCGTCCTGTTCGGTGCGGGTGATCGGCCAGGGTTCGCTCTCGTTCTGCCAATCGGTCAGCGCGCCCATCGCTTGATCGGTGAAGGTGTCGTGAAGGCCGTCGTAGGCCATGTGGTCACGCAGAGTGACATCGCCGTATTTGTATCCGGTGCGGCTATGTTCGAGCAGGTGCGGAGCCTGCGACATCGATTCCTGTCCGCCGGCGACGATGACGTCGGCCTCTCCGGTGCGCACAAGCTGGTCGGCGAGCGCGATCGCGTCGATGCCCGACAGGCAGACCTTGTTGATCGTCACCGCGGGCACCGTCAGGGGGATGCCCGCGGCCGCCGCGGCTTGCCGGGCAGGGATCTGCCCGGCCCCGGCAGTCAGGACCTGGCCCATGATGACGTGGTCGACGATGTCTGCACCGATGCCCGCCTTGTCGAGGGCCGCGGCGATAGCAATACCGCCCAGAGAGGACCCGGAGAAGTCCTTGAGTGCTCCCTGCAGGCGTCCGACGGGCGTGCGGGCGCCGGCAACGATAACCGACGAGGTGGTCATGATGGTTACTTCCTTGTCTACTGGTACTGGCGAAGCTCGGGGCACCTCGCGCGAGCCGCCCCGATATCGCCGTGCCGCGAAGCCGTCGCGGTTCTGCGCTGTGCGGCCGAGTGAATCTGGCACGCACAGTGGGGAATTCGCCGAATGTGCGAGCCTGCGGTGTGCGTAGTCGCCACGTCTGCGTGTTCGTAGCAGTGGGCGAAACCCGCTAGGTGACGGGCACGTCGGTGGCGCTGGCGCTGTGGTCGAGACACAAGGGATTGGACACCCACTGGTCGGCGGCGAAGTCGAACACGCGATCGTGGGCGTGCGTTTGCTCGATGAGGGCGGTTTTCGCGACGCGCTCCGACGGGGTGGTCGGCATGGCGTCGACGAACATCCAGTAGCGCGGGACCTTGAACGCCGCGAGGTGCTGGCTAGCGAACGCGGCGAGGTCAGTCGCGAGAAGCACTGCCCCGTCGGCCATTTGGACGAAGGCGAACACTTCCTCTCCGCGCAGGTCATCGACGGCGGGCACGCATGCGGCGTTGCGGACCTCGGGATGGCGCATGAGCACTTCCTCGACCTGCGCGGCGGAGATGTTCTCTCCGGCCCGGCGGATCATCTGTTTCTTGCGTCCCTCGTAGTAGACGTTGCCGCCGGTGTCCATCCAGGCAAGGTCTCCGGTGTGGAGCCAGCCATTCGCGTCGATGGTCGCGCGCGTGTTTTCCAGGTCGCGGAAGTAGCCGAGCATCAGTGAGCGTCCGCGCAAGGCCAGCTCGCCGATTTCGCCGGGGGCAACTGCGGCGCCGTCGGCGTCGAGGATCGTCGCTTCGCGGCCTACGCCGGGCTTGCCGATGCAGGTGGTCGCCATCGCGGTGTCGTGGTCGCGGGCGCGTACACGGATGTCGACGCCGGTTTCGGTCATGCCGTAGAGCTCGTACCACGGTGCGCCCCAGCGCTGTTCGAGCTCGAGGTGGCGGCTCGGGGGTACTGCTGAGCAAAGGATCGCGCGCACGGAGTTGTGCGTGTCCTCGGGCGAGGGCGGCATCTTGAGCAGCAGTGTCGGCATCGCGCCCAGG
Source organism: Nocardia sp. NPDC059154 (assembly GCF_042755705.1). Taxonomy (NCBI): domain Bacteria; kingdom Bacillati; phylum Actinomycetota; class Actinomycetes; order Mycobacteriales; family Nocardiaceae; genus Nocardia; species Nocardia sp. NPDC059154. Next base: position 9,027 of record NZ_JBHZCS010000127.1, read on the forward strand.
CAGTAGAAGATCGTGATGTCGTGCTTGCGGATGTCGGCCCAGAACGTCGAGGGATGGAATCCGTCGAGGATGGTCAGTGTCGCGCCGACCCGCAGGATGGTCGCGATGTGCCAGAACGGGTCCATGTAGTACATCGGCTGCGCGATGAGCATCCGGTCGTCGTGGCGGATCGCGACCTCGGTGCTGCCGTCCTCGTCGGGCCGGGTCATTTCTTCGGCGATCCGCAGCCAGTAGTCGTGGGTGAGCAGACATCCTTTGGGCCGGGAGGTCGTGCCCGAGGTGTATTGGATGTTCAGCACCGTGCCCGCGCTGGCCTTCGTGCCCACGATGGGCACCGGCACGACCGGATTGCTGAGGTCGAGGTAGTCCACCACTGTCACCTCGGTCAACACCTCGCGCAGCACCGGCCCGAACTTCGCCTCGGTGACCAGCAGATCGGCGCCGGAGTGCTGCAGGACGTATTCGACCTCGTCGGCGGCATAGCGGGAGTTGACCGGGACCAGCGAGGCACACAATCTTGCTGCCGCCAGCCAGACGACGGTGAACTCGGGCCGGTTCTCCAGCAGGACGGCGACTTTCTTGCCTTGGCGGATGCCGTGCTCGACCAGCAGTGCCGCAGTCTGATCGACCCAGCTCTGCAACTCGGCGAAGGTCAGCGACCGGTCGAGGTCAGGGAACACCAGAGCCGCCTTGTCGGGCCACTGGCGGGCAGCCTCGTCGAGCAGGGCATCCATGGTGGGAGTGGTCATCATTCGGCGGTGCCGCCGTTCTGGCGCGCCGAGAACGCCGCCTGCGCCGCACTCGCGGCGGCGGAGGCCTGCGTGAGTACCGCATATCCGGTTTCGATCTCGTAGGCCTGCTCGATGTTGCCGGGCGCAGCGGCATCTAGGGTGGCCTTGGCCGCGGTCAACGCCAGACGGGGCTTGCCGGCGAGCCGTGCCGCCAGCGCGGCGGTCTCCGCTTCGAGCTCGTGCGGGGCGACGACGAAGTTGATGAGGTTCCAGGCTCGGGCGTCCTCTGCGGAGAACCGGTTGCCGAGCAGGATCAACTCCTTGGCCTTCACCGAGCCGACCGTCAGCGGCAGCAGGTGGGAGATGCCGCCGGTGATCGACAGGCTGACGTCGACCTCGGGGAATCCGAACTGGGCATCGCTCGAGGCAACCACGAGATCGCTGCACAGCGCCAGCTCGCAGCCGGCGCCGAGTGCGTAGCCCTGGACGCTGGCGATCACCGGAAACGGTGCGCGCCTGATCGCGCGGGTGATGTCGTGGAGGCGTTCGACCTTGTTGCGCAGCTGATCGGGACCGCTGGTTGTTTGATCGACCTTCAGATCGAACCCGGCGCAGAACGTGGTGCCCTCGCCCTTGATCACCGCGACCCGGACGCGGGCGTCGGTGGCCGCACGCGCCAGCGCGTTAGCGAGTTCGCCCAGCAACCGGGGTGTGATGGCATTGAGCGAGCGAGGACGAGCGAGCACGATGCTCGCGACCTCGCCGTCGATTTCCAGACGCACCTCCGCGGCGTCCGCAGCCGATTCGGCATGCTCCACTGTCTCGTTTGTCATCAGTACTCCCTGGTCACACACCGCATGCGCGGGTGCTGGTCTCGCTCTAGCTGGTTGCGCCCGGGCCCTTGTGACCCGGTTAAGTACTGACGGTACGAAGTAACCAGGGTCACCCCGCGTTGCATATCTGCGTAGAATTCAGCTTGTGCTTGACATGATGGAAAGTCGACCGCGGGACAAGAACGACCGGTTCCTGCCGACCGTCCGCGACATCCTGCGCATGCCAGCCGTGCTCGAGGGCGAGCCTGAGATCCTCACCGGGCACGACCGGCTCGACCAGCTGGTGCGCTGGGTTCACGTGTGCGAGCAGCCGGACATGGCCCGCTTCGTCGATAGCAACCATCTGGTGCTCACCAGCGGCATGGGCCTGCAGCGCGAAGCCGCAGTCTGGCTGCCCCTGTTCGACCTGCTGGCCGACCGCGGCGCCACCGGGGTGTTCCTCGAGCTCGGAGTCGCCTTCGACGGGTTACCTGCCGAAGCGATCAGTCGTGCGGCCGACCGCGGTTTGGTGATCGTGGTGTTTCCCCGGCCGACGCGGTTCGTCGACATCACTTTCAGCGTGCACAATGTCATCCAGGAAGCCCAGCTAGACGAACTGCGGCGAGTCAACCGTGTCCATGCGACCTTCACCCAACTCACCTGGGGGGGAGCAGGTTTCGACGAGATCATCAACAATGCCTCGCACCTGCTACAGTGCCCGGTCGTGGCCGAGGATCTCGCTCATCGGGTGCTGAGCTCGGCGACCGGGCATCGTGACGCCGAGGAGCTGCTGACCGACTGGGCTTCGAGGTCGTCGAGGATGGGCACGGCAGGTCGGATCACCTTCGACCCGGAGTCGCGGGCGCTGTGCGTCCGGCTCGGCAGCCGAGGTCAGAGTTGGGGGCGCCTCGTTGCCCTGCTGACGCGTCCACCAGCGGAGACCGATTATCTGATCGCCGATCGCGCGGCGATCGCGTTAGATCTGCAGCGGTTACTCGAAGCCGACGACCAAGCCCTGGAGCTGCACTCCAAGCGCAGTCTGCTCAACAGGATCCTGATGCAGTCCTACTCCTCGGTGACCGCGATGTCGGCCACCGTGGAAGCGGCCGGTGTCCCTGTGGCCAGCCGAGTGCTCATCGGCGGGACGGTGAAGATAGGCGATCGCCACAACCGCGGCACGACCCTGCCGACGTTGGCCGACCAGCGCTCAAGTCTGCACCTGGTCAGTGACGCATTGCGTTTCAGCAGCACCCCGGGTCTGGTTGCTGATCAAACCAACGGGCAGATCAGCGTCATGCTCAGCCTCGAAGGCGAGCTCATGGCCGAGGCCGCGCTGACTCGCTTCGCTCAGCAGGTCCACAGCCTCGCCGACGACCGGGGTGCGCGCGCCACCATCACCTTCGGCTCACCGGCCCAAGGCATCGATGAGGTCAAACAGTCGTGTGAGGAAGCCAACCACGTCGCAGCGGTGACTACCGATGAGGACAAGCTTTTCCACCGGCTCGAGGACGTCCGTATCCACGGACTCCTGCACCTGCTCAACAACGACGCACGTCTGCTGAACTACACCGCACGACAGCTCAGCCCGCTGCTATCGAGCAAGATCGTGGACTCCACCGAGCTGATCCAAACATTGACCGTGTACCTCGATTACGGTCGCAACAAGGCGGCCACGGCCCGTGAGCTCGGAATCAGCCGGCCGACCTTCTATGCCCGGCTCGACAGAATCGTGAAGTTGCTGGGCGTCGACATCGAGCAGCCGCAGATCGCGATGTCGCTCCAGCTCGCGCTCTATGCACGGGCATCGATCCTGCGGGTGCATCGTTGACAAGAAGCGTCTTCCACCGGCCTTCATCCCAGTCACCTCGAGACATCCACGCCCGCGCGGCAGCATCGCAGTAGAGCCATGCGCTGGGGCGCCGGGCGGGGGCGACTACCAGGTCAGAGCACTCTCGCGGCCATAACGCGCCGACGCGTGGAAACAACGCACAACCTCAACAAACGGCCTCCGACCTGCATGATGCAGCCCCTCCAACTCTGGCTGCAGAAGTGTCAGGATCTTCTGCTCAGATATACGCATTTGCTTTCGCCTACTGGGCATCGTCGGCTCTAGCGTGTACGTAACGCAGGTCACACTCGAGATATCGACGGGCTCGCGTCAATGTGAACGGGACGTATCGGCGGCCTGCTCTCACAACATGAAATCCGAAGTGGTGCGCACAATCGATGCCACGGCTGGGTTGAGTGACCTGGATAGTCTGCGACGGATTCACAAAATTCGGCATTCGCCAGGAACGCCCCGAACGTCCGAGCGGCGAAAACGAGGCGCAACACATGTCCAATACCGCCGCGCACGGCGGGTCATATGTGGCCGGAAGTGACGACGACAATGCAGTGGTGTGGAAGGAACGCGCACGGATCCCACTGAATTTTGTCGCCGATTCTGTTCAAGCTTCCGTCGATCACTACTCAAAGGAGAGAATCGTGACGAACTCTGCTGTTCCAGCGACCGCCGCGAACGCAGCAGCGCGCGGGGATGCTTCGCCTGCTCCCGAGCGAGGTGTCCGCCTGAATCGACCTGCGACACTCGAAGACTGGGCACGGCTCAACGTGGTGGACGATTGGTCACAGCCCGCACCCGCACGCTGGGCATATCGACACGTCCGTGAGCTCGTCCCGACCGCGCGTGTGGCACGCGGTGACCAACCCGCGCCGCTTCCGCGTGCCGAGACCAGCGAGCAACTACCCGGCATCGCGGAGCTGATGCAGGGAGAAACCACCGATGGGTTGCTGGTGCTCCACAACGGGACGGTGGTGTTCGAGGAATACGCACACGGGATGCGCGTCGACGACACCCACATCGTCAACTCCGTCACCAAGTCACTCGTAGGAACGCTGGCAGGCGTGCTGGTCGAGCGCGGCGCGCTCACGCCTGAAGACGAGGTGGTCAAGTACGTTCCCGAGCTCGCCGGAACCAGCTACGAGGGTGCCAGTGTGCGCCACCTGCTCGACATGCGGACGGGGACCTCCGTCGAGAACAAAGGCATCGGCTACACCCCCGACGTCGACTACTGGGAAGAGTGGGGCGCGCAGTTCGACTGGACACCGGGTACCCCTTCTGACCAGGACGCAATCGCCTTCATCGCCAGCTTCATCAATGCGCGCGAGCACGGCGGGCCCTTCGAATACCGGTCGATCCTGACCGACTTGCTCGGGCTGGTGCTCGAACGTGCCGCCGACTCATCCCTCGCAGAGCTGCTCGGTCAGGAACTGTGGGCGCCGATGGGCGCCGAGTGGGACGCCGACCTGGCAGTCAACCGCCACGGCTTCGCGCCCGCGTGCGCCGGGATCAGTACGACGCTTCGAGACCTCGCCCGCTTCGGACAACTCATGCTCGACAACGGCACGGTCGACGGTCGCCAAATCGTTCCCGCCGCTTGGATCGAGGACACGTTCCACGGCGGCCTCGACTCCGCCGCAGCGTTCGCCGGGTCGAAATACGAGCAGTACTTCCCATCTGGGCAGTACCGAAACCAGTGGTGGGTGCCAGCACCCGGCCGCGTCCTGCTCGGACTTGGGTCAGGCGGGCAACACCTCTACGTGGACCGCGCTGCCGGTGTTTCTATCGCCCACGTCTCGACTATGTCGTCGCAGGCCGCCAAGAAGCAACGAGTTGCCAGCATCGGTGCGCTGCGATCGATCGCCGATCACCTCTCGGTCAGCGCTCCGAGGATCTGATCCAGCCATCGGTCTCTGCCCCGCCCACCGAGGCATGGTGGCCGGGGCGAGCGGAGATTTTCGTCTGGACCGGATCAGGCAAGTTTCGGGCACCGCTGTGGCTGACATAGACCCGACCACAACAGGTATCCGCAGCCCGCTACCGACACTCGTCGGCAGCGAACAACTCAATTCATCACTACACGCTGTACGAGCTCTCCTCCCCACCACGAACGATGTACAGCATTTCTCCGGGGTGGGGCTTAGCATGCAAGGACGAATACGATGTCCATCACCATCCGCACCGATTCGCGTTCCGAGGCGGAACCGCCACC
>NZ_JBHZCS010000128.1:0-14173 GCF_042755705.1 Nocardia sp. NPDC059154
AGAGGAGGCAAAGACGGGATTGGGTCCGACATTCCCGAACCCAACAAAAAAGGGAGGGCAGCGGAGCCCGGCCTACCCTCCCCCCCCCCCCCGCCGCGTTGTGCTGAATTCAGGCGAGATTGAAGGGCTCCGGGGCGCTGCGGACCGAACCGAGTTGCGCCACAACGGTGTAGGGGCCCGCCGGAACGGGAACGCGGTCGCCCGAGCAGTTGGGCTGGGAGGTGGCGCCGGACCAGGTGACGGTGAAGGCGGCCTGCTGGCCGGGGGCCAGGGTGTGCAGGTCGGGGGTGCCGTCCGGGTAGCAGTCGGTGCTGGACCACAGCCTGCGCTGGCCGTCCAGGGACTGGACCTGGACCAGCTGCAGGCCCGACCCCATGTCGCGTTCGCAGGCGGCGCTGGAGATATTGGTGATGACGATGCCGAACTGCGGCTGCTCGCCGACCCGGTACGTGGGCTGCCCGACGGTCACCTTCACGGCGAGCGACTGGTCGGGGCACAGACCCAGCGCGGCGGGAGGGATGGCGGTCGGGGCGGCGGCGGCGGACGGCTTGGCCGCGCTCGGCTCCGGGGCGCTCGCGGAACTGCTCGCGGCCTTGGTGGTGGCCGCGGCGCTCGAGGTGGTGGCCTTGGCGTCCGTCTTGTGGTCGCCGCCGCCCTTCAACAGCGCGAAGGGCACCCAGATCACCAGCGCGAGGCCGAGCACCATCGCGCCGATCGCGACCGCGCGACGGCGCCAGTAGATTTCGGGTGGCAGTGGTCCGTTCGGTTCCAGCACGGTGTCAACGGTAAGGGCACCGTCCGGGTCATCCCGAGCAGGGTGTCGGCGTGTCGGAGGTGAAAGCGCCTACGGGGGCGGTAAATTCCGCCGCCCGCGGGAGCGAAACGCGCATCCCCGGCAGAACCGACGCCACCCCGTTCGAGCCGGGCTAGACCACTTCGCCGATGTTGCCGATGACGCGGTGCAGCTTGATCTCGCCGTCGCCGAGGTTGTAGGTGACACAGGCGATGGCGCACTCGCCGGTGGCCACCCGCTGGGAGATGATCATCGACCGCTGCATGAGCAGGCGGGCGGTCTCCTCGACGTGGCGGGCCTCGAGCTCGTCGACCGATTCCAGGCCCTCGCGCCGGCCGATGAGGATGGACGGGGTGACACGCTCGACGACCGAGCGGATGAACCCGCCGGGGACGTTGCCGTGGTCGAGGGCGTCGATGGTGGCGCGGACCGCGCCGCAGCTGTCGTGGCCGAGCACGATGATCAGCGGCACCGACAGCACCTGGACGCCGTATTCGATGGAGCCCAGCACCGAGGCGTCGATGACGTGACCTGCGGTGCGGACCACGAACATGTCGCCGAGACCCTGATCGAAGATGATCTCGGCGGCGACGCGAGAGTCGCCGCAGCCGAACAGAACTGCCGAGGGCTGCTGCCCGGCGACGAGCTTGGCCCGGTCGGCCGCGCCCTGGCTAGGGTGCTGCAACGTGCCGTTGACGAAGCGCTCGTTGCCTTCGCGCAAGGCTTTCCAGGCACTGATCGGGTTGTTGTGCGGCATGTGTCCCATTTTCCATAGCCCTCTGGTTACCGGCGAGTCCTCAGCGTTACGGTCGGGCAAAGACGCGCCGACCGGATCGCTGCGCGCCCGGTGAGCCGCCGGGTGGGCGGAAACCGGCCTCGCCGAAATGGATACCATCGCGCGTGGCGGCGTGCGGGATTTCCCGGCTCCGAAACGGCCGGGAGGAGGCGAAGGTGGACAGCGACGCGCTCATCGACTGGTATCGCGAGACCGCGCGGGACCTGCCGTGGCGACGGCCCGGCGTCACGGCGTGGCAGATCCTCATGAGCGAGATCATGCTGCAGCAGACGCCGGTGGTGCGGGTCGAACCCATCTGGCGGGAGTGGGTGGCCCGCTGGCCGGTGCCCTCCGCCATGGCGGCCGCACCGCAGGGCGACGTCCTGCGGGCCTGGGGCAAACTCGGCTATCCCCGGCGCGCGCTGCGGCTGCACGAGTGCGCCCGGGTGCTGGCCGACGAGCACGGCGACGAGGTGCCGGCCGACGTGGACGTGCTGCTGGGCCTGCCCGGGATCGGGGCGTACACCGCCCGTGCCGTGGCCTGTTTCGCGTACGGCCAGCGAGTTCCGGTGGTGGACACCAATGTTCGCCGCGTGGTGGCCCGCGCCGTGCACGGCCGCGCCGAGGCGGGCAATCCGGCGAACCGCGATCTCGCGGAAACCGAGTCCCTGCTGCCCGCGCGGGTCGACCGGGCCGCCGTCATGTCTGCCGCCCTGATGGAACTGGGCGCGCTGATCTGCACCGCGCGGACCCCGGACTGCGAGCGCTGCCCACTTCCCGTGTGCGCCTGGGTCACCGCGGGCCGCCCGGCCTCCGAGGTGGTGCGGCGCGTGCAGAAGTACGAGGGCACCGACCGGCAGGCGCGGGGCCGCCTGCTCGACGTCCTGCGCGGGGCGTCGGGTCCGGTGGAGCGGGTTCGGCTGGACCTGGCCTGGACTCGCGATCCGGGCCAGCGGGATCGGGCCCTGGATTCGCTGCTGGTGGACGGCCTCATCGAGCAGACCCCCGACGGCCTGTTCGCGCTGGCGGGCGAGGGCGGCTGATCGCAGCCGGTTTCGCGGGATCCGGCGCGAAACTCAGGCGGCGACGAGGACTCCGCGGCGATTGCGGATGCGGCTGCCCACCACCCGGCAGATCAGGTAGATCGTGAACGAGATGGTGGTGACGAAGGTCGAGATCGGGACGCCGGGGGCCAGCGACAGCAGAATGCCTCCGACGGCGGCGATCTCGGCGAACACGATCGACAGGATCGCCACCCGGGCCGAGCTGGCGGTGAGCTGGGCGGCCGCGGCGGCGGGAGTGATCAGCAGCGAGAGCACCAGCAGCGCTCCGACGATCTGGACGCCGAAGGCCGCGGTCACGCCGAGCAGCACGGCGAACACGATGGACAGCGCCCGCACCGGAACACCGCGCGCCACCGCCACTTCCGGATCCGCGCTGGCGAACAGCAGCGGGCGGTAGACGGCGGCCAGCACCACCAGCACGGCGGCGGTGCAGGTGGCGAGCAGGCCCAGCCCGGAATTCCCGACGCTGACCACCTGACCGGTCAGCAGTGAGAACTTGGAGCCCGCGCGTTCCGGGCCGAGCCACAGGAACAGCACCGACAGGCCGAGGCCGAAGGACAGCACCACGGCGATCACCGAATCACGTTCGCGGGCACGGGAACCCAGCACGCCGAACAGCACGGCCGCCACCACCGAACCGATGATGGCACCCAGGCCGACGCCGATGCCGGCCAGCAGCGCGGCCGCCGCGCCGGTCAGCGAGAGCTCGCTGGTGCCGTGCACGGCGAAGGACATCTGGCGGCTGATGATGAGCGGGCCGATGGCCCCGGCCAGCAGGCCGAGCAGGGCGGCGGCGAGCACCGCCTGCTGCACGAAGTCGTAGGACAGCAGATGGGCGGTGGTGGCGACGTCGAACATCTGCGAGAACAGCTTGGACAGCTTGTCGATCATGCCCGCGCCTCCGGTGCCTGCTTGCTGTGGCTGTGCTTGTCTTCGCCATGGCTGTGCCTGTTTTCGCCATGGCAGTGGGCCGCACCGGATTCGCCGAGGGCGTCCATGGCGTCGCCGGTGCCGACGACCACCAGGCGGCCCCGCACGCGCAGCACGTCCACCTCGGTGCCGTAGAGCTCGGAGAGGGTCTCGGAGGTCATGACCTCGTCGGGCGTGCCGATCCGGAACTGCCCGTCGACCAGGTACAGCACCCGATCCACCAGCGGCAGAATGGGATTGATCTCGTGCGTCACGAACAGCACCGCGGTGTCGTGGGTGCGCCGCCGCCGGTCGATGAGCTCGGAGACCAGCCGCTGATTCGCCGGATCCAGCGACAGCAGCGGTTCGTCGCACAGCAGCACCCGGGGATCACCGGCCAGCGCCTGCGCCACCCGCAGCCGCTGCTGTTCGCCGCCCGAGAGCGCGTCCAGCGGCGCGTAGGCGAACCTCTCCGCTCCCACGGCCGAGATCGCCGCCGCCACTTTGCGTTTGCGTTCCCTGCGCCCGCGCAGCCCGAGCCCCCACCGATGCCCGTCCACCCCGAGCCCGACGAGATCGACCCCGCGCAGCTGCGCCCCGCCCTCGATGGTCTTCTGCTGCGGCACATATCCGATATCCGGATTCCCCACCCGCACAGGCGATCCCGCGACCTCCGCGGTTCCCGCGGTCAGCCCCAGCTGCCCCAGCAGCATCCGCATCAACGACGTCTTCCCGGACCCGTTGGGCCCCAGCACCGCAATGAATTCCCCCGGCGCCACCTCGAGATCCAGCCCCTGCCACAACGTCCGCTCCCCGAACGACAGCCGCGCATTCGACAGCCGCACGGCCGGTGCGCCCCGGCCGCCGTGTGCGCTGCCTGCGCCCGTAGCCGGCGCGCCGGCGGCAGCGTTCGCCGTCGTTTCGACCTGCGCCGCAATGGTGTTCGTATCGGCGGTGAGGGCACAACCGGCTTCGGGCGTCGTCACGCCGGCGTCGGGTGCCTGCGCGGCCTGCGCGGGGTTCGCGGTCATGGTGGTACTCCCGGATGCGGCGGTCGGTCAGGAGAGGGCCTTGGCGAGGGCCTGGGCGTTGTTCGTCATCCAGGTGACGTAGTCCAGGCCCTTGGGGAGGGTTTCGGTGACCTCGACGACGGTGACGCCGGACTTGTCGGCGGTGGCGCGCAGGTCCTTGGTGAGTTTGTCCTCGGTCTGGATGTTGTAGACGAGGGTGCGGACCTGCTTGGCGCTCAACAGGTCTCGCACGGTGGCCACGTCCTGGGGCGCGGGGTCGGTGCCCTGTTCGACGGCCTCCTGGAAGGCGTGCGGGGTCTTGTCGTCGGCCTTGGCGGCGGTGAGCAGGTAGGCGGCGAGCGGCTCGGTCTGCAGGACCGGCTGGTTCGGGTGCTCGGCGGCGATCTTGGCGGTCACGGCCTCGATGGGGGCCAGCTGCGCGGCGAAGGCGGCGGCGCGGTCGGTGAAGGCCTGCTTGTGGCCGGGGTCGATCTCGCCGAGGGCGTCGGCGATGTGCTGGGCGATGTGGCCGACCTGGTGCAGGTCGTACCAGACGTGCTCATTGGCCTCGTGGTCGTGACCGGCGGCCTCGGTCCGCGCGGAAGTCGGTGCGGCCGAACCGCTCTCGTGCGCGTGATCGCCTTCGGTGGCGATGTCGAAGGCGTTGACCGTCTTCGTGTTCCGGCCCGCGATGGCCTTGTCGATGAACTCGTCGTAGTGGCCGCCGTTGTAGACGACCAGCTTGGCGTCGGTGATCTTGGCGGCGTCGGCGGGGGAGACCTCGAACGAGTGCGGGTCCACCGTGGGGTCGTCGATGATCGATTCGACGGTCACGTCCGGCCCGGCGACGGCCCGGGTGATATCGCCCCAGACATTGGTGGAGGCGACGACGGTCGGCTGATCGGAACTCTTGGCACTGCCGCAGGCGGTCACGGTGGCGACCGTCGCAAGTCCGGCGGCGAACACGGCGAATCCTCGGGCGAAGCTGGTGGTCACGCGGGGTACTCCTGGCACTGCGGCTTACTAGTAACGAAAACGATTGCCATTTGAATGTAGCGCAAACGACCGTTAGGTCCCTAGCCCCAGGTTGAGATGTGGCCTGCGACACCTGCGGCCTACCTCGGCCCCGCGCAGAAAACGGCCCCCGCGAACAGATGTTCGCGGGGGCCGCTTCGGTCGTGCGGTGCGGTCCGGCCTAGGTCATCGCCGCGACCGGCAGGCTCAGCAACTGCGCGCAGCGGAGCAGGCCGAGGTGCGAGTACGCCTGCGGGTGGTTGCCGAGCGAGCGTTCGGCGACCGGGTCGTACTCCTCGGAGAGCAGACCGGTCGGTCCCGCCACATCCACCAGCTGAGCGAACAACGCCTCGGCGTCCTCCCGCTTGCCGATGAGCAGGTACGCCTCCACCAGCCAGGCGGCGCACAGGTGGAACCCGCCCTCGCCGCCCGGCAGCCCGTCGTCGTGGTGGTACCGGTACACCGTCGATCCGCTGCGCAGCTCGGCCTCGGTGGCCACCACGGTGGCCGCGAACCGCGGATCCGAGGGATCGATCAGCCCGCTGAGCCCGATGTGCAGCGTGGCGGCGTCGAGGTCGGTGCCGTCGTAAGCCGCTGTGTAGGACTGGACTTCGTCGTTCCAGCCCTCGGTGCGGACCTCGTCGGCAATGGTGTCGCGCAGCGGCTCCCACTCGGGATCCGCCGGCCGCCCGAACTGCCGGGACAGGGTGAGCGCCCGGTCCACGGTGAGCCAGCCCATGACCTTGGAGTAGACGTGGTGGCGCGGATTGCCGCGGATCTCCCAGATGCCGTGGTCGGCCTCGCGCCAGCGGCGCTGCACCGCGGAGACCATGGCGTGCACCAGTTCCCAGTCCGCATCCGGCAGCGCCTTCGCGGGATCGTTGATGCCCTTGCGTTCCCGCGCGTGCGCGAGCTGGGAGATGAGATCCACGATGGGCCCGAACACGTCCAGCTGCACCTGCATGTTCGCCGCGTTGCCGACGCGCACCGGCCGCGAGCCGGCGTAGCCGGGCAGCTGGTCGATGACGGCCTCGGGGGGCAGCGTCTCGCCGTAGAGCGTGTACAGCGGGTGCAGTCGCTCGGGTCCGGGCAGGGTCTCGAGCACCCGGTGCACCCAGGCCAGCAGATCCTCGGCCTCGCTGAGCGAGCCCAGCGAGACCAGCGCGGACGCGGTGAGCGAGGCGTCGCGCAGCCAGCAGTAGCGGTAGTCCCAGTTGCGCACGCCGCCGATGTCCTCGGGCAGCGAGGTGGTGGCCGCGGCCAGGATGGATCCGGACGGCGAGTGCACCAGCCCGCGCAGGGTGAGCGCCGAGCGCTTCATCAGATCCGGCTTGAGCGGCGGCAGTTCGAGCGTGCCCACCCATTCGGCCCAGTACCGCTCGGCCTCCCGGCGGCGGTCCGACTCGGCCCGCATGGCGGGTGCGAGATCGGAGGTGCCGCAGCGCATTTCGAGCACGATCGGTCCCTGGCGCGGGTCGACCACGGCGCGGGCGGTGTGGTGGTTGCCGTCGTCGATGATCTCCCATTCCACGCCGGGGGAGCGCAGCACGATCGGATCGTTGGGGCCCTCCACCTTGAGCCCGCCGGTGGCGGGCAGCAGCCGCACCGGCACCTGCCCGAATTCGGGGCGCGGCGCGAAGGTGATGACCGCTTTGGCGTCACCGGTGATGACGCGGGTCAGGTCGGTGCGCTCGGGTACCACGTCGTGCGGCAGGTAGTCGACGACCTGCAAACTGGACCAACGGGTTTCGACGGTCATGGTGCCGTCGACATAGCGCTGCGACAGCGGCAGGCTGGCGCGCTCGGGCTGAATGGTGAAGTGGCCCGCGCCCGGTCCGCCCAGCAGATGGGCGAAGACGGCGGCGGAATCGGGTTCGGGGTGGCACAGCCAGGTGACGGTGCCGTCCGGTGTGACAAGGGCTTTGGAGCGCGGGCTGGCCAGCATGGTCAGCCGCTCGATTCGAGGGGCGGAGGCACCTGCCAACCATGTGCGGCGTTCCTCGAGGAGGAACGCCAGCGCCTTCGACACCTCCTCGGTGCTGGCTACCCGGTATTCGGCCAGCGATTCGCCGTCGCCGACCTTGATGCCGACGTCCGGTCCGGAGAGGCGTTTGAAGGCCTTCTCGTCGGTGACGTCGTCGCCGATGAACAGTGCCGCCGAGGCGCCCTGCTGATGCCGGACGATATCGAGTGCCGCGCCCTTGTCGGTCTCGACCACCGCGAGTTCGATGACCTCCTTGCCCTCCGTGGTCTGCACGCCGACCCAGCTGGCCGGGCCCTGGCGCACCGCAAAGACTGCGCGACGGCCGATTTCGGGGCTGGCATTGCGGACGTGCAGGGCCACACTGGCCGGTTTGATCTCGACGGAAGCGCCCGGATTGTCCTGAGCGATCTGCGTCAGGGTCGTGGTGACCTCCTGCAGCAGCTGTTTCGCGTCGTTGTCGATGGCGTGCACGAAGCCGACATCGAATTCCGAACCGTGACTACCGATCAGCTGCACCTCGACAGGCAGCCGGGACAGGGCCGCGAGATCGCGCAGGGCGCGACCGGAGATCACGGCGGCGGTGGTTCCGGTGAGTCCGGCGAGAGCGCGTAAGGCACTCACCGACTCCCGATGGGGATAGGCCTTGGTCGGGTCGGAGACGATGGGCGCGATCGTCCCGTCGTAGTCCGAAGCGACCAGCAACCGTGGCACGCGGGCGATGGCCGACAGGGCACGGCGAAGTTCCAGTGACAAATCCTGTGCGCTCACGCATCCAACCTAGTGATCGGAGGAGATTTTTCAGGGCGCGAGTGATGCTACTGGGTCTTGATTGCTCACTCGTGTGTGCGGTGATACATAGCGTTTACAAGACACTTCCGGGTCGTTCACGCTTTTTGTGAGACACGCGCGGGTTGCTCTGCGTTCACCCCAGCTGACCAGCGGGGTTCCAGCAAACGCGCAACGGGCTGCCCGGTTCTCCGGACCGGGCAGCCCGTTGCGCATCGAGCGAACGCAAGTGTGCGTTCGTGCTATTCGTTGCCGCTGCCGCTGCCGATGAGCAGATCGACGGTGAGCTCCAGGCGCTCGGTCACATCGGTGGCCGAGGCGCGGCGGGTCAGCCACGCAACCAGATTCGACAGCCACACATCGGAGATGACGCGGGCGATGGCGAGCTGGCGGTCGCTGGGAACCTCGTCGGAGAGGGCACGGGCGAAGAACCGGTCCATCACCTTGCCGACCCGATCGACCTCGGCCGCCGCGGAGGCGTCGGCGAACATGAAGGCGCGGGTCATGGCCTCGGTGAGCAGCGGGTCGCGCTGCATGGCCCGGGTGACCTGGGTGAGCAGCAGGTGCATGCGCTCCTGCGGGGTGGCGCCGGCGAGCGGCTTGCGCCGGCCCTCGAACTGCTCGAATTCCCGGGCCAGGGCGGACACCAGCAGGTGCACCTTGGACGGGAAGTACCGGTAGAGCGTGCCGACGGCGACATCCGCGCGTTCGGCGACCGCTCGCATCTGGACCGCGTCGTAGCCACCCTTGGACGCCAGCGCGAGCGTGGCGTCGAGGATGCGCTTGCGTCGGTCGCGCTGCGCCGCCGAGCTCAGATCCTCCTCGCTGAGGGTGGTGACGGGCGCGGTGCGTCCACCGGGCACCCCGTCGGCGGCCTGCGATCGGGAGGGACTGGCCATCGGTTGAGAGTCCTTTCCTGCACGAATCGTTCGGTTCATCTCACCCAGCGTCGACTGGGCACGAGTTCGTACCGCGTCCGGGACGGCGCTTGACTTCGGCCCGGCTCGAACATTAGAACATGTTCTAGGAGCTGAAGTCACGCCGGAAAGGCGGTATGGAGTGTGACCATAGCCACCACTGACGAGCATAAAGCCGTCCAGGAGTCGATGCGCGGATGGGCAACTGCCGTGCGCCCGATTGCAACAATGCGTTCCAGAGCACAGGCGGAACTGCGTTCCGGCGCGCCCGATTTCTGGCGCGAGTACTGGCCGCGCCTGGCCGATCTCGGAATTTTCCGGGTCGCGGTGCCGGAGGAGGCCGGGGGCGCGGGTGGGACCGTCGGGGATCTGGCCGTGCTGGTGGAGCAGGCGGCACATGACCTGGTCGGCGGACCGGTGCTCTCGACGGCGTTGGCGGGACTCGTCGCCGGCGAGGCGCTCGACGAGATTACGCCATGCGGCGTCGCGCTCGCGGGCGAAATCGCAATATCCGTGGGCGAATCGGGCGCCTCGGTGTCCGGTGAGTGGGACTCGGTTCCGGGCGCCGCACCGGGTACGGCGGTGCTGGTCCCGGTGCGCGACGGTGATCGTCACCTGTGGGCGCTGATCGACGCCGACGCCGCCGGGCTGACCGTGGAGCCGCTGGCCGGCATCGACAAGACCGTGCCGGTGGCGCGCGTGGTGTGCGCGGACGTCGCCGTGGCCGCGGATCGCCTGTTCGAGCCCGGCTTCTCCGTGCTGGACCTGGCCGCCACACTGGTCGCCGCCGAGGCCGCGGGCATCGCGGGCTGGTGCCTGGAGACCGCCACCGAATATGCGAAGGTGCGCGAACAATTCGGGCGCAAGATCGGCGAATTCCAAGCGGTCAAACACATTTGCGCGTGGATGCTGTGCCGGGCCGAACAGATTCGCGCCGTCGCCGCCGATGCGGCCGCCGCGGCGGACAGCGGTAGTGCGGAACTGCAGCTGGCCGCCGCCGTCGCCCTGTCCATGTCGCTGGATGCCGCGGTGGAGAATGCCAAGGATTGCATTCAGGTTCTGGGCGGAATCGGTTTCACCTGGGAGCACGACGCGCATCTGTATCTGCGCCGGGCCACCGCGCTGCGGCAGCTGCTGGGCGGCACCGCGCGCTGGCGGGCCCGAGTCGCCGAGCTGACCCTGGCCGGCATGCGCCGCACGGTCGGCGTCGACCTGGGCGCCGACGGCGAGCCCGGATCCGACTGGGAGACAGCCGGTCTGGATGCCGCCGAGGCGGCCGTGCTGGCGGCGGACCTGGCCAAGATCGCGGCGCTGCCGGAGCCGGAGCAGCGGGTGGCGCTGGCCGAGGCCGGACTGCTGGCCTCGCACTGGCCCGCGCCCTACGGTCGCGGCGCCGGACCCCTGCTGCGCACGCGCCTCGACGACCAGATCCGCCAGGCGGGAATCGCGCTGCCGGACATCGCGATTGCCAACTGGGCGATCCCGACCCTGCTGCAGTGGGGCACCCCCGAGCAGATCGAGCGTTACGCCATGCCGACGCTGACCGGTGAGGTCATCTGGTGCCAGCTGTTCTCCGAGCCGGGCGCCGGGTCTGACCTGGCAGCGCTGCGCACGGTGGCCGAGCGGGTCGAGGGCGGCTGGAAGCTGCGCGGCCAGAAGGTGTGGACCTCGCTGGCGGATCGCGCCACCTGGGGCATCTGCCTGGCGCGCACCGACGCCTCCGCGCCGAAGCACAAGGGCATCAGCTACTTCCTGGTCGATATGAAGAGCGCGGGGCTGGATATCCGGCCGCTGGTGGAGATCACCGGTGAGGCGCGCTTCAACGAGGTGTTCCTCGACGACGTCTTCGTGCCGGACGACTGCCTGGTCGGTGAACTCGGCAATGGCTGGAAGATCGCCCGCTCTACCCTGTCGGCCGAGCGGGTCGCCATGGGCGGCAAGGGAATCGGGGACGAGCTGGAGGCATTGATCGCCGCCGCGCCGGCCTCGGGTCCGGGCGCGGAGCTGGTCGCGGACCGGCTCGGCGGGCTCATCGCGGAATCGGTTGCCGGAACATTGTTGGAAGCTCGTGCGGCGCAGAAGCTGCTGTCCGGCGGGGACCCTGCCGCGCAGAGCAGCGTGCGCAAACTGGTCGGTGTGAGACACCGGCAGGCGGTAGCGGAATTCGCCGTCGAACTGTCTGGTGCGGCGGGCGCTCTGGAAACTGACGCGGTGAAAGAATTCCTGCTCACACGCTGTTTGTCGATTGCCGGCGGTACCGAGCAGATCCTGTTGACCGTCGCCGGTGAACGGATCCTCGGGTTGCCCCGCGAGTCGCACGGCTAGTCCACACCTGAACCGGGAGCATTGCATTGGACTTCACCAGGGACGAGAGCCAGGACGCTGTCGCCGAGGTTGTCGTAAGTTTGCTGGAACGCGACAGCGCGCGTGATGTCGCGCTGTGGCCGATCATCGCGGACAGCGGCCTGCTGGCCGTGCCGCTGCCCGAACGCTTCGGCGGCGACGATATGGGCCTGCTCGAGGTCGGGGCCATGCTCACCGAGCTGGCCCGCGCCGCCGCGCAGGCGCCCGCACTGGTCACCCTCGGCTTCGGCGTGCTGCCGCTGAAGGCGATCGGCCTGCCGGATGCCCTGGCGGAAAAGGTGTTTCCGGCCGTGGCCGAGGGCGCGGTGCTGACCGCCGCCCTGCACGAGCCCGGCTCGCCGTTCACGGTGAAGCCGGAGACCACCGCGGTGACCGACGGCGCCACCGTGCGGGTCACCGGCCGCAAGGTGGCGGTGCCCTACGCCGACACCGCACGCTGGATCCTGGTGCCCACCGACAGCGGCATCGCCGTGGTGGACGGTGACGCCGCGGGCATCACCCGCACCGCGAGCCCGACTTCCGATGGCGTGCCGGAGTTTTCGCTCCAGTTCGACCAGGTCGTGATCGCGGCCGAGCAGCTGCTGCCCGGCGGGCTCACCGAACTGCACCGGTTCGCGCTGGCGAGCCTCGGCGCGGTGGCCGACGGCCTGCTCGCCGGCGTGGTCTCACTGACCGCCGAGCACGTTCGCACCCGTCAGCAGTTCGGCCGCCCGCTGGCCGAATTCCAGGCTGTCGCACAGCAGATCGCGGATGTCTACGTGGCCTCGCGGACACTGCACGCGGCCGCCTGCTCGGCGACCTGGGCGCTGGCTCAGGACGAGCAGGGCGCCGAGCACCTGGAGCGCATCGACGACGATCTCGACGTGCTGGCGTACACGGTGGCGGCGGAACTGCCCGCGGCCATGCAGAAGTGCCACCACCTGCACGGTGGTCTCGGGGTGGATATCACCCATCCGCTGCACCGCTACTACTCACAGGCCAAGGACATCGCCCGCTGGCTCGGCGGCGAATCGTTCCGGCTGGACCGTTTGGGAGCCAGATGTTCATCGAACTGACCGCGGAGCAGCGCAAGCTGCGCGACGAACTGCGCACGTACTTCACCGGTCTCGTGACTCCCGAAGAGGAGGCCGAGATGCTGGTGAACCGGCACGGTGACGCCTACCGCGCGGTGGTCAAGCGCATGGGCCGCGACGGCAAGCTCGGCGTCGGCTGGCCCAAGGAGTACGGCGGGCAGGGCTTCGGGCCGCTGGAACAGCAGATCTTCTACAACGAGGCGGTCCGTGCCGACGTGCCGGTGCCGCTGGTCACGCTGCTGACCGTCGGCCCGGCGCTGCAGTCGTTCGGCACCGAGGAGCAGAAGCAGAAGTTCCTGCCCGGAATCCTCACCGGCGACGTGCATTTCGCCATCGGCTACTCCGAGCCGGACGCCGGCACCGACCTGGCCGCGCTGCGCACCTCCGCGGTGCGCGACGCCGACGGCGACTGGATCGTCAACGGGCAGAAGATCTTCACCACCGGTGCGCACGAGGCCGACTACGTCTGGCTGGCCTGCCGCACCGGTTCCGCGGAGTCCCGGCACAGGGGCATCACGATCCTGATCGTGGACACCAGGGATCCGGGCTACTCGTGGACGCCGATCATCACCGCCGACGGCGCGCACCACACCAACGCCACCTACTTCGACAATGTCCGCGTCCCCGCGAACATGATGGTCGGCGAGGAGAACGGCGGCTGGAAGCTGATCACCACCCAGCTCAATCACGAGCGGGTGAGCCTGGGCCCGTCCGGCAAGATCGAGCAGCTCTACCACCGGGTGCACGACTGGGCGCAGGCCCAGGGCGTGCTCGGCGAGGCCGACGTGCGGCGCTCGCTGGGTCGCCTGCACGCCATGACGCGGCTGAACGAGCTGCTGAACTGGCAGGTGGCCTCCAATATGGAACGCCCCGACGCCGACCAGCGCGATGTCATCGCCGACGCCTCGGCGACCAAGGTGTTCTCCACCGAGGCGCTGCAGCAGGCGGGCCGCCTGGCCGAGGAGCTCGTGGGCCGCTTCGGTGATCCCGCCGACCCGGCCACCGCGGAACTGCTGGTCTGGCTGGACAAGCGGACCAAGCAGAACCTGGTGGTGACCTTCGGCGGTGGCGTCAACGAGATCATGCGCGAGCTGATCGCCCAGATGGGCCTGCGCCTGCCCAGGGTCCCCAGATAGGAGCCACCCAACCGTGGAGAAGACGTACCCCAGGCGGACGAGATCATGCGCACTGTGCCCGATGGCCCAGATGGGCCTGCGCCTGCCGCGGGTTCCGCGCTAGATCGCAGAGGAGAGAGCGTGACGAAGAGTTTCACGGCCGACGAGATCCGCGAGGGCTTGGAGAAGATCAAGGCGGACGGTGAGTCAGCGGCGCGCGCGGGGCGCGATCCGATCAACCAGCCCATGATCAACAACTGGGTCGAGGCCCTCGGCGACGCCAACCCGATCTACGTGGACGAGGCCGCCGCCAAGGCGGCCGGGCACCCCGGCATCGTGGCCCCGCCCGCCATGGCGCAGGTGTGGACC
>NZ_JBHZCS010000129.1:0-13934 GCF_042755705.1 Nocardia sp. NPDC059154
CGCTCACCCCCATCGTGCGCTGGATGCTCGAACGCGGCGGCGACCACCGCAGATTCGCGCAGACCGCGGTGCTGGAACTGCCGCAGGGCATCGGGCGCGACCAGCTCGTCGCCACCGTCACCGCCGTCGTGGACCACCACGACGCCCTGCGCGCCCAGCTCGCCTACGCGGACGGCGACTGGCGGATGAGCATCCGCGAACCCGGCGCGGTCGATGTCGACACGCTCCTGCATCGCATCGAATTCGACACCGCCGACGCGGTCGAACTGCGCGAATACGCCGTCACCGAACTGGATTCCGCGCTCGGCCGCCTCGACCCGACTACCGGGACCGTCCTGCAGCTGGTGTGGCTGGACCCGGCCCCGGGCAGCCCCGCCGACCGCCGCGGCCGCCTCATCCTGGTCGCCCACCACCTGGTCATCGACGGCGTGTCCTGGCGCATCCTCATTCCGGACCTGATCGCCGCCTGGGCGCAGATCAGCGGGGACACGCCACCGATCCTGCCGGAGACCGGCACCTCCCTGCGCCGCTGGGCGCACGCGCTCGAGGAGGCCGCGCGACGCGAAACCCGCACGGCCGAACTGGATTACTGGCGCGAGGTGGCCGCCACCCCCGACCCGCCGATCGGGCCGCGCGAGCTCGATCCCGCCGTCGACCGGGTGCCGGCCGTCCGCACCGTCGAGATCGAGCTCGACGCGGACGTCACCACCGCCCTGCTCACCACCCTGCCCGCGCTGTTCGACGGCACCGTCGAGGACGCCCTGCTGGCCGCGCTCACGCTGGCCGTCATGCGCTGGCGCATGGAACCCGGCGCGGCGGTGCTGATCCGGCTCGAAGGGCACGGGCGACAGCAGGAAATCGTTCCGGGAGCCGATCTGTCGCGCACCATCGGCTGGTTCACCACCGTGTACCCGGTGCGACTCGCCCTGTCCGACATTCCGATTCGCGACGCCTTCGCCGGCGGACCGGCCATGGGCACGGCCATCCGGGCGGTCAAGCACCAGCTGATGTCCGTGCCGGACAAGGGCATCGGCTACGGCATGCTGCGTTACCTCAACCCCGAGACCGCCGCCGACCTGCCCGACCGGGTGCCCGGCCGCATCGGCTTCAACTACCTCGGCCGCTACGCCACCGCCGACATTCCGGCCGGGCTCGAAGATCTCGGCTGGCTGCCCACCGACGAGTTCGGCGACCTGCACGCCACCGAGCACGCGGACGTGCCCGTCACCGCCGAGATCGAGATCAACGCCGTCGTGGCCGGGGACCGCCTGCAGGCCGCCTTCACCTTCCCCGAAACCCTGCTGCCCCGCCACGAGATCACCATGCTGGCCCACCTGTGGACCGACGCGCTCGCCGCCGCAGCCTATTTCGCCACCTCACCGGCCGCCGAACCCGCCGCCGAGGCCGAACGCCAGCATCTGCGCGACCAGCAGGCCGCGGCCGAACTCGCTGCCATCCAGGCGGATTCGCCGCCGGGACTCGGCCTGGACGTGGTGCTGCCGATCCGGGCCGGCGGCGACGAGCCCGCCCTGTTCTGCATCCATCCGTCCTCCGGCATCGCCTGGACCTACCTCGGCCTCGCCGACACGTTGAACCCCGGCCGTCCCATCTACGGCCTGCAGGCCCCCGACCTGTCCGGCGAACCGCACGCCCGCAGCATCGCCGACTTCGCCGCGCGCTACGTGGCCGAAATTCGCCGACTGCAACCGCGCGGCCCCTATCATCTGCTCGGATGGTCCTTCGGCGGCCTGATCGCCCACGCAATGGCCGCCCAGCTAGAGGCAACCGGAGACGAGGTCGGCACCCTGGCCCTGCTCGACGCGGACAGCACCGATATCGACGGTGACAGCATCGACAAACTCACCGCCGGCTCCTTCGTCGCGGCCTTCGGCTCGGTCTTCGGGATCACCGACATCCCCGCCGACACCAGCGCCGAACAGGCCGCGGCCATGATCCGCGACCGCATGGGCGGCGTCAGCCTGGTCGACGCGCAGACCCTGGAACGCATGGCGGCCTCCTACAACGCCTCCGCCGCCACCCGCACCGGCTACCAGCGGCCCGTATTCCACGGCGACACACTGTATTTCAGCGCCACCGTGCACACCTCCGACATCTTCGGGCCCGCCGGCTGGCGACCCTGGATCACCGGGACCATCAGCAACCACGACATCGACGTCAGCCACGACGAACTCACCGCACCGCACGCGCTCGCGGCCATCGCACGCATTCTCGACGCACACCTGGGAGGGACGCCGTGAACACCGACAGTGGCAAAACCGATACAACAAACGTGGAAACCAAGACCCTCGCACCCCCGAGCAGCGTGCACACCGGCGTCGACGGCGTGGTCGTCGAAGACGTCGAGAAATCCTTCGGCGCGGTCCGGGCGCTGCGCGGCATCACCTTCAAGGCCGCGCCCGGCGAGGTACTCGGCATCCTCGGACCCAATGGCGCGGGCAAGACCACCACGGTCAATATCCTGTCCACCCTCATCGCCCCCGACGGCGGGCGCGCCCTGGTCGCCGGGCACGACGTCGTCACCGACGCCGCCGCGGTCCGCCGATCCATCATGCTGACCGGGCAGTTCGCCGCCCTCGACGACGCCCTGTCCGGGTACGAGAACCTCGTCATGTTCGGCCGCCTCATGGGGCTGCGCAAACGCGCCGCCCGTGCCCGCGCCGACGAACTCGTCGAGGAATTCGACCTGGTGCAGGCCGCCGGACGCCGCGTCGGCACCTACTCCGGCGGCATGCGACGGCGCATCGACATCGCCTGCGGACTCGTGGTGCGGCCCGAGGTGGTCTTCCTCGACGAACCCACCACCGGCCTGGATCCGCGCAGCCGGCAGGGCGTCTGGGACCTGGTCGGCGGATTCCGCAAACACGGCATCACCACCCTGCTGACCACGCAGTACCTCGAAGAGGCCGACGCGCTCTGCGACCGCATCATCGTCATCGACCACGGCCTGGTCATCGCAGACGGCACCGCCGACGAACTCAAGGCCCGCACCGGCGGCAGCTACTGCGAGATCGTGCCGCTGCGCATCGAGGACCTGCCCGCCATCGCCCGCGCCCTCGGCGACCTGCTGCCCGCCGCCAATCGCGAAGCGCTGACCGGGGATTCGGACCGGATCGCCATCCCCGCGCCCGAGGGCGCCAAGACCCTCGCCGAGGCGCTGCGCCGGCTCGACACGGCCGGAATGGAACTCGTCGACATCGCGCTGCGGCGCCCCTCCCTCGACGACGTCTTCCTCGAGCTCACCGGGCACATAGCCAAATCCGAAGAGGCCGAAGACGATTCGCCGTCGGTCCGGTTCCGGACGACGGACGGGCGCTTCAGCGCCGAGGATCGGAACCGGGCATGACCGCCGTCGAGGCCGCACCCGCCGGGTGGCTCACCAACGTCCGCGCCACCCCCGCCACCCTCGCCCAGTGGTGGGTGCTCACGGTGCGGCTCATCGTGCCCTCGGTCAAAACCGGCGAAATCATCACCGCCATCCTGGCACCCGTCACCTTCACCGCCAGCTTCTACATCCCGCTCAACCGCGTGATGTCCTTCGCCGGACTGGGATTCAGCAGTTACGCGCAGTTCATGGCGCCCATCGTCATCCTGCAGGCGTGCGCCTTCACCGCGGTCTCCGCCGCCTTCCGCGCCGCCACCGACGCGGTCTCCGGCCTCGACCGGCGCTTCGACGCCATGCCCATGCACCCGCTCGTCCCCACCGCGGCGCGCATGTCCTCCAATGTGTTCCGGCTGCTCATCGGGCTCGCCTCGGCGGTGGTGAGCACCCACGTGATCGGGTTCCGGTTCGTCGGCGGCACGGTGCACACCCTGGGCTTCCTGGCCCTCGGACTGGCCATCGGCATCGCGTTCTGTCTCGGTGCGGACGCCATCGGCACCGCCACCCACAGCCCCGAGGCCACCACCCAGGTGCTGGTTCTGCCGCCGCTCATCCTCGGCATGCTCTCCACCGGTCTCGCCCCCGCCCACCAATTCCCGCGCTGGGTCCAGTTCTTCGTCCGCAACCAGCCGGTCTCCCAATACGCCGAGGGGCTGCGCGCGTTCGGCGGCGACACCCTCGGCAAGGCCCACCCGGTGACCTGGTCCCTCATGATGCCGCCGCTGCTGTGGCTCGTGGGCAGCACCGCGCTGGCCTGCTACTTCATCGCCCGGCAGAACCTGAAGAGGTCCTGATATGGCCACCCTCGACCACCCCGAACTCGCCGACACCATCGTCTTCGGCGAAGGCTCGGCCCCAGCTCTGCTGCGGCACACCTGGATTCAGACCCAGCGCTTGCTGCTGCGCTGGGTCCGCGACCCGATCACGCTGCTCGAAACCCTCATCGTGCCGTGCCTGCTGCTGCTCATGCTCGACATCGTGGTGGGCTCGCAGATCCAGAAGTTCTCCGGCCACAGCGCCCTCTACGGATCCACCCCCATGGTGACCCTGGTCGGCGCGCTCTCCGGAACCGTGGCCAGCGGCGTCATGCTCGGCCGGGAACGGGAGGCGGGCATCCTGTCCCGCTTCTGGGTGCTGCCGGTGCACCGCGCCTCCGGGCTCGCCGCGCGCATCATCGCCGAAGGCTGCCGCATCTTCGCCGGAACCGTCGTGATCATCTGCTTCGGCGCCGCGCTCGGCTTCCGGTTCCAGCAGGGACCGTTGCAGGCCTTCGCCTTCCTGTGGATACCGGTGCTGTTCGGGCTGGCCTTCGCCACCATGGTCACCGCGATCGCCGTGTTCACCGCCAAGTCCACCCTGGTCGAGGCCGTCGCGCTGCTGTCGTCACTGCTCATGTTCTTCAGCACCGGATTCGTGCCGCTCCCGGCCTACCCCCAGTGGATTCAGCCCGTGGTCCGCGATCAGCCCATGTCGGTCGCCGTCGACACCATGCGTGCGCTGGCCGAGGGCGGACCCGTGGCGGGCCCGCTCATCCGGACCCTCGCCTGGACCGCCGGCCTGATCATCGTGTTCGCCATCCCCTCCGCCTACGGCTACCGCCGGGCCAGCCGCCGCTGAGATCAATACCCCTATCCGGGAATGTCGGCGCCCAGGCGCGGCTACCTCCCGCAGCTACGGGCCGGGCCGACTAAGCTGTCCGCCGTGCTCGAACCCGAATCCACCGTCGCGCCGCACCCCGACATCGCCCACCTGGCCCCGCTGCTGGGCACCTGGCGCGGCCGCGGCCGCGGCGAATACCCGACCATCGAGCCGTTCGAGTATCTGGAGGAAGTGCACTTCGGCCACGTCGGCCGCCCCTTCCTCACCTACCGGCAGCGCACCCGCGCCGCCGACGGCAGCCGGCCCATGCACAGCGAGACCGGATACCTGCGGGCGATCAGCCCCGACCGCATCGAGCTCATCCTGGCCCATCCCACCGGCATCACCGAGATCTGCGAGGGCAGCCTGGTGACCGAGGACGGCGAGCTGCGCCTGGAACTCGACTCCACCTCGATCGGCCTCAGCAGCACCGCGAAATCGGTGACCGCCCTGGGCCGCACCATCACCGTCGCGGGCGACACCCTCGAGTACTCGCTGCGCATGGCCGCAGTCGAGCAACCGCTGACCCATCACCTCGCGGCGACCATGCAGCGGCAAAACTGACAGTGAACTTCGGGTTCCAACCCGGCCCGTAACTTGCCGCATCTCCGTCCAAACGGAATGCGGCAGCACACTTGTGGGGTTGCCTCGGCATAAGTGACCGATTACCGTTTCTTCCATTGGCAAACAGTCAGCCAACCCTTAATGAGCACCGGATCACCACCGTGTTCGCCGCTGGCGGCGAACGTTCGGGTCTCCCAACTCATCCCCAAACAAGGGAGAGGGACATGAAGCGCTCGGCCCTTCTGCTGATCACCACCGCAGGCATGATCCTCGCCGGTGCGGGCGTCACCGAGATCCTCGGCGACGCGTCCAGTGACGGACCACCCGTCCAAGCCCTTGCCGACCAACGCTTCGTGACCGACAACTTCGGCGCGATCCATCCCGTCGCCTGCTCGCGACTCGACACCTACAGCGAGCGCTGACCCTGCCGGGCGGCGGTCCTCAATAGCCCGGAGGCAGGGCCGCGAGCATGTCCCGCGTCACCGCCACCGCATTGTCCGAACTGCCACCGCGCACCAGCAGGGTCGCCCAGGCCAGGTCACCGCGGTAGCCGATGAACCACGAGTGCGAACCGCCGTCCACCTCGGCCTCACCGGTCTTCCCGTAGACCTCGCCCTGATCGACGATGCGCTCGGCCGTACCGCCGAGCACCACCTTGCGCATCATCAACCGCAACCCGTCGATGACCTTCGGCTTCAGCTGCGGCCGATCACCCGACACCTGGGTCGGATGGCCCGCGATCAGATACGGCACGGGCGTCGAACCGTGCGCCACCGTCGCCGCCACCATCGCCATGCCGAACGGGCTGGCCAGCACCTTGCCCTGACCGATGCCGTCCTCGGCGCGCTGCACCGGATCATCGTCGGGCGGCACCGAACCCGACACCGTCGGCAAGCCCGCCACCGTGTAGTCCGGGCCCAGCCCCAGCGCGGCCGCGGCGGTGCGCAGATCCTGGCCACCCAGCTCCGAGGCGAGCTTGGCGAACGAGGTGTTGCAGGAACGCTCATAGGCGGTCGACATGGCCACATTGCCGACGCTGAACAGGTCGTAGTTGGGAATCGTGCGCTCCCCCACCACGATCTGGCTCGGGCACGGCACCACGGTGTCCGGGGTGGCGTGGCCGGCGGTCATGGTCGCGGCCGCGGTCACCGTCTTGAAGGTCGAGCCCGGCGGATAGAGGCCGATCGCCGCCACCGGGCCGTCGGCATCGGCCGCCTCGTTCTGGGCGATGGCCCGCACCGCGCCGGTGGACGGTTGCAGCACCACCATCATGGTCTGCTCGGTGCGGGCATCCACCGCGCTCTGGGCGGCGTTCTGGATGAAGCGGTCGACACTGAGCGAGAACGACGGGGAGGTCTGGGGATCGACCTCCTGCAGTACATCGGTGTCGACGCCATTGGCATTCACGGTCACCACACTCCATCCCGCCTTGCCGTCCACCTCGTCGATGACGGTCTTGCGGACCTCGGTCATGAGGTCGGGCGCGAAGTGGCGGTCGGTGGGGACCAGATCGAATTCCTTGCTGAAGGTGACCCCGGACAGCCCCAGCAGCTGCGAATTCACCTCGCCGAACTCCCATTCCGAGAGCAGCGCCGCGGTGTAGGCGCCGTCGGCCTTGCCGGCCGCGCGCAACAGCGAGTCCGGGGTGAGGCGCGTGTCGAAGCGGTGCAGGGCGTTCGCCAGCGCCGCGGAGACCCTGGTCGGGTCGGAGGATGCCGACGGTTTGAACAGCACCCGGTACAGCGTGCCCGGCACCATCACGTCACTGCCCGAGCGTTCGTTTACCCGCGCCCGGGGCGCGGGCTTCGAACGCAGTTGCAGCGTCTGGGTATTGCCCAGCTGCGGGTGGATGTCGGCGGAGGACCAGCGCACCTGCCACTGCCCGTTGGCGCGGCCCATCTGCAGCTGGCCCTGGTATGTCCAGACGCGGTCCTCGGGCAGATGCCATTCGTAGGTGTAGTCGACGATGGCGGTATCGCCGGTGACGCGGGCGGCGCCGGTGGTGGCCACCAGCTTCTCCGCCTGCAGCTGGTCCCACGCCGAAGCCAGTGCGGCACCGGCCTTTTCGGGCTGGCTGGTGCGGTCGGCCGCCGCCTGCACCTCATGGTCGGCGAAGGCGGAGACGAAGGCCTCGGCCGCCTGCGCGGGGCCCTGCGGACCCGACGAGCAACCGGCCGCGGCGACGGTGACCGGGAGGGCGACCGCGGCGGCGATCAGCGTGGTGAAGACCCGTGTTGACATCGGCTCAGATGCTAGAGCCAACTACCGGCAAACCGGCGCGACACACTGCACCGGAACAGATTTCATGCTCACATCACAGCATGTGGCTCAGTCCAGCAGCACGGTCGCAAAGGTGGCGACCTGACGGAACCCCACCTTGCTGTACGCGCGGCGCGCAATCTTGTTGTAGCAGTTGACATATAGGCTGGCCGTGCGCCCGGAGGAGACCACCACATTGGCCACGGCCGCGGTCCCCGCCGTGCCGTAGCCCTGGCCGCGCTTGTCCGGATGGACCCATACGCCCTGAATTTGTCCGGTGCGTCGCGACAACGCGCCGACTTCCGCCTTGAAGACGACCTCACCGTCCTCGAATCGCGCCCAGGCCCGGCCGGATTCGATGAGCCCCGACACCCGGCGGCGATAACTGCGCCCGCCGTCACCCGTGCGCGGATCGATCCCGATCTCCTCGGTGAACATCGCGACCGCCGCGACCAGATACCGGTCGATCTCCTCGGGCCGCACCCGGCGCACCCGCAAATCCGGCGCAATACTCGCGGGCCGTTCCAGCGCGAGCAGCGGCTGATCCTCGCGCACCTCCCGCGGCGTCCCCCAGTGCTCGGCCAGCAACTCCCACAGCGGCAGGGCCAGCTCGCGCCGCCCCACCACCGACGAGCACAGGCGCGGCCCCTTGATCGCGCGCTCCGCGAAGGCCTTCATATCGTCGCGACCACCGCGCAGCGGAACCAGATTCGCGCCCGAGAAACACAGCGACTCCGCCGGCCCACCCCGGGTCCACAGTTCGCCGTACACCCCGCGCGGGTCCAGCCCGTACTCCTGCAGGCGCGCGGCGACCATACAGGTCGCCACCGGATCGGTGTCGAGCACACGCAAGACCTGCGTCAGATCGCGGTTCGCGAGCTGACGGGTCCCGGACGTCCGGCCCCTGCGAGTCGGCTCCAGCACACTCCGCACGCTCACAGCCTGCCAGAACTTCCCGCCCCGCGCCGCACGATTGTCCCCAACCGCCCACCCATCAGGCAAAAGCCCCAACCCCCAACCCAATCCAACCCCTCGGTACGACATCCGCCCCACACCACTCCGAACGCGGCGGCCGGCACGGGTCCCGGGCCGAGGCGCGAATGACGCACGGCCCGGGCGGCAGCGGCGGTGATGCCGATGCGGACCGGGCCGGGGCTGGGGTGTGGCTAGCCGGCGGTGATGACCGGGGCGCCGGACTCGGTGGTATCGCCCATTTCCTCGGCGAGGCGCATGGCCTCCTCGATGAGGGTCTCGACGATGAGGTGCTCGGGGACGGTCTTGATGACCTCGCCCTTGACGAAGATCTGGCCCTTGCCGTTACCGGAGGCGACGCCGAGGTCGGCCTCGCGGGCCTCACCGGGGCCGTTCACGACGCAGCCCATGACGGCCACGCGGAGGGGGACCTCCATGCCTTCGAGGCCCGCGGTGACCTGGTCGGCGAGGGTGTAGACGTCGACCTGGGCGCGGCCACAGGACGGGCAGGAGACGATCTCCAGCTTGCGGGGGCGCAGGTTGAGGGACTGGAGGATCTGGGTGCCGACCTTGATTTCCTCGGCGGGCGGGGCGGAGAGGGACACACGGATGGTGTCACCGATGCCCTCGCTCAGCAGGGAGCCGAAGGCGACGGCCGACTTGATCGTGCCCTGGAAGGCCGGGCCGGCCTCGGTCACACCCAGGTGCAGCGGGTAGTCGCACTGCGCGGCGAGCTGGCGGTAGGCCTCGACCATGATCACCGGGTCGTTGTGCTTGACCGAGATCTTGATATCGCCGAAGCCGTGCTCCTCGAACAGGCCCGCCTCCCACAGCGCGGACTCGACCAGCGCCTCGGGGGTGGCCTTGCCGTACTTCTCCAGCATCCGCTTGTCCAGGGAGCCGGCATTGACGCCGATGCGGATCGGAATGCCCGCGTCACCGGCCGCCTTGGCGACCTCCTTGACGCGGCCGTCGAACTCCTTGATATTGCCCGGGTTCACGCGCACCGCGGCACAGCCCGCGTCGATGGCGGCGAAGATGTAGCGCGGCTGGAAGTGGATGTCGGCGATCACCGGGATCTGCGACTTGCGGGCGATGGTCGCCAGCGCGTCCGCGTCCTCCTGACGCGGGCAGGCCACGCGCACGATGTCGCAGCCGGACGCGGTCAGCTCAGCGATCTGCTGCAGGGTGGCGTTGACGTCATGGGTCTTGGTGGTGGTCATCGACTGGACCGAGACGGGGAACTCACTCCCCACTCCGACATTGCCCACCATCAGCTGGCGCGTCTTGCGCCGCGGTGCGAGGACGGCCGCCGGTGCGGCCGGCATCCCCAAAGCGATGGCACTGCTCACGATCGGCTGCCTACTTTCGACTAAGTCCTCACCCTTACCGGCTCCGAGCTTACCGAGACTCGAATACCGGTCGCCCTGTGACGGCGGCGACAAGGGTACCCGCGCCGGCTGCAGGACTCGGAATCGGCCCGGGGCCTACGGTTCATATTCGTTGCAATCGACGCGAA
The DNA here is from genome assembly GCF_042755705.1 of Nocardia sp. NPDC059154. Taxonomy (NCBI): domain Bacteria; kingdom Bacillati; phylum Actinomycetota; class Actinomycetes; order Mycobacteriales; family Nocardiaceae; genus Nocardia; species Nocardia sp. NPDC059154. Next base: position 10,353 of record NZ_JBHZCS010000129.1, read on the forward strand.
GGTTTACGCTCCGAAAAGTGAAGGTAGCGAATCCAGATCCGTGGCCGGCGACACCGGAAGAGGCCGTGGCACTGCAAGATCGGCTGCGCGCGCGGGTGATCGCCGCCAACCCCCGGCCACCGGAATTCCGGACGATTGCGGGCCTTGACTCGGCCTATGACGACAACGGCAATGTGGCCGCCGCCATTGTGGTGCTGGACGCCACCACGCTCGAGACCGTCGAGACCGCCACCGCGCGCGGCAGCACCGATTTCCCGTACGTGCCGGGCCTGCTCGCCTTCCGGGAGCTCCCCACCACCCTGGCCGCCCTCGAAAACCTCACCGTCACACCGGATCTGCTCGTCTGCGATTCCCAGGGCCTGGCCCACCCGCGACGTTTCGGCTTCGCCTGCCACCTCGGCCTCTTGACCGGCGTGCCGACCATCGGGGTCGCCAAGAACGCCTGGGGCGAGTTCGAGGAGCCCGCCCCCGAGCGCGGCGCCTCCACCGTCATCACCATCGACGGCGACCCGGTCGGCCGCGCCCTCCGCACCCGCACCGACGTCAAACCGGTCTTCGTCTCGGTCGGCCACCTGATCGACCTGGAAACGGCCTGCGCACAGGTCCTGGCCCTGACCCCGGAGTACCGTCAGCCCGAAACCACCCGCCGGGCGGATCGGCTCTGCCGCACGCTGCTGCGCGACATCGCGATCGAATCCGCAAGCGCGCCAACGGCTATGGGAACAGTTTCACCGGATTGACGATGTCGGCGACCAGGGTGAGGATCATGTAGGCGCCGCCTATGACGACCACGACGTAGGTTGCGGGGAGCAGCTTCAGGTAGTCGACCGGGGCGCCGTCGGGGAGGCCCTTGCGGTTGCGGAAGAGGTTGCGGAGCTTTTCGTAGATGACCACGGCCATGTGGCCGCCGTCGAGGGGGAGCAGCGGGAGCAGGTTGAAGGCGCCGAGGAAGAAGTTCAGGCTGGCCAGGGTCAGGACGAACATCGACCAGAGGCCGTGCTCGGCGGTCTCGCCGCCGATCTTGGAGGCGCCGTAGACGCTGACGGGGGTCTCCGGGTCGCGGGTGCCGCCGGTGACGGCGTGCCACAGGTCGACGACCTTGGAGGGCATCTGGGCCAGGGATTCGACGGTGCGCACCGCGATCTGGCCGGTGAACGCGCCCGACGCGGGGATGGCGGACAGGATGTTGTGCTGTACCGGCGCGTAATAGTCCTGGCCGACACCGACCTTGGCGACCGTCTTCGGGGTGCCGTTCTTCTCCTGGTAGACCACGGCCATCTGCGGGGTGACCGGAATCTGGAGGGTCTGACCGTCACGCTCGACGGTGTAGGTGAAGGTGCCGGTCTGCTTTTCCGTCTCGGCGCGGAAGTCGTTCCACGTCTTGATCTTGACGCCATTGACCGCGGTCACCCGGTCGCCGCGCTGCAATCCGGCCAGCTGCGCGGGGCCCTCGCCGGTGCAGGGCAGCGCCTTCTGATCCGGGCCCATATTGGCCACACAGCTCATCGCCCCGAGCTGGGTGGCCGGCGGCTGATCGAAACGCGGCAGCCCCCAGCCCACCGCGAGCAGCACGATGAGCAGGTAGCCGATGAGGAAGTTCATCAGGATGCCGCCGGACATCACCAGCAGCCGCTTCCAGGTGGCCTGCCGGTACATGGCCCGGTCGAGGTCCTCGGGTTCGAGCTCGTCGAGGGCGGTCATGCCCGCGATATCGCAGAACCCGCCCAGCGGCAGCGCCTTGAGACCGTATTCGGTCTCGCCGCGCCGCCAGGAGAAGACCTTGGGCCCGAAACCGATGAAGTAGCGCCGCACCTTCATGCCCGTGGCCTGCGCGGTCCACATGTGGCCGCATTCGTGCAGGGCGACCGAGGCCGTGATCCCGAGGGCGAACAGTACGAAGCCGATCGCGTAGACCATCCGGTTCCGAGCCCTCCTGCTGTCAGCCGCGCACGATCGTGCGTGCGGTGTCGCGGGCCCACGTATCGGCCGCGAGCACCTCGTCCAAGCTACCGGGTTCGGCGCTCCAGCGGTCGGCGGACTCCACGACGCGCGCGACGGTGCGCACGATGTCGGGGAATCGGATGAGCCCGTCGAGGAAGGCCTGCACGGCGATCTCGTTGGCGGCGTTGTAGACCGCGGTCACGCAGCCGCCGGCCTTACCAGCCTGCCGGGCCAGCTCGACGGCCGGGAAGACCGTGTTGTCGACTGGCTCGAAAGTCCAGGTGGAGGCGGTGGAGAAGTCGCACGCGGCGGCCGCGCCGGGAACGCGGTCCGGCCAGCCCAGGGCGAGCGCGATGGGCAGCTTCATATCGGGCGGGCTGGCCTGGGCCAGGGTCGAGCCGTCGGTGAAGGTGACCATGGAGTGCACGATGGACTGCGGGTGCACGGTGACGTCGATGCGGTCGTAGTCGATGCCGAACAGCAGGTGCGTCTCGATCAGCTCGAGGCCCTTGTTCACCAGCGACGCCGAGTTCAGCGTGTTCATCGGCCCCATGGACCAGGTCGGATGGGTCTTGGCCTCGGCCGGATTCACCGACTCCAGCATCTCGGTGGTCCAGCCGCGGAAGGGTCCGCCGGAAGCGGTGAGCACCAGCTTGGCGACCTCGCCCGCGCTACCGCCGCGCAGGCACTGGGCCAGCGCCGAATGTTCGGAGTCCACGGGCACGATCTGTCCCGGCTTGGCCGCCCGGGTCACCAGCGAGCCGCCCGCCACCAGAGACTCCTTGTTGGCCAGGGCGAGTCGCCGCCCCGATTCCAGCGTGGCGAGGGTGGGCTCCAGGCCGAGCGAGCCGACCAGCGCGTTGAGCACCACGTCCGCGTCGGTGCGCCGGACCAGCTCGGTCACGGCGTCCGGACCCGACAGCGCCACACCGAGTTTCGCGGCCGCCGCCTGATCGGCCACCGCCACGTTGCCGGTCCCGGTGGCCGCGATCTGCTGTGCCAGCAGGTCCGCATTGCCCCCACGCGCCGCGAGACCCACCACTTCGAAGCGGTCGGGGTTGGCCGCGATCACCTCCAGTGCCTGCGTACCAATCGAACCGGTGCTGCCCAGCAGCAGAACTCTCACAACGTCGGACACGGATCCATTGTCCCCTGCCCCCTGCTCGCTACGACGCTGGGTCGTATGTCACGATATTGGCCAGCAATCGATTCGAGCCGTAAAGGAGCCACAGTGGCCGCCACGGAACTGGAACACGCGCACCCCTCTGAGGTTGTCACCAAGGTCGACACCGCCGAGGTTCCGTCCGCCGCGTGGGGCTGGAGCGGCGAGTCGCGCCGTACCGCTCGCGCCGCCGGGTGGGTCGTCGTCGTGATCCTGCTGGCCATGCTGTTCGAGAACCAGCAGGGCAGCTCCTCGGGCACCGGCAATGTCGGTTACATCTTCCTGGTGCTGTTCGCGGTCGGTCTCGCCTTCGTGCTGATCCGCGACTCCATCGTGTCGCGCCGCCCGCGCTAGTTCGACACGAAATCCCTTGCCCCACGGACATGTCCGTGGGGCATTCGGGTTTTGTCGGCTTCTTCCGGCAGCACCAACGAATTCGGGCCGGATCGCCCCCAAGCGATCCGGCCCGAATTCTGTTG
>NZ_JBHZCS010000130.1:0-13812 GCF_042755705.1 Nocardia sp. NPDC059154
AACAGGAGGACACCGCACCCGCAGAGCTCACCGCCTGACCGAATACCGGATCATGCGGTGACCACCCGAGTTACACCACGCCCTGGGACTTGACCGCCCCGCGATCCACAGCTGTCACAGTCGGTGTGATCGGGCAGCAATGCGCCGCACTGCCCACACGAGTTGTAGTTCTGGGCGCAGCCAGAACATACGCGTGCGCCGCCCGATACATAACGGCTGTCGGCGGTGTAGAGGCTGCATGCGCCGCACTGATCGAAAAACCTGTTGATACACGAGGGGCAGACCCGGTCGCCGGTATCGGTGCGCCACGTATTCGGTGTGGTGTACCGGCAGCGCGCGCATTCCGACCACCCGGGCGCACACGTGCGGCAGACCTGACCGAATTCCAGGGTCGTGGCCAGATGCTGGCTGGGTTCGCCGCAGCGATTGCACCGTGCCACAGCACTTGTGGCCGAAGGGACGGCTGGTTCGTTTCCAGTCGTTCGTGCCTGCTGTGGATAAATGGTGGGCTGGCAGACCACGCATGAATGTGCAGAGGAAGAGACAGGGACAGGCATCGGGATCGCCTTCCAACAGATCGAAGAATGCGAAAGCCGCGACAAGAGATTCCTGTCGCGGCTTTCGATGAGGAGATTATGGGCGCGAACAGCTAATGGTTCGCGGATATTCGAGGCGGTGAACACTCAGAGGTAGGCGTCGATAATCGAGGTGTGCACTGCAGGGTTTCGAGCGCGGTTTAAAGATCCTCGTCCTGATTAACTATCAGCCTGTGGCATCAGGCAGACTGCACGAGTCGGTGTCCATTTTATTGACTCGCCACCTGGACTCTAGGCGCTCGTTGAGAAGAACCGAACTATTCGGGCCACTGTGAGGCTGTCAGAGGTTGGCGTATCCGCCTGCGCTCCACACGATCCGGCGATAGTTTTCGGGGGTGACGGATTGGCGTGCCGGAATTCCGGGTGCGATCGGATGTGGCCAGTAGCAGTAACCGCATCGATGGCAGTAGTAGCCAGCGCTCCAGATGTGTTTGCTCACGGCAATCCCTCGGGAAATTCTACTGTTCCGGCGACTTCTGTACGCCGCGATCCAGAACAACAGCAGTGATGGGGTAGCCATCGCGGAGATCAAGAGAAAGTTGGCGATGAGAAAGACTGCCAACGGCGTTGTCGCTTTAGGATCAGAGAAATTGACGATGGCGATCAAGAAAAAAATGAGGGCAGGAATCGCGAGGATCAGTCCGAAGAAGACCAGCTTGCCCGAACTGTGTTTGAGGGGTGCCAATGCCAGTGAGGTGGACAGGCGGGTCGAGTAGGTGCGGTCGGTCGCGGTCGAACCGAGGACCGGGATCAGTCCCGCAGAACTGACGGCGACGCCGGAGTGGTAGTCCTGCCCGTAGACCGTGGTTGTGCCGCTCGCTCGAACGGCGGGGACGCGCTGCACTCGGTCGTCGTGCCCACAGGTCGGGCAGGTGATGTCGATTCCCACGGTGGTGTCCCGTCCCGGTGCGGCTGCGCCGCGACGTGGACGGTGGCCGCGCAACAGCGCCTGTGCTGGTTCCCGGTGATGCGATGGTTGGACCCATCGAACACCGCGAAACGCCGCTTGTCGAGAGGGATTCGTCGTCGAAGGATCGGAAGTCATTGTCGGGCCTCCCTACTGGGGTGATGTGGATGCGTCTCCACGCGGTGCCGCGAGTTGCCGTGCCACACAGCCCCTCTCAAGGTCGCCGGTCCTACCGAGCCGAGTGTTCGAAGCTGCGGCACTGTCTCGGCCGGAGCGAATCGGCCGAGGCAATGGCGACGGGATCGGATCCCTGCATGCAGGTGTCGGTCACTCACATCGAGTCGATGGCTCGGATATGCCTGTCCACGTTCGACACCAGCGGGTGCGGTTCCGCGGTGAGGATGGAGAGGGCGGCGGTGACCTCGAGAACATCGGATTTCACGTACGTCGCGGTCGTTCCACCTGCCTTGCCGTCATGTCCGGCATAGGCCCGGGCCACGGCGAAACCGAAGGTGCGTTCCACCCACGTCAACGTGGTATGCCGCAGCCAGTGCATGCTGATGCCCTGAACCGCCACCCACGGCAGGATCTCCCCGACCCGGGTCCAGATGTAGTCGTATCGACGGGAACTGATCGGCTTGCCGTTGCGATACCGCAGCAGCTGCCCCGATCGCGGAGCACCGCGCTCTCGGGCATGAGCGAGCAGATGACGCATCAAGGTCGGCGAGACCGGCTGCCAGCGCTCGGTCTGCCCCTTCTCGCGCAGCAGAACCAGACATTGGTCCTCGTCCAGATCATGGGGCCGCAGCGCCAGCGCGCCGCCACGGCGGCAGGCGGTCTCGATATGCAGCCGCAGCACGAGAGAGTCGAGCTCCGGATCGTCACCGGAGGTCGCCGCAGCCGTGCAGATCTCGGCGAGCCGGTGGGGCGGGATCGCGTACCGATGCGAGGGCTGACGAGCAGGTTTCGGCACCTGCCGGGCCGGATTGTCCGCACGCCGTATCCACCCGCTGTCCTCGGCATAGCGATACACACACCGCACCGCGCCGACGAAATGCTCGACCGCGCTACCCCCGCCCCGCGACGCGCGGCTCGCACGGGCCCCGGCCTGCACCTCACGCGCCCGCTGCTCCAGGTCGAGCTTGGAGATCTCGTCGAGTCGGCGGTCGTGCCAGTGCTTTTCGAGCCAGGACAGGTGAGTGTCGTAGGTGCGCAACGTGCCCGATGTCAGCGTCGCGCGAAGCTTCGGGACGACCTTGGCGAACGTCGGTGCCGAGGACCCGGCCACCAGATCGGCGGGAGCGATACCCATCTGCGACAACAACAACCGTGCCGCCGCCACCGTCTCCGCCGACGCATTTACGGACGCGGTGGCGGTGCCGGGCGCGCTCACCGGGACAGTCCGTCCAGAACAGGACCGAACACCTCGGCGAGCGCCACCGGCGCATGGATAGCCAGACGCTTGCGGGATGGGTTGGCGAGCAACAGAACCCGATCACCGAGGAACAGATTCACCCGCCGCCGCCAGCGATACGGGATCCGGACGAAACCGGCCCGGACCATCATTGTCGCGCCTGGTGTCACGTCCGTCGCGGGCTCGGCGACCAGCACCGCGCCCTCGGTGCGCAGGCCCAGCCGGTCCCCTTCGGACCAGCCCAGCGCCGCGAAAAGCTGCCGGTCCACAATCCGGCCCCCGTGACCGACCGTCGAGAGCCCATAGGCCAGATCCGACGGACGAAGCGGGGGAGGCGGCGGCGCGATCATCGGGCCGTGCAGCAACTCCTGCAACGGCACCTGCGGCGGCACCAGCAGCGGAATCATCGCGCGACTCCGGCCGCGCACAAGCACGCGAGCGCCGCGCCGGCAGTGGAGGTTCGGGGCATACCTGCCAGATATCGTTGCAGGTCAGGGGGATTCGTCATGGTCATCCTCCGCGTGTGCGAGCGCACTCGAACACGCATTCCTCGGATGTGTCACCCATGCCACGATCTTGTGCGCGAGGCGGGACTTGAACACGTGCGGAGCAGGCGGGAAGTCGACGCCCAGGCGTGATTGCTTCCCCGTCGAGCTCATATTGGTCCATTGGGCCTTCGGAATGCGCCACTCCGGCAGGCACGCTGTGAATGGGGAGTCAGGCCTGGAGTTCGGTCAGGAAGGGCAGGCAGAGTTTGCTGAGATGGTCCTGCCGGATCTGCGCGCAGAAGGTCTGGACCAGAGGCTGGTGGCCAAGTTGGCCGCGCGGGAACAAGCTGGTGCGGGCTCGCCATAGTCGGTCGGGTCGGGTGCGACTGCTGAATCCGCCTGCTCGCCGGCCATGAGGTTGTTGCCGTGCAGGACGATCCGGCGCTCCTGGTAGAAAACCGGAAACTCCCGAACAGCTCTCGCTCGGCTCCTACCCGGGCCACTCGGATGTGATGCGGCATCACGGGCCCCCAGCGTCGGCTTCTCGCCCGGCACTGCTCGCTTGGCACTCGACTTGGCTTGCTGACCGTGGGCTGCCGGTCTTGTACAGGTCGACCCATCCATTCGGTGGTTGGGGCAGACGAGCGGACTCGCCACGGAGTCTCTGTTCGGCCAGCTCAGATGCGGTTTCCATCTTGCCAAGAAGTTGCCAAGACAGCTCTGAACAGGCCGGACTGGACGGCGCAGGACGGGCGGAAGGCCTTCGGCGCGCCGCCGATCCGTGACGCCTCCGCATATCGAATCCGCGGCCTGCGGCGGTGATCCGGAACTCCGGATCACCCGGCCATCGGGCTGGCACCCTCAGTCCGAAACGGGGCAGAATGATGTCTCTAGCTGCGTAAACGTGTCACTTCGCCGCAGCGGTTCTCGCGCCGCGGCGGCGTGAGAACCACACCAGCCCGACCCACGACACGACGACACAGATCACCACGAGCACCCGCACCTCCTCCAGGGCGCTGCGCGGATAGAGCACGCCGGTGATGTAGTAGTCGATGAACCCGCTCGAGGGCAGGCCCGCCTCGCCGGCCCGATGCCGCGCCCAGTTCTCCAGATTCGTCAGCGGGCACTCGATGGTGAACAGCACCGTGCTGAAACCCCAACCGAAGGCGAGCAGGTGCAGCCAGATGGTGCGCGGCCAGCGCCAGGCGACGAAACCGCCCACCACCACATAGGCCACGAACAGGAAGTGCACGATCGCGGTCGCGTCGGCCAGCAGCCGGTAGCCCATGACCCCAGGATAGAAGTGATCAGCCCAGGTATTCCGATTCCAGGACAAGATCTTTGAGCAGCGACTGGTATTCGACGTGGGTGTCGTGCTCGATGGTCCGCCAGCTCGCGCCCTCGGCCTCGTGCAAGTAGCGCCGGTACTCCGGGACGCCCGGGATACGCACATTGTCGGCGACCGCGATGCTGCCCGGATGAAGCCAGCCGGCCGCCAGGATGGTCCGCAGATCGGGCAGGTATGCGCTCTTGTCATGGTCGATGAAGACGAAATCGAGTGCGCCGGAACCGAATCCGTGCTCGCTCGCGAGCCGCGCGACCGTCTTCCCGCCGTCGCCGATCATTCCCACCACCACGCTCACCCGATCGGCGAGCCCGGCATGTGCCAGCAGGGTCCGGGCGATCTCGGCATTGTCGGGATTGAACTCCACCGACACCAGGCGCGCCCCGGGGGAGAGGGCCCGCCCGATCCGGACCGCGCTGTACCCGCAGTAACCGCCCAGCTCGAGCGCCAGTTTCGGCGCAGCCCGCTGCACGGCGGCATCGAGGATCAGCCCCTTCTCGTCCCCGACGTTCACCAGCATGCTCTGCGTGCGGGCGAAGCCATCGTAGGCCGCGAGCACGCTGTCCGGATCGCCCGCGGTGGAATGGGTGAGTACGTAATCCAGGGCGGCGGCCTCGCGGCCATCGCCCACCTGCCCGGTCCGCATGAAAGTCGGCCCGCCCAAAGCGAATCGAATCACCGACCAGCGCAGGAACGGCAGTCGCTCCCGCAGCGTGGTGGCCAAGGATTTTCCACTCATGAGATCGTCCGTTCTCGTAGTGGGGGAGTGCGTCGATTATGGTCCTGCGCTGGGACGATGGGGTAGGGCGGGGTGCTGTACGAGGGGGCCGGAGCACGGATCAGGAGTCTCCTTCGGCTAGGAAGACGGCCTGAACCGGTGTGACGTCGTCGAATCGCAAAGTGAACATATTGATACGGAAATATGCGCATCTAAACATGAATCACCTTCTCATTAAAAGGTCCTGTACCAGCCCCACCACCCTCAAAAACAGCCAAGAGGGGAGGAGCCGGTCAGGCTCAGGAGGGGTGAGTTACCAGTTGGAGGGTTCGTAGTCCTTGAGGAAGCACCCGTACAGGTCGTCGCCGGCTTCGCCGCGGACGATCGGGTCGTACACGCGGGCCGCGCCGTCGACCAGGTCGAGGGGTGCGTGGAAGCCTTCCTCGGCCAGGCGGATCTTGGTGTAGTGCGGCCGCTCGTCGGTGATCCAGCCGGTGTCGACGGCGGTCATCAGGATCTTGTCGCCCTCGAACATCTCGCGCGCACTGGTGCGGGTCAGCATGTTGAGTGCGGCCTTGGCCATATTGGTGTGCGGGTGGCCGGCGCCCTTGTAGCCGCGCGCGAAAACGCCCTCCATGGCGGACACATTCACCACATACTTGCGCCGGGCCGACGCCGCGGCCATGGACGGGCGCAGCCGGGAGATGAGGATGAACGGTGCGACCGAGTTGCACAGCTGCACTTCGAGCAGTTCGGTGGCGTCGACCTCGCAGACGGTCTGGACCCAGCTGTTGGTGTGGGCGAGGTCGGGGACGAGTCCGCCCGCGTCGATGGCGACGCCCTGCGAAATCCGTTCCGGCGTGGCCGATCCGGCGACCAGGGCCAGGTCGGTGATATCGGCTGCGGTGAGGTCGGGTGTGAGGGAGGCGGTGAGTGCGGTGGGGTGCGCCTGCATGGTCTTGCCGAAGCTGATCACGTCGGGCAGTTCGCCCGCGGGCAGGGGCCCGTTCTCGGCTTCGACCAGGGCGCTGTAGGCGCCAGCGGTGCGGCGCACGGTCTGTGCGGCGTTGTTGATGAGGATGTCGAGTGGGCCTTGTGCGGCAATGTCATCGGCGAGTGCGACGACCTGGGCGGGGTCGCGGAGGTCGATGCCGACGATGCGGAGCCGGTGCAGCCAGTCGGCGCTGTCGGGCTGGGCGGCGAAGCGGCGGATGGCGTCGTTGGGGAAGCGGGTGGTGATGGTGGTGTGGGCGCCGTCGCGGAGCAGGCGCAGGGCGATGTACATGCCGATCTTGGCGCGGCCGCCGGTGAGGAGGGCGCGTTTGCCGGTGAGGTCGGTGCGGGCGTCGCGTTTGGTGTGGCTCTTGGTGGCGCAGTCGGGGCAGAGCTGGTGGTAGAAGGCGTCCACGCGGGTATAGCGCTGTTTGCATATGTAGCAGGGGCGCGGTCGCAGCAGGGTTCCGGCGCTGGCTCCGGTGGTGGTGGAGCTGATCGGGATCCCGGCGGTTTCGTCGTCGATGCGGTTGGGTGAGCCGGTGGCGGTGGCGGCCACGACTTCGCGGTCGGCTTCGGAGATGGCGTCGCGGGTGGCGATGCGCTTGTTGCGCTTGAAAGTCTTGAACATGTGCGCGACGGCCCGCTGCACGGTGACGGAGTCCGGGTGTTCCTTGTCGAGCTGTCCGGCCTGTTCGAGGACGCGCAGGCAGATGGCCAGGTCGCCGGGGTCGATGGCCGGTGCGTCGGACTGTGGTGCCGGGGTGTTCTGCTCGGCCATCGGAAGCTGTGGTGATCCTTCGTGCGCGGGGTGGTGGACGAGCCATTGTCTCAAAGGGCCGGATGTGGGAAACGCCCGGCCGTTGCGAGGCCGGGCGTTGTGGGGTGGGGTGCGGTCAGTTGGCTGTGGCGCCGAGGGGTGCGAGGTCGCCGGCGTCGTCGTCGCGGCCGAGTTCGCGGGCGCGTTCGGCGAGCCGGGTTTGCAGGCGGGCGGGGATGTCGTCGCGGACCTGAATGAGGGCCTGCCACACCGTGTCCGGGGTGTCGGGGGTGAGGGCGGTGAGGAATTCGGCGATGTCGTCCATGTCGTCGATGAGGGTCAGGACGCGGGTGCGGCCCTCGTGGTCCTGGGCGAGGGCGACGGGGATCATGGCGGCCCAGAGGCCGGCGGTGTGGGCGTCGCGGATGAGGTCGCCGAGGCGGTCGTCGTTCTGTTGGCCGATGCGGGTGGCGATGAAGGCGAGCTGGGGGTCGGGCAGGTGGGCGGCGAGGGGCAGCAGGTTGACCCATTGTCCGCCGTCGAGGGCGGCGTCGGTGATGGCGGCGAGGGCGTTCGTGGAGCGGGCGACGGAGCTGGTGTGGGGGCTCATCGATGGGTTCCTGCGGCGGCAGGGGATCGAGGCGGATGCGGGCACGCCGCTCTTCTCGACCTTGGCCGAGGTCAATCAGTCCCGGTCGGGCGATTGTTGACGCATTGTTGACACACCGCCAATAGCCGTGCACGCTGAGGGGCGAGGCGCTCAGGCGCACCCTTTTCAGGCAAGCGAGGAACGGACGATGGCACGCCCCGCATGGAGCGACGACGAGGTCGAGGCGGTATGAGGATTGGCGACCACCTTCTTCGAGAAGGAGGTGATTCCGCACGAGGAGAAGTTCATCGCCCAGGGGCACCCCGACCGCGCGCTCTACAACCGCGCCGGTGAACTGGGCCTGCTGTGCGCGGCCATCCCTTCCGAATACGGTGGTGGCGGTGGCACTTTCGCCCACGAGGCGGCGATCATCGAGGCCCAGGCGCACTGCGGTGACGGTTCACTGGGCATGTCGGTGCACTCCTCGATCATCGCGCCCTACCTTCACGAGTTCGGGTCCGAGGAACTCAAGAAGCGGGTGCTGCCGAAGGCGGCCAGTGGTGAGATGGTGCTCTCGATCGGCATGACCGAACCGGGGACCGGTTCGGACCTGCAGAACATCAAGACCCGTGCGGTGCGTGAGGGCGACGAGTACGTCATCACCGGCTCGAAGATCTTCATCTCCAACGGGTGGCTGTGTGACGGCATCATCATTGCCTGCAAGACCGACCCCACCCTGGGCGCGGCCGGTGTCTCGCTGATCTTCGCCGAAGTGGGCGACGACACTCCGGGTTTCACCCGCGGCCGCATCCTGTCCAAGATCGGCGGCAAGGCGCAGGACACCGCCGAGCTGTTCTTCGACGGCCTGCGCGTGCCGGTGTCGAACCTGCTGGGCGCGGCCGAGGGCCAGGGTTTCTATCAGATGATGCAGATGCTGGCCCAGGAACGCCTGGTCACCGCGATCATGGCGGTGGCGATGACGGAGAAGGCGGTCGAGCTGACCGTCGACTACACCAAGGGCCGCGAGGCGTTCGGCAAGCCGCTGTTCGCCATGCAGAACACCCGTTTCGAGCTGGCGGAGTGCGCGACCATCGCCAAGGTCGGGCGCGTGTTCCTCGACGACTGCATCGTCAAGCATCTGCGTGGTGAGCTGGATATCCCCACCGCGGCCATGTCGAAATACTGGTTGACCGACCAACTCGGTAATGTGGTGGATCGCTGCCTGCAGTTCTTCGGCGGCTATGGATACATGACCGAATACCCGATTTCCCAGCTGTACACCGGCGCTCGGGTCCTGCGAATCCTCGCGGGAGCCAACGAGGTGATGAAGGATCTCATTGCCCGCTCACTCTGATATCGACATCGAGCCGTCCGCGTCCGCGGACGCGGGGGACGCGCCATCACGCCGTCGCCGGCTCGAACCCGACGAACGCCGGGCGCAGATCCTGTCCTGCGCCATCGACATGTTCGGCGAACGCCCGTACGCGGCCGTGTCCACCGCCGAGCTGGCCCAGCGGGCCGGGGTGGCGCGCGGGCTGATCAATCACTACTTCGGCAACAAGCGGGACCTGTATCTCGCGGTGGTGCGGCGGATGGTGACGCTGCCGCGGCCGGAGAAGATGATCGTGCCCGCCGGGACCACCCGGGAGCGGGTGGACGCCAGCGTCTCGTGGCTGCTGGACACCATCGGTGAGCACGGCAGCACGTGGGTCAAGGTCACCGGGCACGAGGGCGTCGGCGACGACCCCGAGGTGCAGCGCATCCTCGACGAGGCCGACTATGCCGCGGCCGACCGCATGGTCCAGATGATGGGGCTGAGCGAGTCGCTGCACTCGGCCGAACTGCGGGCGCTGGTGCGCTGTTACGGCGGGCTGGTGAAGGCGGCCGGGCGTGAGTGGATCGTGCGCGGCAGCCTGAGCCGCGAGCAGGTGCACCACCTGCTCGCGGACGCGCTGCTCACACTGGTCAGCGACACCTTCCCGAAGGTCGACGCCGGGCACTGATTCCCGTGCGGGGCACGGAGTTCAGACGGCGGCGAGCTCCTCGACCTGCCAGGTCACCCCGGTGGTGGCGAGGTGGTCGAGGAAGCTCGCGGCGTCGAAGGCCTGTGCCGGGGCGAGGGTTCCGGCCGGGGCGCCGTCGGCGACCAGCCGGCGCGCGGCCTCCACGGCGATGACCGCGGTGGAGGCGTAGGCGTTGAACCCGGTCACCCAGCCGCGGGCGCGGCGGCCGTCCACGCCGGTGGCCTCGGCGAGCATGAACCAGCGGGCGGCGTCGAGCGCGGCCGGGTCGGGGACTTCCGGAAGGGTTTCGGCGACTTCGGAATTCAAGGACGCGAACAGGTCCCCGACCTCGCCGCGGATCACGCCGCGCACGCGCGGGGTCTGGATGTGGCGGGGGATCGTGTAGACGCCGGGCAGGGCGATGGTGCTGATCGGCACCGGTTCGGTCTCGCCGGGCTCGCGCATCGTGGACGAGGGTTCCTGCACCGATTGCCAGCTGCCGGACCGGTATTCGATCTGCTCGGCGACCATGATGGCGGCCATCGAGCGTGCGGTGCCCCGGGATGCGGCGCCGGGGCGGCGCAGGTCGGCGATGACGACCTCGCCGATCGGGGCCGTGAGGCGGGCGGCGGTCAGTGCGGCGATGAGGTCGCCGGGCACGCCGTCGTCGGTGACGGCCGGAACGACCGCGATGCCGGCCTGTTTCGCGGGTTCGTCGTAGGTGGTGAGGATCTTGTGCAGGTAGGCGGGCTCGCCGGTGGTGTCGATGTAGGGGCGGCGCGCGGCGATGGCGGCGCGCACGACCGGTTCGCCCCAGAGGGTGAAGGGTCCGGCGGCATTGATCACCGCATCGGTGCTCGCGAACGCGGCGGTGAGGGCAGCGGTGTCCTCGAGGTGGGCGACGTGGATCTCGGCGTCCGGGATCGCGGCCTGGTCGGCGATGCGGCGCAGGCGGTCCGGGTCGCGGCCGACCAGGACCGGGGTGAGGTCGCGGCGGACGAGCTCGGCCACGACGAGGGAACCGGTGAAACCGCTGGCGCCGTGCACGGCAATACGCATGGGAGACAACTCCATCGAGTGAAGGGTGCGAGCCGCTCTATCGGCTCGCAGTTCACGCTATGGATCACGATCCGGACGATCCATGCTCGAAAGTCCGGTCCCGATATCCGATCGTCCGGTGACGGTGGAATGGCCGGTACGGTTGGGCGGTGGACATTCTCAGCGACGCGGTCGCGGCGATGCGGCTGGGCACCCCGCACTCCAACCGGACCGTCGAGCACGCGCCCTGGCGCACGCATTTCCCGGCGCAGGGCAACAGCGCGGGATTCCATGTGGTGCTGCAGGGTTCGTGCTGGCTGTTGCCCGACGGCGGGGAACCGGTGCACCTGCAGGTCGGTGACGTGGCGTTCATGCCGCGCAGCCGCGGACACGCCATCGCCGACAGTCCCGAACCCGCACGCACCGCGGGCGAGTCCGGCGCGGAGACCGTATTGCTGTGCGGCGCCTATTTTCTCGACGACTCGCGCGCGCACCCCGCGCTGGCGGAACTGCCCGATGTGATCCACCTGCCCGCCCGCGTCGGCCACCACAGCCCGTTGCGTGCCGCCATCGATCTGCTCGGCCACGAGCTCGACACCCAGGACGGGTCCGGGGCCATCGCGCCGCTGCTGGAGGTGCTGCTGCTGTTCATGCTGCGCGCCTGGCACGACGCCCACCCCACCGGCACCGGATGGGTTGCGGCGCTGCGGGATCCGGCCGTGCACACCGCCCTGCAGGCCATTCACGCCGAGCCGGGCGCACCGTGGACGGTGCAGT
The DNA here is from genome assembly GCF_042755705.1 of Nocardia sp. NPDC059154. Taxonomy (NCBI): domain Bacteria; kingdom Bacillati; phylum Actinomycetota; class Actinomycetes; order Mycobacteriales; family Nocardiaceae; genus Nocardia; species Nocardia sp. NPDC059154. The sequence continues at coordinate 11,629 of NZ_JBHZCS010000130.1, forward strand.
CCCTCGCGGCCCGCGCCGGGGTGTCGCGCTCGGTGTTCGCGCAACGCTTCACCGCCACCCTCGGGACCGGCCCGCTCACCTATCTGACCTGGTGGCGCATGACCTGCGCGGCGCGGCTGCTGCGCGAGTCCGACGCCCTGCTGCGGGTGGTCGCGGAAAAGTCCGGCTACACCTCCGAATACGCGTTCGCCAAAGCATTCAAACGCGAATTCGCGGTGGCGCCCGGACAATTCCGCGCCCAGGGCCGACCCGAGGCCGCCTAGGGGAGCAGCACCAGCCGCCCGCGCAGGCCGCCCTTCTCGAAGCGGGCGTGCGCGGCGGCGGCCTCGGCCAGCGGGAAGGTCTCCGCGACCCGCAGGGTGAGCGTGCCCGCCTCGACCAGATCCACCAGTTCGGCCAGGCGGCGGCCGTCGGGGGCCTGCTGGACCGTCGTCACCGTGATCCCGCGCTCGGCAGGCGGGGTCACCGGCGGCAGCAACGCCACGAACGCGCCGCCGTCGCGCACCAGCGGCAGCAGCGACGCACCCACCAGCGCGGCATCGATGACAGCGTCGACGCTGCCCGCGCCCACACGCTGCGTCAGATCCTCGCCGCGCGCAGCGAATTCGCTCGCACCCAGTGACTTCACCAGGTCTTCGTCCCCGGGCCCGGCCACGGCGATCACCGTCGCGCCCCGTGCCGCGGCCAACTGCACCGCGTATCCGCCGACACCGCCGGCCGCGCCGGTCACCAGCACCCGGGCTCCGGGGGCCGCCGCCACGGCCAGGTCCGCGGTGATCGCATTGAGCGGCAGGGTCGCCGCGGCGGTCAGATCGACGCCGGTCGGGGCGGCGGCGACCAGCTCGGCCGCGATCGTCACGTACTCGGTATAGGCGCCGTCGAAGGTGGCCAGCCACGGAATCAGGCCGACCACCGGCCGCCCCGGCTCGGCATCGGCCACACCCGGACCGGCCGCCTCGATCCAGCCGGAGAATTCGACACCGGGCACGTAATGGTCGCGCTCGGGCAGCAGCGCGGCGAACGCCCCGGCCCGCGCCCCGATATCGACCGGATTGACCGGGGCGGCAGCGATTTTCACCAGCACCTCACCCGGTCCCGGGACGGGTACGGGGGTGTCGATCAGGTCGAGGACCTCCGGACCGCCGAAACGGGAGAAAGCAACAGCACGCATGGGAATGCTCCTGTGACTGCGAAGGAATGAAGGTCCACCGGTGGAACGCCGCCGCGCCGGGTGACCGGCGGTGCAGGGCGTGCAATCACCGTAGGTCGGCGCCCGTGCGCGCGGCCAGTAGGCACCGAAAAGTACCCAGGTCACCGGTGAGAGTGCGGATCGCGGCCCGGACCGGTCCCGGCGGGCGGGAATGCGCACGCCGCCGCGTCGGCTGTATCTGCACAGCCAGTTGTCGATCCGGGCTCGCGGCCGGGCCCGCACCAGGGGAGTGACGATGCCGACCACCACCGCCGCGCAACGCCGGGAACAGGCGAAAGTCGAGTACAACGCTTACCTCGCCGCCTGCCCCACCAACCAGATGCTCGACACCATCGGCGACAAGTGGACCTGCCTGATCCTGGCCGCGCTCGGCGCGGGACCGCGCCGCTACGGCGAGATCGGTGCGACCGTGGCCGCGGTCAGCAACAAGATGCTCACCCAGACCCTGCGCACCCTCGAACGCGACGGCCTGGTGGCACGGCGCATGACCGCGCAGGTACCGGTGCGCGTGGACTATTCGCTGACCCCGCTCGGGCAGAGCCTGCTGGTGATCGTGACCCGGCTGCACCAGTGGGCCGAGGGCCACATGGACGAGGTGCTCGCCGCGCGCGCGGAATTCGACAGTGCCGCCGGGAATGCGTCGTGATCTTGATGCGTTGGCCGCTGATATGGCATTCGACTACCTGGGCAAGTTCGGTGCATGGCAGTTCTACACGCAGTTCACCCCCGAAGGGGTGCGTGAACTCGAAGACCTCGGCTACGGCGCGGTCTGGCTGGGCGGATCGCCGCCGGCCGACTGGGACGGTTACGAGAAACTGCTCGCCGGATCCGAATCGATCGTCGTGGCCACCAGCATCGTCAACGTGTGGGGCACCACCGCCGAGGCGGCCGCGGACACCTATCTGCGGCTCGAGGAGAAATTCCCCGGCCGGTTCCTGCTCGGCATCGGCGTCGGCCACCCCGAGCACACCGGC
>NZ_JBHZCS010000131.1:0-13678 GCF_042755705.1 Nocardia sp. NPDC059154
CGGCAAGGAGGCCGAAGTCGTGGACGGGATTGAACGACAGCCTGGCATCGCTGGGCTTTGGGAGCCGCGGGCCGGCCCCTTCGCGCGCAACGTGTCGTTCGTCGCGTAATCATCAGGGCGGTTGCCCGATTGCGTGCACCGGGTCGTGGATGTCAAATCCGAGCCGTAGTAGATGTGTTCGGCAAGATCGAGATTGGAGATTCCAATGTGCGCTTGGGATTTCGACTCGGCACACTACTACACTTTTACTAGTGAGAGATCCTGGAAAAACGGTGGCGTATTTGTCCACCACTCGTTTTGGGCTTGCAATAACGATCTATGGTCATGTCCGTCGATCGCATATCTTGAGGAGTGTTAATGAGCAATACCGACACCGCCCGGCGAAGGGCGCTGACAGCCGGGGCGATCGGCAACTTTGTGGAATGGTATGACTTTTCCTTATACGGCTTCTTCGCGACTACGATCGCGCACTCGTTCTTTCCTAAATCCGATCCGACAGCCGCACTCTTGTCCACGTTCGCAATTTTCGGAATCAGCCTTCTGGTTCGCCCCTTGGGGGCGGTCGCGTTCGGACATTTGGCTGACAAGATCGGCCGGCGCCCCGCACTCACACTGTCGGTTGTGTTGATGAGCGCGGCTACGGTAGCAATAGGGGTCCTGCCAGGCTACGCAGATATTGGTATTGCAGCGGCCGTATTGCTCTTCATATGTCGGTTGGTGCAGGGCTTCTCCGCCGGCGGTGAATACTCCGGCTCGGCCGCTTTCGTTATCGAACATGCACCGCCGGGTCGACGTGGTCGATACGCGTCTTTCGTCGCGGTATCGGTTTTCGCCGGGGGCATATTCGCCGTTCTGGTAGCGATGCTTACGACATCGGCGACAACTCCCGAACAATTGGCAACATGGGGATGGCGGCTTCCCTTCTTCGTGGCAGCGCCACTCGCGGTGGTCGGCCTGTACTTGCGACTGCGGGTGGACGAGTCACCGGTATTCGAGGCTCTGCGCAGTGAGGGAAAGGTCCAATCGGCGCCGATCCTGCACGCCCTGAAGGTGGCGAAGAAGCCCATGTTGATCCTGATGGGCTGGGCCATGGCCAACGCGGTCGCGACCTACCTTGTGATGGGGTTCCTCGTCTCGTACCTAACCGTGACGGCGCACTTCAGCAGTACGGGTTCGCTGCTGGTGCTGCTGGTAGCCTATTGCGTCTCAACCGTGGGTAGCCTCGGGGCCGGACAAGCCATAGACGTGGTGGGACGAAAGCTCGTCGCGGTGACGTCTATGCTTGGTTTGGGTGTTCTCGCTATCCCGACGTTTATGATCATTCACCACGCCTCAGTGCTGGGGGCCTGCCTGATTATCGCGGTTTTCGCACTTCTGCTGAGCTCTGCCGGCACGACGACTGCGCTCGCCCTCGCCGAGTTGTTCCCTGCGAGCGTGAGGTCCTCGGCCAGTGGTCTGGCTTATAACGTCTCCTACGGTTTGTTCGGCGGGTTCGCTCCATATGTCGCGACCTGGCTCGTCGGTCGAGGTTATCCCGCGGCCCCTGGCTATTGTCTTGCTGTTCTCTGCGCGATCGCAACACTGGCGGCCGCGGTAGGGATCGGCAATCGACCGCAACGAAAGCCGGGCCATGACGTGATCGAAGTGCCGAGCAGTACCCCGCAGCGGCAGACCGCGTGAGTAAACTAACCGGGGCCCCTGCTCGGGCAACTGAGTAGGGGCGGTGTCGTGCTAGTCGGGGATGCGTGCGACACGCCCCCGCGTTGGCGGTCGGTACGGTAGCGCCGCCGAGGACAGGCTACGCTACATCGCGCATGAACCAAGTGGTGGCAAGCTCGGCAAGTTCCGCATAACGATAACTGCGCCGAGGAGGCCCTCTGTGGCGGGCGCACGGCCTAGCGGTTGGCGGCCCAACACAGTCCGGAACTCTCGGCGCCGCGCAATCGGGGTGGTCACGTATCGACCCTCGACTCTTGGTGTGCGACGACCCAGGCCGCAATCTGCGTCCGGGAGGTAAAGTCCAGTTTGACCAGGATATGCTCGACGTGCCCCTGCGCCGTGCGAGGTGAGATCACCAGGCGATCGGCGATCGCCTGATTGGTCAGACCTTCGGCGATCAGAGCAGCAACCTGGCGCTCCCTCTTTGTCAGTCGTGTAGGCGCGTGCGTGTCAGGCACGACAGTACTTGGCGACTTCTCGTAAAGGGCGTATGCGATCGCAGCATCGGAGCTTAGACGCCGGCCTGTTTGGTGTGCCTTTTCGAATTCCTTATCTCCAAGTTGCCGACGACCTTCGCTTTCGCAGTTCTGGTGGAAGACGCGGAGAGTGGAAAATATGATCGAGGTACTGTCCATCGGGCTCGCGAGTTCAGCGGCGGCTCCCAGGAGCGTTGCAGCCCTGAGTGGATCCTGCCGCTCGCACGCAATCCAGGCCAGTGCCTCCAGACAAGCTGCAGCGATGCGAGCGTGCCGGTTCAACTTGAGTGATTGCTCGAGAAGCCGGACGGCATGTTCTGCCTGGCCTTGTCGCCACACGACAATAGCCATTGCCCACAGTGAGTACGACCGGTATATTTTCTCCTTCTCCGTAACTGCGAGAACTCGCTCATGGTACTCGATTGACTTTTCTGTTAGTCCACAGAGTCCGTAGGAAAGGACAAGCGCGTACTCAACACTGATTTCCAGTGTGCGTTCCCCACTTTGACGGAATTCTGCAAGGGCGGCTTCGAGAAAAGGGCATGCGCGTGAGAGATCACCGCTGTAGAGAGCAAGCATACCTTCCCCGCAGTCGGCGAGGGCATGCACCATGCGGTCATTCAATGGCGTGCTAAGTGTGCGTCCCTCCTCGACCAACAGCTCCGCGCTTCGCAGGTCCCCCTGTGCGGCGGCCATCACGCTTGCGAAATACAGTGCTTTTGCCCGCTCGGGGGTTGAGGGGCCGCTCCCGCAGGCGAGGAGGCGGTCGAGCCAGCGCCGACACTCGTTATAGAGGCCCTGAAAAAGCCAATACCAGTAAAGCGCGTTGGCGATGCGAAGGCCGGCGGAGATATCGTCGTCGACGCAGAATTCGAGCGCCTCACGGAGATTCGTCTGTTCCCGCTTCAGTCGGGCGATCCAGTAAGACTGGCGGGCGCCGATCCACTCTGCCTCCGCACCGAGCGCTAACGCCTTATAGAAGTCGCGGTGGCGGCGGCGCACTGCGATGTTCTCACGAGTCTGCGCAAGTTTCTCCTGTCCGTAATCCCGGAGTGTGTCTAACATCCGGAATCGCACCACCGCACCGGACTCCTCCCGAATCAGGATTGACTTGTCCACCAGAGAGGTCACTGCGTCGAGCAAGTCGCCCCGGCTGAGATAAATATCGCATACTTGTTCTGCCGCTTCGAGATCGAAACTTCCCGCGAACACCGTTAACCAGCCCCACACCAGTTGTTCTTCGATGGTGCACAACTCGAAGCTCCAGTCGACGCATAACCGGAGAGTCTGCTGCCGTGTCGGCGCATCGCGGCTGGCGCGGGTCAGTAAAGCAAATCGGTCAGTCAGCCGCTGCAGGACCTGCTCGGGTGACATCGCCCGCAACCTTGCCGCGGCCAATTCGATTGGTAACGGCAGCCCGTCGAGGCGGCGACAGATCCCTGCTACTGCTGCTGCGTTGTCCTCGGTGAGCTCGAAACCAGGGACAGCGGCCATGCCGCGTTCGACGAACAAAGCCACCGCGTCGAATCTGCGCAAACCCCGCAACGAGCGCTGCTGCTCATGATTGGGGACAGCTAGGGGGCGAACGTGAAGCACGGCCTCTCCTCCGATGGCCAGTGGTGTGCGACTGGTGGCCAAAATCCGCAACCGGCGACAAGCTCGCAGCAGAGTCTCGGCGATTTTCGCTACTGCTTCCACGACCTGTTCGCAGTTATCGAGCACCAGCAAAAGCTCTCGCGGCGCCAACGCCTCGACCAGAACTTCAAGCAGCGGCCGGGCCGAATCCGCCCGTACCCGCACCGCGGACGTCACCGCTTCGACCACTGATGACATGTCGCGCAGGTCACCCATCTCGACCAGACGTACATCGTCGGGGTACTCGCGTTGTACAGCCGCTGCGACCTGCAAAGCCAGCCGCGTCTTACCGACGCCACCGATCCCCGTCAACGTCACTAGCCGCGAGCCGGCCAGCAGGTTTTTCGCCTCGGTTATTTCATGCTGGCGACCGACGAAACTGGTCAGCTCCGAGGGGAGACTTCCTGTCACGGCCAGCGTGGCGCGGGAACCCCTCGGCCGCCGTCTACCGTCCGATTCCTGCTCGCGATCACCAATGTCCGTATCCACCACAGCGCCGGGTTCGACAGGCAACGCCATCTCGTCGACCGGAAAGCCGTGGTTACGTTGCAGCTCTCGTAGTATGTCCCCGAAGTCAGCGGCAGTGGCCGGTCGCCCATCAGCGGTACGGGACATTGCCAGCGCGATCGCGTCTGACACATCATCAGGGATGCCATGGTCGCGAAGGTCGGGCACTGCTTGTGCGGTAATCCGCAAGAACTGCGCGACCACCTGTTCACCGCTGCGGCGTTCGAACGCGGCATGCCCAGTTAAGGCGGTGAAGATTGTGGCGCCCAGACTGTAAATGTCGGCTGCGGGGCTCGGCGGGTCACCGCCGAGGACCTCCGGCGCGGTATAGGCCGGTGAGCCGGTAAGGGCTCCTGTGGTGGTCTCGAAGCCACCGGCGATGTGCGCGATGCCGAAATCGGCTAGCTCAGGCTCACCGTATTCGGTGAGTAGAATGTTTGCCGGTTTGACATCGCGATGCAGAATACCGAGCCGATGCGCCGTCTCAACAGCGCCGGCGATCTTCACACCTAGGCGCAGCGCCTGTCCCAATGGCACTGGACCGCGGCGGCGGACCTGCGCATCGAGGGAATCCTGCGGATGGTACGGCATCACGATAAAGGGAAGGCCACTGTTGGTTGTGCCGACCTGCAGAATGTTGACGATGTTTGGATGCCCCGTTAGCCGGCCCATGGCCCGCTGTTCGCGGAAAAAGCGGGACGTGTTCTCCTCGTCCAGGTCGACGGTGAGAACTTTGACGGCCACCACACGGTCCAGCTCCACTTGGGTGCAGCGGAAGACGACCCCGAAGCCGCCGCGCCCGATCTCCTCCGCGTGGTCGAAACCAACACCTCCTAGCTCCGCAGTCAGGGAAGGAGGATACCGCTGAGTGTCGAACGGATTGCCGTCACCCATCAAAATAATCTTCTAACTCCGTCGCTCTTTGATTCCCGCGCTGGTTCCGACGGCTTGACCAGCACATGCTCAGGCCTTGGCTCTCCCTTCGACGCTTTCTTCTCTACGATAACGCTGCCAACCTCTATGTCGTATATTCGCCGACATCATGGGTCCATTAACGTTTGTTGCAGGTGAGAGTCGACACCGGCGCGAGACTTTGACCGGCAACCCCCAAGTTGGACTGCAGCGGTGGCCCGTAGGCACTGTGATGTCGAGGCCGGAACCGCAGTGAGTGGGCCGCCAACAACACGGTGGCAGAGGTGATGCTCCGCCCATACCCGCCACTTGATGCACGATGACGGATCCCCGTCTATTCGGGGCAGGCCAGTTCGAGCAGGCCTTCCGTACCGGTCGGCCGCGGCGCCCGCTCCCGGGCTTCCGATCCTGGCGCCCAGTCCGTATTGGAACAACAGCCACGCTTGCGCGGCGGCGCCAAGGGCACGCAAGACGGGAGCCGCATAGGTGTAGAGGACGATGCTGACTGCCAAGCCGGCGAGCGGCGGCACGCTCGCGACTCAGGAACGGCGTGCGACGGCGAGCCGGGCGCAAAGGACACGCGGGCCGCCGACGACCACGGTTAAGGCGCAGGCGCGCTGTCGAGCCTGGATCAGGGCGGCGGCTGCGGTGGGTGTGAAGGCGGCCAGGGTGTGGAGGGTCATCAGCAGTGGAGGGGCGAGCGCCGAGCTGAGGTTCGCTGAGGCCAGCACCAGCAGGGCTGTCATCAGCACGATATGACGTGGCACCCACGCAGTTGCCGTCGCCGGCACGGGCGAGAGCAGGGCACATACGATGGCGAACGCGGTTGCGGACTGTTCGGCCGTTCATTGCGAGACTTGCGGCGATGGGCGATGGCCGGCGGGAAGCCCGCGACGAACTAGGCATCGGTGCTCACGGCTAAGGTGCCCAGGGCCAGGACGGCTGTCGCGCCGGGGGCGTGCGCACCGATGGTCTGGTGTGTGGCCAGGAGCCGGTGGCGACTCGTTACTGCTTTCCGGGGGCCTTCGACATCCCCCGCTTCCTCCATGCGGCTGTGGGTGCGGAGAATCCTTGAGCATGCTTTCCCCATGTGAGATAGTCTCGTCCGCGGAGGATGCGAGGCACCTCCGCGTATACGCTCAAAAGAACCGACGGTATTGGTGCGTCAGTCCTTCAATTAGTCTTCGTCATCGAACAATGGGCGGATTCCGTGTGCAGCCATGATGTGGTCGTTGCTGGTACCCGCGGCGACCATGGGCCAGACCAAGGCATCGTCACTGACGATGAAATCGATCACGACCGGTCTGTCGTTGATAGCCCGTGCTTGAGTGATCACTCGGTCGACATCCTCTGGGCAATCACAGCGAAGCCCGACGCATCCAAGTGCTTCTGCAACCTTGACGAAGTCGGGGATTCTGCGTGAATGTGTGGCCAGGTCGACGCTTGAATAGCGTTCCCCATAAAATAGGGTCTGAAGTTGTTTGACCATCCCGAGATTTCCATTGTTAATCAAAGCCACTTTGATCGGAATGCCCTCTATCGCTGCGGTAGCAAGCTCCTGATTAGTCATCTGGAAGCATCCGTCCCCATCGATTGCCCAAACTTCACGATCGGGGGCTCCGAGTTTTGCGCCGATCGCGGCGGGGATTGCATATCCCATCGTCCCCAGGCCGCCGGAATTCAGCCACGTTCGGGGGTAGTCGAAGGTGAGGAAGTGCGCCGCCCACATCTGATGTTGACCGACTCCCGAAACGTAGATGGCGTCCGCGCGCGCCGCCCTTCCGACCGCTTCGATGACGAACTGCGGTGACAGTGTTCCGTTTGTGGGCGTGGAGCAGGTCACCGGGTACTGGTCGCGGATCTGGTCTAAGCTCGTACGCCAATCGGTCAAGTCCGGCGCTATTGGCGACTTCCCGAACTCAAGGCGTAGGGCTGTGAGCAGCTCGGTGAGGACCCGCCGGCAGTCACCGACGATGGGGATATCGGCTCGCCGGTTCTTGCCGATCTCGGCAGCGTCAATGTCGGCATGGATCACCTTCGCGTGTGGAGCGAACGAGTCGAGTTGGCCGGTAACGCGGTCGTCGAACCGTGCGCCAAGAGCGATAAGCAGGTCACTTTTCTGCATTGCGGCGACAGCGGCGACTGTGCCGTGCATTCCCGGCATACCGTAGTGCAAGGGATGGCTGTCCGGAAATGCACCACGTGCCATGAGCGTGGTAACCACGGGGATACCAGTGAGTTCGACAAATTCAAGCAATTCGGTGGAAGCGTCCGCTTTGATGACACCGCCGCCGACATACAGCACTGGTGCCAACGAGGCCACGATGAGTTCGGCTGCAGCCCGGATCTGTTTGTTTCGCGGCTTTGTGATCGGCTGGTACCCCGGCAGCCTTAGTTTCGGCGGCCAGGAGAAGACCGTCTGGGCCTGCAACACGTTCTTTGGTATGTCGACGAGGACCGCGCCAGGTCGGCCGCTGGAGGCGATGTGAAACGCCTCGGCGATAATCCGGGGGATGTCGGCGGCATCGGTCACCAGGAAATTGTGCTTTGTGACCGGCATCGTAATCCCGGAGATGTCGGCCTCCTGGAACGCGTCGGTGCCAACCAGGCTCGAATGGACTTGGCCAGTGATAGCGACCACCGAAACCGAGTCCATCTGTGCGTCGGCGAGCGGCGTCACGAGATTGGTCGCACCGGGTCCAGAGGTAGCCATACAGACACCGACCTGCCCGGTGGCCTGTGCGTATCCCGTGGCTGCGTGGCCGCCGCCTTGTTCGTGCCGGACTAGAATGTGCCGCACGCGGGTCGATTCGAGCATGGGGTCATACACAGGGAGAATCGCTCCACCCGGGATGCCGAAGACGTACTCGACACCGAGTTCTTCGAGTGTGCGGACCACCGATTGCGCACCAGTTACTCGTTCCCGAAAGGCATAGGAATGATTTTCCTCTGGCTTCCGGCCGGCTGACCGAATCGAGACGACATGGGTGGGCGACGTATTCACTGGTGCTATTCCCTCTTATCCTGTTGACACTTACTAATGAGCTGGCTGGCCCCGGTCTTGCCCCACACGGGGGACGGTGTCGAATGCCTGGCGGTTGAGGTTTCTCACGTCAGCTTCTCAATCTTTTTCGTGCAGAACTCGGTCAGCTGCTGCTGCATCTCCGGCGTGAGCCGGTGGTCACGAACGGGGCGAAGGGCGGCAAGAACGCGGCGATAGAACAGCGAGGGGCTGATGCCGAACTGCGGCAGGATGAACTCCTCACCGCCGCCGTACGGTGCCCAGCGGGCGGCGAAGAGGAGCAATTCCTGTTCATGCTTGTTCAACGGTTCACTCTGCAGCTTCTGATAAGGGGCGCTGGTCATCGTGGTTCCCCGCCCCAGAAGAGGTCCTCAGCCCGACGCTTGACAGGCGTAAAGCGTTGGGCAGCATCGGTCCCGTCAGCGATGTGGTGGCCGGTGACCTTGAGCTGACTGGTGATGGTCCCTTCGGGGACGTTCCTGGTGGGCGTGGGCAACGGCACTGTGACGCCGGTGAACGTGGTTGTCATGTCGTCATCCTTTGAGGTTGTTCAGCCAGGTCCGGGTGATCCAGACGATGGTGCAGGTGCAGGTGCAAGTGCCGATGCTGAGGCAGCCGTAGACGTCGCCGACGAAGTCGGCCCATCCGAACTGGTGATATCGGGGAGGCCGGCACGTGCTTGACGCTCGTTGGACGGAGAGGATGTGGGGTGCCTGCCGGTGACGGTCGGCCAGCGGTGCTACGCCGTTGGAGGGGAAGCCTGGTCCAGGACCCTCGACCGGCTCTCTCGCAACACGACCGAACTGGTTGTGTATACGGGGTCTCGAACCGGAGCGACATCACGATCGCCGTATATGGGTTGGGGCCCATCTACCTTGGGCGTTGCCGTTCGGCCATCGTTGGGTGAGCCGTTGTTCACGCGCATGGTGTGCAGAACGCTCACTAGTTGAGCATTGGGTTACACTTTCCGCAATGCTGGACGCAGAACTTGAGCATTCTGCGAAACATCGTCCGCGAGCTCTACTTGGAGGTTGGCAAAATGCCCACGAAGACCATCGTCGATTCGATCGACGCCAAAATCCTTATCGCCTTGGCAGAGGAACCCCGGGCGACCGTCATTGCGTTGGCAGACAAGACCGGGTTGTCCCGCAACACAGTCCAGGCCAGGCTTGGCAAGCTCGAGAGGCAGGATGTGCTGCACTCGTTCGAGCGCTGCATCGATCCGGGCTGCCTCGGATATCCGCTGACAGCGTTCATTCTCACCAGTGTCACCCAGCGCAAACTCACGCAGATCGCCAAGGACCTCGACGAAGTCGCGGAAGTGGTCGAGGTGCACGGGCTCAGTGGCGTGACCGACCTACTGGTTCATGTCGTCGCCCGCGATGCCGACGACCTATACCGTATTGCAGGCCGGATCCTTGATATCAATGGCGTCGAAAAGACCACAACCGCGCTCGTGATGCGCAAGCTGGTCGACCATCGCCTCACGCCGCTTCTGCGGCGGCTCGTCTAGGGAAGGCTCCCGTAACGGCTTTCGAGCATGAAGTGATTCAGCATTCTAGCCCTGCTTCTGAAGCGCAAGCGCTTCTGTCGGCGAACGTCTCGACTCTTCCCCTCCACGCCGGCTTGGTCTATTGTATACGATAGGCGGCCGGAGGGGTCTCTGACTTCACGGCGTCAACAGGCCATTCGATGACGACAAGGACCGATATGCAAGCCTCTTCTCTCAGTTCGATCGCAGCACTAGTAGAAGCGATGCATGACAAGAAGGCTCAGGATCAGGTGCGATTGCACCGTCGAGAACTGCATCAGATCCCGGAGATTGCATATCGTGAGTATCGGACAGCCGAGTATGTTGAACGGTGTCTTCAGGGGCTCGGTCTTGATGTTACGAGACCCACTGAGACCAGCGTGCTGGGAACTCTTCGCACTGGTCGCGTGGGCCCCACGCTCGTGATCCGGGCGGATATGGATGCCCTGCCGATATCCGAGGACACCGGCTTGCCTTATGCTTCTGCTAATGGGCATATGCACGCGTGCGGGCATGACGGTCATATGGCTAGCGTCCTCACGGTGGCCGAGATAATAAGCAAATGTGCGGACGAGTTCCACGGAGAGTTCCGGTTCCTGTTCCAGCACGCCGAGGAGCCGTTGCCCAGCGGGGCGCCGGATATCGTCGCCGCAGGGGTGCTGTCAGGTGCCGATATGGTGGTTGGTCACCATCTCTCCACGCCTCTGCAGCTCGGAGTGGTGAGCGCCGCCCGGGGGCCACTGATGGCGGCATGTGATTATTTCGAGATCACGGTCGTCGGTGGTGGCGGGCATGGAGCTATGCCTCATCAATCGACGGATCCTATCTCGATCGGCTCGCAGATCGTGGGAAACCTGCAACACATCGTCGCGAGAGAGGTCAGCGCACTTGACTCGGCTGTCCTCTCGGTCACTGGATTCGATGGCGGTACTGAGTACAACGTCTGTCCATCCACTGTGGTACTGCGCGGGACGATCCGGTCGTTTGACGACGATGTCCGGGGTCTTTTGGCCAGACGTTTGGAGGAGATCGCTGTCGGAATCGCGAAGGCGCACCGAGCCGAGGCTCAGGTCAAAATGATCTACGGATCCCCGCCTGTGAACAACGACGACCATCTGGCCGATATAGTTGCGCAGGCGCTCACCGACCTCCAACTCGAAACACCTGCGGAAGGCCGTCGGAAGTCGACTGGGGGAGAGGACTTTGCGTGGTATCAGCGTGAAGTTCCCGGTGTGTTTTTTCTGGTTGGGGCGACAGCGTCCGGCGCAGACGTAGTACCGCACCATCATCCCAAATTCGACTTCGATGAACGCGCCATGGACAACGCCGTCAAGCTGTTCATCTACTTCGTTCAGTCGACGATGCGTAGGTCACCTATTGAAGCTGGTGCCTCGGCGTAAGCTTTGCATGCTGTGTGTAGTGTTCTGCGCCTGAAATCCGTTGGCTATCTGCCTCTCGACGAACTACCCTCCCGCCAGCAAAGTACAAGGGTACATGCATGCTGTCATGGCAATACATGCCGGACGGGGTCGGACCCGACCGGCAGGCCGAATGAAGGCGAACCACGGAGAACCGGTGGACAACATGCAGCGATGGGGCTATGAACTCTGCTTCCAGCTCCGCGCGGGCGAGGTGTACGACCGGATCGCCAAGCGGCTCCGCGTCGAGCTGTACCCGCCGATCGAGCTCGAGGCGCGGATCGCGGGCCTCGCCGTCCCACTCGATCTGATCGCCAGCGCCGAGAACGCCCTCGGCGCGATCCGCGACACCCAGGGCAGCGAGGTCGTCGAGCAGATGCTGATCGAGGCAGATGCTGATCGAGATCGTCGAGGAATGGATGACCGGGGTGACCATCTTTCGGGTCTGCAGCGAGGAAGGCGGCCTGATGTGGATGCTGCGCTCGGCCATCGTCTCGGCGGCGCGGGCGACCGAGGACCTCGAGCGTCTCGAGGGCATCATCCTCGCCGGCCAGGACGACGAGGACGACACGGACTAGCAAGCCAGCAGGGCCCGGGGGTTCCGGACCGTGCCCCTTGAACGCCGAAGGGCCGGTGGGACGGGGCGCACGCGCGCTCAATCGGAATCCCGCCGGCCGGACCGACTACTCACGAACGGAGTACACAGCGATGGTAGACCCGGCCGGCGATGCCGCACCGGCCGCGAACGGCCTAACGACGGCCGAGATCGCCGAGCGCTACGGCCGTGCGCTGAATACCGTGCAGAAGCATTGGGTGACCAACGCGCGCTGGCCGGCCGCTCTGTCGACCAGGCGCGGGAATTGGAAGCTCTACGACGCGGCGGCCGTCGACGAGATCGTTCGTGCACTGTTCGTGCCCGAGGCGCCCGAGCCGGTCGGCGACCCTGAGGACTTGCTGACTCAGAGCGAGGTCGCCGCGTACCTGGGCATCGCGACGGGCACGCTGCGCGGCTATATCTCTCGCGGCCAGTACGTCGCCCCGGACGAGACCAGGGGCGTCAAACGGTGGTACCGGCGGACCGTCGACGCGAACCGGCCCCAGCGTCGACCGGCCATCAAACGTGCGGATCCGTCCCCGGATCGCCCGGCACAGTAAGCCTGAAGCTCGCTTACCGAACGAGACCCGGACCGCGTGCGTCGGTCCGGGACTCGTTCAGGGGTAATCGCCCTCACTGGGTGCACCAGTTTGGTTGACGAGAAATTGTCAAAACCTGTGGTTCGGCAGGATTCAGGCGACCTCCGTCCGGGCGGTGTCGGCTGGGCCGGTTGACGGCGGCGGGGTGATGTCGCGGGCGCGTTCGAGCAGCTTGCCCTTGTGGAACAGGGCGCCGTTGCGGACGAGGGCGACGAGTTCGGGGGCGTTGACCTTGCGCCAGCGGGTCTGCGCTGCCTCGATCAGCTTGTAGGCCATGGCGATTCCCGCCGCGCGGGAGCCCGGCCCCTTGGTGACCTTGGTTCGCAGCCGGACCGAAGCGAAGGTGGACTCGATCGGGTTGGTCGTGCGCCGATGGATCCAGTGCTCGGTCGGATATCTGTAGAATTCCAGCAACATGGCGGCGTCGTCCGTGATCTTGGCAACCGCCTTGGGATATTTTGCGCCGTAATCGATTTCGAACGCTTTGATCGCGATCTGGGCGTGGTCAATGTCCTGTGCGTTGTAGATTTCCTTCATGGCCGCGAGCGCGCTGGGTTGGGTCGTCCGTTGTCGATCGTGCTGACCGGGGGAAACATCAATGACTGCACCGTGTTCACCCGGGTGCTCGCCGGGATTCGGATGCCGCGTCCGGGCGGCGGTCGGCCCTGGACCCGGCCGCGGCGGGTGCTGGCCGACAAGGGCTACTCGACCGCGGCGATCCGTGCTCACCTGCGGGTGCGCGGGATCGCGGCGACCATCCCCGAACGGTCTGATCAGCAGGCCAATCGACGCCGCAGGGGCCGGGCGGGTGGACGTCCGCCGACCTTCTGTCCGCGAATCTATTGCCGCCGCAACGTCGTTGAACGTTGCTTCAACCGGCTCAAACAATACCGTGCCATCGCCACCCGCTACGACAAGACGGCAACCTCCTACCGCGGGATGCTCGACCTGGCCACCCTGCTCATATGGCTTTGAGGACAGGCCCTAGCTTGACTCTGTCGGTGATCTTGGGATTTGCCGCATGTCGAGGATGATGGGCTGCCACACTGCTGGGCGCGAAGCTCTGCTGCGTCCCCTCGAAGGATCAAGTGAATGTCACTCGGACCCGGACCGGCCAAGACGGTTCCGCCGCTGACGGTGCGGGTGGCCCGCGCCAGTAATCCCCACGGCACCACGGCGATGTGGATACGCGACCGGCTCGAAAGCCTGTGGAGCAATGAGGATTTCGCCGACTGGTATCCGCGCGATGGGCGGCCCGGTCTGT
>NZ_JBHZCS010000132.1:0-13619 GCF_042755705.1 Nocardia sp. NPDC059154
ACATCCACGACAACAGCTACCGGAGAACCACTGCCACACAAGCAATCCCACCAAATTGACCCACGACATCGGGATAATCACCGAGTCGGGATAAGTCCACGCCCAGCACTTTCGGCACCGGCCGGTCTAGTAGCGGAATGCGCAGCAGTGCCCGGATCGCGGTGTGGCGCGATAATCGGCACGCCATCTGCGACAGGAGCCGGACGCTGGCCCGTCCGGCCAGCTCACGGACCGCCGACCGCACCTGGTGGGTCATCCGTGTGGTGCGGCGCTGATAGCGATCCAGGACGCCGGGGACCTGTTCTCGAAATGTCGTGCAGCAGTTCGATGCCGGGCACACCAGGCGGTGGACACGGACCTGCAGCACCACCGCCCGGCTGTCGAGTGGAACGTCGGCCACGGTCCGGCGGTGGTAGGCATGCAACCGGGCTGAGTCCGTTCCGCAGCCAGGGCAAGCGGCTGGACCGCCCGGAGTCCTCGCCCGCCCAGGATCCGCTCGCCCTCATCGACAGCATCCTCGACCACCAGTAGCCATATGCCTGAAAAGACCACGGATGCAGGCACATTCACCCCACGCACGGGAACTCGTGCCGTCACCGACGCGCAGTCACCACCGCAAGAGGGACAGAGCCGTTAATCCGACACTCCCAACCAACTACCTTGCAGGGCAACGAAATACCAGTGTCGTGTTAGGCCTAGTCAGTGGTCATACTCGGTACGCGAAGTCCGAGTGAGCGAGCGGGCCAACGCATCGATGTTGGTGTCGATTCGCTGTAGGTGCCGCAGTACTGCGCTGCTGGTCGCGGCTTCTATCGGGGAGCGGCTGGGCGAGGTGACTGTGGCAGGGAGGGCTCGGGTACTTCTCGACAACTCGGCGTGTCCATTGCTTGGGCGCTGCACGACGTCGGCAAGGGCAGTCAGGTGGTCGTTCAGCTGTGTTGCTGTTTGCGTTAACGCGCCGGGTTCGAGGTTGTGCTGGCTTACGGACAGTCGTTGGGTGGTGGCGAGGCCGCGGGCGTGGTAAGCGATGGTTTCCAGCACGGCCAGGGTGTGGCGTGTGCGGGCGCGGCGGGTGCGCAGCGGGCTGGCGGGATGTAGCAGCGGTTGCGCGACCGTGCGGTACGCATCGAGGGCAGTGTCCAGCTCACGCGCGATGTCGAGGGGATTGGTATGGCGGGCGCCGGTGAGGTGAGCGACGGCCTGGGCGACGACGACCCCCGCGCGTTCGAGCACATCTGCGAGTTGTTCGTTCGCGCGTTGGTGGGTGTGAGCTGGCAGGACAAGCAGTGCAGCGGTGAGGCCAGCGGCTGCTCCTACGGCAGTTTCCTCGACTCGCACTATCAGCACAGTGTCGGTGTATGTTCCCAGCAGGGTGTAGAGCAACCCGAGCATAGAGGTGATCAGCAGCGACATCAGAAGATACGACACCGACGCGAGGAAGAAAGCGCCGAACATGCAGGCAATCATCACCACGAACGCCGTGCCGGTGTGACCGGCGACCAGCGTGACAAGTCCGGCGCCAGCGGCCACACCAGCTATTGTGCCGGCCAGGCGCCGGTAGCCTTTGACAAGGACTTCGCCGAGGGAGGTGGTGTTGAGGAGTACCACCCAACAGGTGATCATCGCCCAGTACCAATGCTCGGCGGAGACCAGCTCGCCCCCGATGATGGCAATCGCGGTCCCGACAGCGACCTGCAATGCCGCCCGGGTCGTCGTCCGCCGCAAGCCTGTTGGTTCCTGGCTGCGATCGGCCTCGATTTGCGCATCGTATTCTGCTTCCAGTTCGGCGCGGCAGCGCGCCGTCTGTTCTGGATCCGGTATGTCGTGCTGGTAGTTCTTCGTTCCCAGCGTTAGTTGCAGTCCCAATGCGGCGCGGGCGAGTTCGCCGATCGCACGATAGAACTCCCGCGTGGTGTCGGTGACCGTGTTCGGCAAGTGCGTTTCGGTGCTGTAGCCGAGCAGGCGGTCGCGGAGCATCGCTGTCGACTTATCCGTCCCGGCGGCCGCTGGGCGAGCGAGTAGTCGCCGAAGATCACTCAACTCGCGCATCAGAAGAGCGATGGCGGGGTCGGTGTGCTCGCCGTCGCGGGGGGCTTCGCTGTGTGCTGGGACTGCGTTCTGAGTGCCTGGCAGATGCAGTGTTAGTGTGCTGGAGCTGTCGTGGTGGGGACGCAGTGTCTGAAGGAGCGTAATAGCGGCATGCTCGGCGGCGATCTCGGCCTCCGCGATTCGCTGTTGCACCGTCCGTGCGGTGGCTGGGTCGGCGATAGCGACATCCAGCCGGGCCTGGACCAACAGAGCGGCTTGGTGCAGCCGCGCGCAGCGTCGCTGGAGCACGTGCACTGACCGATTCGTGGCGGGACGTGCGTGGGCCAGATCGGCCATCGCATCAATGACCGCCAGTAATTGCGCACGGAACGCATGCCGCAGTCGTCGCAGGGTGCGTTCAGGTGTGGCGCGCACGAAGCCGAAACGGAAGAGGCCGGAGGAACCTACTGCCACGACGACCACAATACAAACCCCTGGAATCTGTGCGAGGTTGGCGTGGACGAACTGAGCCATGAAAAAATGTTGAAATGCAAAATCACCCAGGCCGCTGCCGCGCGGCCCGAATCGGCGCACATACATCGCCGCGAAGATAAGGACCACTAAAACGAGCACTGCTGCGATGCGATACGGTGTCAGCGCAGCTCCTACTGTCAAGGCTCCTACACTGACCGGTAGTGCGAGGGCGAGAGTGACGGCTTGATTGCGGGAACGCTGATCCGTGACGGTGTAGCCCGCGACCATGCAACTCCACGCCCCGATCACTAACAATGAAACAGGCGCACCGACGAGCGCGAGCACGATCAAGGTGAACACCACACCGCCGACAGTCGTTACGGCGCCACAAAGACGAACCAGACCAGGATCGAAAGCACTGAAACGATCCCACATCTCGGCCCCCATCCACCGCAGGTGCGGAACCCAACCAGCGGTCTGGACCACTACCGTCGTGCTGCGACAGCAATCAGCCCTGGATCGCGCACGAGAGCCGCCCGGCACCCGGATTCGTCCAATTTCCGTAGTCTGTTTCTTGATCTCGGATTGCTCGGTCGTGTTGGCGGCCCCTGTCACCGCGAAACGCCTCCTCTGGTTGGCAGTCGACCGCATCTATTCTTGACCGGAGGTAGCAATCACAAAAGCAAATCAGACCGATAACACATATTGC
Source organism: Nocardia sp. NPDC059154 (assembly GCF_042755705.1). Taxonomy (NCBI): domain Bacteria; kingdom Bacillati; phylum Actinomycetota; class Actinomycetes; order Mycobacteriales; family Nocardiaceae; genus Nocardia; species Nocardia sp. NPDC059154. The sequence continues at coordinate 3,212 of NZ_JBHZCS010000132.1, forward strand.
GGAACGTGATGAGGTTGCGTTTCGAATGGCCTCAGTTGGGTAACGGATGGCGGTGATGGCGATGGCCTACCAAAGTGATCGGGCTGCCCAGGACGGGTGGCGGGCGGTCGACGCGCTCCATCGGAGGGCATGCTCCTCGAACGGCCGTTCGAAATCACTCTGGATCCGTCACCCAGCGGCCAGTCGGACATCGCGGACGATCCGCAGGACAGCCTATTCCTCGCGCGTCCTTTCACGCGAGGAGTCTGCAGCTACCAGCCAGTCCAGTTCCCGGCCAAAGTCGCCATCGGACCGGGCGACTGCGATCAGCCGGGCCCACGTCCCATCGGCGCGCCACTTATTAAGTCTTTCGTACGCCGTCTGCCAGGGCCCGAACCGTTCCTCTGGAATTTCCCGCCACGCGCCGCCGATACGGTACTTCCAGGCGATCGCTTCCATCAGTTGCCGCTGGTCCCGCCAGCGCGTAGCCCGGCGCGAGCCAGAATCGGGCAACAGCGGCTCCATCCACGCCCAAGAATCGTTAGAAATTACGTGGCTTTCGTCGATGGCAGCGCCCTGGCGTCTGTCCAGACCCAGATCTTTCAGATGGCCTTTCGACTGTCGTGACAGCCTCGGTTGTGTCAGCAGACCCCTTGAGATGCTTCGCGCAGCTGTTAGCAGCGCGGACACCACCGCGGGGACGACGATATTGTGGTTGTCGAGGCTGTAAGTGGTCGACAAGGCTGCGACGACCTCGCCGGCGTTATCGTGGATTCCGACGGCGATGCCCCCTCCGTAAGGGTTGGTGGCACCGTTGACGACTGCGTATCCGCGCATGCGTACCGCAGCGAGTGCAGTTCGTAGGGCGGAACTCGAGGTGATTGTCTGCTCTGTGTACCTTTCGAGAGGCCCTGCAAGAATCCTCTCCTGTAGGGCGGGGTCCGCATAGGCCAGCAAGATGTGGCCGGGCGAGCTGGCGTGCAGCGGCAGCCTGCCGCCTACCTGTGTGAGGTTCGATACCTCGTTGTGTGACGCCAGCCGCTCGAGCACGAGCACCTCGTGTGCGACACGCACCGACAGCGCCGTGTGTTGCTTGACGGCCATCTGAAGGTCCTCCATGTATGGCATCGCGATCTCTCGTAGCTGGAGCACCGGCGACGAGCGGATGCCGATTTCCCAGAGCTCTGTACCGATTAGGTACCTCTTGTCCTGATCCCGCTCCAGAATGCCGAGATCGATCAGTTCACGGGTGATGCGGTATGTAGTCGGTAGCGGGAGACCTGCGGCCGATGCGATCTCTGTGAGTGACATTCGGCTTCGCACAGGATCGAAAAGCTTCAAAATCTCAACGGCACGGTGAAGGACGGATCCCTTTCCCATCTCCCGCTCCTTGCTCTAGGGGACGCTTGACTCGCGCCTCCAGTCTCGTGCCCATCCTACCGCTCAGTGAAAACACATCGTTAGGTCAGACACTCCGCCTCCATATCGGTTTGCCCTGCTCCTTCGCCTCGGATGGATCCGCCGCCGGGGGACTCCAGACGCAGAGCTTTCATATTTCGAAATCACCATTGACCCGCAGCGCATTGATCCCAGAATCTAGCAGTGGCCATCGCGGGAGCAGTCCGCGAGACCCGCGTACCAATCCATTTACGAGAGTCAAGGGTGCGGATGAGTACAGTTCTAAGAGTGAGCGGCGGTCGCGACACAGGATCGGGTGCCGCATATAGCCTGCCCGCCCACCACGATCGCCCACGTGTTTTCGTGTTGCCGGTGGAGCCGGCCGCAATTGGCGGGGTGCGACTGTGACCGGGCCGGGGACCCTTGTCGGGGTTGACGTCGGCGGTACCTTCACCGACGTTGTCGTCTTCTCCGACGGCGTGATCCGTACATCGAAGGTACCGACGGACGTCGCTGACCAGTCAAATGGATTCCTCGCTGGGCTCACAGCGGCTGGCGTGGAGCCGGCTGAGGTGCAAGCCATTGTGCACGGCACCACCGTGGCCACCAACGCCGTGATCGAGAGGAAGGGCGCGCGGGTCGGCCTGATTACCACCGCCGGTTTCCGGGACATCTTGGAGTTGCGTAGGCGCGACCGGCACTCCATCTACGGTCTGACGGGGACCTTTGAGCCGTTGGTTCCGCGGGACCTGCGGCTAGAGGTGCCGGAACGGGTGGCGGCGGACGGTTCGATCGTCGAGCCGCTCGATCTGGCCGCCGTCCTCGAAGCCGGAGCGCGTTTAGCCGACGCGGGCGTGGACGCGATCGCCGTCGTGTTTCTGCATTCCTATCTCAACCCAGAACACGAGCAGACTGCGGCTACGGCATTGGCTGAACGTTGGCCCGCCCTCACCATCGTGCGGTCATCCGAGGTTGTGCCGGTCTACGGAGAGTTCGAGCGCACGAGCACCACATCGATCTCCGCCTACGTCCAGCCTCTGGTCGCACGCTATCTTGACCGGTTGGGAGTGGCGCTCGCCGAGAGCGGCCACCAGCGGGAGCTACTCGTCGTGCAGTCGAACGGCGGAGTCGCTGGCGCTGCGGTGGCCGCCCGCATGGCGGCGAACACAGTGCTGTCCGGCCCAGCGGCGGGCGTGGTAGCAGCCCAGCAGATCGGCCACGCGGCCGGCTTCACCAACGTGATCACGGCGGATATGGGCGGCACAAGCCTGGACATCTCCGTGACCGTTGGAGGGGAGCTGCGTCTTAAGGAACAGACGACGCTGGACTTCGGCATGCCGTTGGCTCTTCCCATGCTGGATATCGGGACTATCGGTGCCGGCGGCGGCAGCATCGCCCGAGTTGGCGACGACGGCATTCTTGCCGTCGGCCCAGAGAGCGCAGGTGCCCGGCCGGGTCCCGCCTGCTACGGGCACGGCGGAACCGCCCCTACCATTACCGACGCGAACCTGATCCTTGGCAGGTTGGGAGAGGGCAGCCCCCTCGGATCAGAGGAGTCCGTCAGGCTCCACCTCGACCTTGCGACCGAGGCAGTGGGACGGCAGATCGCAGAGCCACTTGGGCTATCCATTCCTGAGGCTGCACGGGCAATCATCGAGGTCGCTAATCTCAATATGGCCGGGGCAATCCGGCTGCAGTCGATCGAGCGGGGGCTCGATCCTCGCGAGTTTGCTCTCGTCCCCTTCGGCGGAGCGGGCCCGCTACATGCAGCCGCGTTGGTAGACGAACTCGGGATGCGGGCGGCCGTTGTACCGTTGTTTCCAGGAATCACCTCAGCATTCGGTTGCATCATGTCGGACTTCCGGCACGACTTCACCGAAACAGTGAATCTTCCGCTCGGCGAGCTGGACGAGACGGCTGTCGCCGAGGTGCTCGATCGCCAGCGGCGTGTCGGGCTCGCTCTGGTCGCGGATGAGGTGGGCGCTCAGGCGACCGTCACCGCGCAGCACGGTGCCACCCTGCTCTACGACGGACAGACCTACGATATCCGGATCGCGTTGCCGGGCGATCGGCCGGCCGCCGAGGATTTTCGCAAGGCATTCGACGCAGCCTACCTAAACCGTTTCGGGTACACACTGGACAACCCGGTGCGGATCATGAACCTCACCACCACGGTGATCGCGGCACGGCCGGCACTCGATCTGGCAGCCATCGCCACAGCGATGCTGCCGACCGAGGGCAAGCCCCAGCCCGCACATCATCGCGAACTCTACCTGCGTGAAGGCCCCTGCAGCGTGCCGGTCTACTCACGCTTCGCTATCCCGCTCGGCAGCACCGTCACCGGGCCGGCAATTGTCGAGCAAAGCGACTCCACCCTATTCCTGGACGAGGGCCAGCAGGCCCGCGTCGACCATCTCGGGAGCCTCATTGTCACCGCGAACTGATCTCGATCCAACCACCCTTGCCGTGCTCAAGGGCAGCCTTGAGCAGATCACCGACGAGATGGACTCCGCTTATGCAACTGCGGCCTTCTCGCCGATCATCTCGGATGCTCTCGACCGCGCGAGCGGAATCTACGACGGGGCGTCGGGAGAGGTCATCGCCCAAGGCTCGACCGGCCTGCCGATCTTCATCGGCGTCATGCAATTCACCGTTCAGGCGGTCACCTCCGTCCTGGACCTTGAGCCCGGCGACGTCTGTATCGTCAATGACCCGTTCACCGGCGGAACCCACCTGATGGACGTCAAGCTCGTGGCACCCTACCACGGCCCCGACGGAGAAGTGTTGTTCTACCTGGCCAACACCGGGCACTGGCCAGACATTGGAGGGATGAGTCCTGGCGGGATCACCTCGACTGCGACGGAGACGTATCAGGAGGGCGTGCGGGTCCCCCCGATGCTGCTCTGCCGGGGGGGAGTGGTTAACGAAGAGTTGATCGAGCTCCTGCTGGCCAACATTCGCGGCAAGCCGTCGGACCGGCGCGGCGATCTCGCCGCTCAGCTCGCCGCGCTGCGCCTCGGAGCCGCCCGACTCGACGAGCTGGTCAACCGATTCGGGGTCGACCTACTGCGCGCTGCCGTCGGTGAGATGAATCAGCGGGCCGAGGCGCTCATGCGTGAGCGAATTCGGGCGATCCCGGACGGCACGTACTCCGCGATCGACTACATGGACAACGATGGCATTACCGATGAACCCTTCGCCGTGGACCTGGACATCGTCGTTTCAGACGGGACGATGACGTTCGACTTCTCCAGATGTCGAGAAGAGGTCGACGGGCCGATGAATTGTCCGATTTCGTCGACAATGACCGCCTGTCTGATCGGTCTAAAGCACATCTTTCCGGACATCCCGGTCAACGGTGGGTGTCTGCGGCCGCTCGAGTTCCGGGTGCCTGAGGGATCTTTCCTGAACCCGACGTTCCCCAAACCGGTCGCCGCCTGCACCACCGAAGCGCCCCAGCGGATTATCGACAACATCTTCACCGCGCTCGCGGACGTCGTTCCGAACCCGGTACCGGCACCCTGCTTCTCTACCGGCTCGCTGCACGCGATCACGGGCCGAGACGCCGAGGGATACACCTTCACCTTCTTCGCCTCCACAGGCGGCGGGTACGGCGGCTCGGTCCGGCATGACGGTCTCATCAATGGCGCGACCACCATCTCCGTCGCCCTGACCCCGGGGTTGGAGTTGCAAGAGCAGCGTTTCCCGCTCCGCTACCGGCGATACGCGATCCGGGAGAACTCGGAGGGCCCGGGCGTGCACCGCGGTGGACCCGGCACAGAAATCTCAATCGAGTTCCTGGCTGACCGTGGGAAGGTCTCCGTGATGGGAGACCGAGCGAAATTCGGCGCGCCCGGTGCGAAGGGAGGCGGGTCCGGCGCACCTGCCGACCACTCCCTGGTACTCGGGGGGGTCGAATGGCGTCCACCGATGGGCGCCAAGGCCGAGAACGTGCCGCTACGCAGGGGAGACATCCTTCATCTGCGTACGCCGGGCGGTGGTGGTTGGGGCCCAGCCCAGGATCGGGACCGCGCTGCCGTCGGACGTGACATCGAACGTGGATACATCACGGCCGCGCGGGCGTGGACAGAGTACGGCCTTATGTAGCCCGGACGCCGGGTCCATCACAGATGAGGTAATGAGCCTTGAGCGCAATGGCCGGCAGCAAGGGAAATCGCATCGCGACCACAACGATATTGACGGTTACCGATAGTGCATGGTTTCCTGAGACGCCTCTGTCGCCACGAGATCTTCGCCGTGTGATCAGCGCAAGCGCAATCGGCCGTGTTATTGAGTGGTTCGACGGCGGTGAAAGACTTCGTCGAATTGTGCCACAGTATGCAGGCGGGCCGCCCCCGACGAGACTGACCTAGGCGGATTGAATTCCAGATCGCGTCGGTACATCTAGAACAGAGACCGCCGATGCTCGATGGATTTCAGGTCGAACTGTCAAGTGCAGAAGCCTTTTCTCGATAGCTCCTACTTTATGCCTGGGCTTTTTTGTCTATTCAACTGATTAAACTCCTGCACCTCAATCATAAATGAACACCTGGAATATTTGCGTGACGCGGTGGTCGTCGGTCGCCCGCGAGGCCTAGCTCAGGGCCGCCTGGGCCGATCAACAGATGGAAGAGATAGATGATGAGCACTCCTATGGACAGAACTCGTATCGAACACGATCTTATCGGCGATCGCAAGGTGCCCGCCGATGCGCTGTATGGAGTACATACGCTGCGTGCGCTGGAAAATTTCACTATCAGCGGCATTCCAATCAGTAGATATTCCGATCTGGTATCGGCGCTCGCCTGTGTCAAACACGCGGCGGCAGTGGCCAACCATGAACTGGGACTACTCAACCGCCAATGCAGTACAGCCATTGCACAGGCGTGCGAGGAGATACGGAACGGTCACCACCACGATCAGTTCGTCGTCGACGTTATCCAAGGAGGTGCAGGTACGTCGACGAACATGAATGCTAATGAAGTGATCGCCAACAGGGCATTGGAGATTCTGGGATACCAACGCGGCCAGTACGAACACCTGCATCCGCTGGAACACGTTAATTTGTCGCAGAGCACCAACGACGTATACCCTTCTGCGTTGAAGGTGGCACTGCACTTCGCCGTAGCCCGACTTCGCCACGCCATGGACGCACTGTCAATCGAATTTCACGCCAAAGCAACCGAGTTCGCTGACGTGTTGAAGATGGGCCGGACCCAGCTGCAAGATGCGGTGCCGATGACACTGGGCCAAGAGTTCGCCACCTTCGCGGTGATGGTCGAGGAAGACAGCGCCCGGCTGGAAGAAGCTTTGGTCCTGATCCGTGAAATCAACCTCGGCGGTACTGCGATCGGGACGGGACTCAATGCACATCCAGACTATGCAGCCAGGGTATGCGCAGAACTGCGACGGATAACGGGATTGGAGTTGTCGACGGCGACGGATCTTGTCGAGGCTACACAAGATGTCGGCGCATTGGTTCAGTTGTCGGGTGTGCTCAAACGGACGGCTGTGAAGCTGTCGAAAATCTGTAATGACCTGCGCCTTCTGTCTTCCGGCCCACGAGTCGGTCTGGGTGAAATCATCTTGCCGACCGTGCAGGCTGGATCGAGTATTATGCCCGGGAAGGTCAATCCAGTCATTCCCGAGGTAGTGAACCAGATCGCATTTGAGGTTATTGGTAATGACATCACGATCACAATGGCTGCCGAGGCTGGACAGCTGCAATTGAACGCTTTCGAGCCGATTATTGCCCATAGCCTATTCAAATCGTTGAATCATCTGACAGCTGGCTGTGACGTGCTGAGGCGGCTGTGTGTGCCGGGAATCCGTGCCAACGTTGCGTATCTGCGCTCCAACGTCGCGCGTTCCATTGGCATGGTGACCGCCCTCACCCCCTACATCGGCTACGAGGCCGCCACGCAGCTCGCGGCTGATGCGTTATCGAGCGGACAGGCAGTTAGTGAACTGGCAGTAAGTCAAGGTCTGGTCAGCCCCGACAAACTGGCATCCATCCTCGACCCTGTGACATTGGCCCACGCATCTCGGCGCAGCGCGGCGAGAGAAACCATGTGATAAACAAAGGAGCCGCTTCGGGGTTCGCATAGCTGCGTAATGATTTGCCTGAACCTCCAGTGTCAAGCTTTTTGCACAATCATATGAGGCCCAGTGAATCGCGAATTCTAGGTGCGCAATGGCGTGCATACTTTTTGGTTTCATCGATTCCGGATAGTCATACTAATTGAGTGCTGCCTTCACTCAAGTCGAAGCTGGCGGAAGTGTTGCGGATCAACGGCATTGGCGGCATCAGCCGTGAAACCGTCCGGGGGAGATTCTGAAAGCCGGCGGGGTGTCGTGGCAGGGCACGAAAACCTGGAAAGCCAGCAACGACCCGGACTTTCAGACCAAGATGGCGCGGGTACTCGACCTCCATGTTCACCCGTCCATCGACGGGGCGGGTGGTCTGGATCGACGAGTTCGGGCCGCTGAATCTCCAACCCCGTGGTGGCCGCGGCTGGTCGGCTGCCCTGCGGCCGCGCCGACTGCGGGCGACATAGCCCTACCCCGACGGCCTACTAGAATTGAATGGCGAGCGGGCCGGTGAGCCCGCTCGCCGCAACATTTCACAAACTGGGCCGTGTCCGTCGCGACCGAATCATCGGTCGCGACGGGGCCGAGCACACTCTGACCATTCTAGAAAACGCGGGGGCCGTCTATGTCGTCCCCCGCACCCGCGACGGCAAGGCCTTGATGCTTCAGCAGTACCGGCAATCCATCGATGCGTGGGGTTGCGAGCTACCAGCAGGCGGGCTGTTCGATCACACCGGAGACTCCCAGGACCTCGCGGCGAAAGAGCTGCGTGAAGAAGCCGCGCGCGACAGCCTCCCGGTTCGAACACATCGGACCCTTCTACGACAGCATCCCGATCACCAACTCGCGGTGCGAGATCTACCTCGCTCACGACACCATCATCGTCGCGCCGCCATGGGGTCGACTGGGTGGGCCGAGCCGGGGAACGCCCTCGATTCCTCGTAAGTTTGACCGTTCAGATGTCATTCGCTCCGGCAACAAGAAACTCAAACGAGCGCTGTTCCTGTCCGCGTTCTCCGCCCTCCACGACCCCCCAGTCGCGCCTACTACGACAAAAAGCGTGCCGAGAAGAAGAAGCTTGGGCGCGGCCCTGTGACTGGGCCCCGGTTGCGGGTCCACCGGTTATGCGAGTTGTAGCCGTTGCTCGAACTCGGTCGGTGACCATTGCTGCCGGAATGCTTGCGGGGTAAGGAAACCCAGCGATCCGTGTGGTCGGTAACTGTTGTACTCGATGCGCCAGTCCTCGGCAAGGACCTGTACCTCGGTCAGGGAATGAAACACCTCGCAGGACAGGAATTCGTCGCGGAAACGGCCGTTGAACGACTCACAGACCCCGTTCTGCCAGGGCGATCCCGGGTCGATGAACGAGGCATCGACACCGGTGAACCGGCACCAGTCGGCCATCGCGTGCGCGGTCATCTCGGTGCCGTTGTCCATGCGGACTTGCCTGGGTCTTCGACCGGTAGCCTCGATGATCTCGTCGAGAACAGCGACGAGCCGGTCGGCGGTGCACGATCGGAATGCCCTGGTGGCCAGCGCCTCTCGCGTGAACTCGTCGATGATGTTGAGAAACCGCACCTGGCGGCCGTCGACGGTGACATCGACCTGGAAGTCCAACGCCCACATCTGATCCGGGAACGATGCCTTCAAGCGTTGATTCCGTCCCGGCCCGATACGGCGTTTCTTACGCGCCCGGCTGGGTCTTTTCAATCCCTCCTCCCGCCAGAGGCGTTGCGTCCGTTTATGGTTGGTCACCAGTCCTTCACCGCGACACAGCGCATGGGCCTTGCGCCAACCCCACCGCGGATGCTTGCGCGAGATCGCGCGCAATCGCGCCCGCAGCGCCTGTTCGATCTCGGTGACCGCCGGCGGTCGCCGTTGCACCGACCGCGACTGCCCGGCCACCGCGCAGGCACGCCGTTGTGATACCCGGAATCGTTGCTGCAGAACCACAACGGCTCTGCGGCGCCGGTCCGGGTTCAGTAGTTTCCCCGGTTCAGTTCCTTGAGCATGTCGATGTCGAGGGCCTGCTCGGCGACCATCTTCTTCAACCGCGCGTTCTCGCGTTCGAGCTCTTTGAGCCGTTTGGCGTCGTCGGATTTCATGCCGCCGTACTGGGACTGCCAGCGATGCCAGGAGGCCTCGGAAATCTCGAGGTGTTTGCACACTTCCTCGATCGAGAATTTCTCACCGAGCAGCTTCTCGCCCTCGCGGAGCTTGCGGATGATCTGCTCGGAGTGTGTCGTCGTCGCGCCATGTCGTGATCTCGTCCTCCTGCACCCATTCTGGTGCATCAGAACTCCCACAACCGCTGGACCTGCTCAGCGGGCTCCAGTCACCTGATCTGCCTCGCCCGACGCCGCTGCGACGTTCTCTACGCCATGCTGAAAAACAAAGAACACTACCAGGCACCGCTCCCCTCAGCGGCTTGACAGGAACCATAGGGACACCCCCGCGACCAGCCGCCTGAGCGTGCGGGCAGACGGGCTTAGTCCTGGTCAAGCGCCGCACTTTCATTCTACGAAAGCGCCGTTGACCCGCGGGGAGACCGCCTGCGAATATGATTCAACTCATACGGGGTCTTCCTCTTAAGCGAATTTCGGAGGCCAGCGTGCATACGCGCAAGCCGTTCAGGCGTCGGGTTCGTCGCAGAAGGACCTGACAAGCCCATCCTGCTCGGTGCTCGCCGAGCCCCTGCCTCCACCTAACGGAAGTAAGACGTTCACCCGACCAAACACGTCCCTCAAAGGATTCTCGCATTGAACCACGTCGCAGCCACCCATCGACAGGTGAAAGATGTCAAAGCAAACATTCGCGAATTCATTCGCATGCACGAAAAAAGGCACATCGGTATCGTCCGGGATCTGCTGAGGGTTCCCGGGATCTCGACGACGGGCGAAGGAATGGCGGAGAGCGCCGAGGCGTGCCTTGCACACCTTAA
>NZ_JBHZCS010000133.1:0-13266 GCF_042755705.1 Nocardia sp. NPDC059154
GACCCGATCTCCAGCGCGTTCCTCAAAGACTTCTCCAGCCGTAAGACTGCGATCGAACAGCAAGAAGCGCTGAACAAGGTTCTGGGTGATACCAAACTGGAGATGTCCGACCTTGGTTCGGTCATCGCTTCCGGTGGTCCTAAGTATGAAGCCCTCGTGGCCGGTCTCGAAAAGACCGGCGACTCTGGCCGTACTGCTCTGGACGCGATCAAGCGAACCCGGGACGAGATTCAGAAGGCCACCAACGAGGCGAAGAACTCGACTCCGGGATTCGGCACGCTTTCGGCTGCTGTCAAGACCCTAGCTGACGAGTCGTCTACGGCTGATCAACGCCTGAAGGCCATGAAGGACACGCTAGACGTTCTTTCCGGTAAGCCGGTCGAACTCGACAATGCGATGCAGCAGTACAACCGGACTCTTCGGGATACCACTGCGGCTACGCAAGAGACTTGGGATCAAACCAAGGGCTTCGGTGAAGGGCTGCTTGACGAAAACGGCAAGCTGTCCACGAAGACCGAGAACGGTGACAAGCTGAAGACTCAGCTTGACGATATCCGTACTTCGGTGCTGAAGGTCGCTGAAGCTGGTGGCCCTGTCGACTCTATGTTCGCTGAACTTGGGACGAAGTATGAAGAGCTTGGTAGGGCTACGGGTCTCGGTGCCGATGGAATCCGGAAGATCGCTGAAGCCCAAGGTCTTGTTCAAAAAGACATTGAGATCACGGCAAGCCTGAAGGGTGCCAGTGAAACCACTCAGAAGCTCACTGTTATCCGTGAGCTTCTCCGAGCTAATACGGGCACAGCAGAAATCCCGCTGGATTGGACGAAGTCCGCAGAGGTCAAGAAGGCGCTGGATGAGGCTGGTGTAAAACTAGACGAGATCAACGCCAAGCCGGGTGAGGTAAAGCTCACGGCACCGGGCCTTGACACTACGTTGTCGAAGCTCGCGGAACTGATCAACATCAAGATCCCGGACAAGCACGCGAACATCATCTATTCCGAGCAATTCCCGCAAGGGCGTGGAAACGTCATCGGCGGAACGCTCGGAGGCAGAGCCCCTGAGCAACGCGCTACCGGCGGACCTATCAACGGTGCTGGCACCGGTACCTCTGACTCGATTCCTGCGCTTCTCTCGCATGGTGAGCATGTGTGGACCGCTCGTGAGGTTGACGCGGTCGGTGGGCAAGGTGCGATGTACAACCTTCGCTCTCGGGCACTGGCCGGCGGACTACGGTTCGCCAAGGGCGGTACTCCGTACGGCATTCAGCAGGCGGTCAGTGCGGCGCAAGCCGCAGAAGGCCACAAGTACGAATGGGCCGGAGTCGGTCTCAGTAACTTCGACTGCTCCGGGTTCATCGGGTATCTGCAACAGATCGTTATGGGCTTCGGCAAGGTCGCGAAGCGGCTTTACACCACGTATTCGATTCTCGCGGGTGATACTGCGGGTCTTGAACCGGGTCTAGGCCCTTCTGATACATGGTTCCAGGTTGGTGTCTCAGAAGAGCACATGGCAGGAACTATCGCCGGAATGAACGTGGAGTCCGGCGGTGCGCTCGGTACCTCGGGTATCGGCGGACGTCGCGCGGGTGCTTCGGATTCGCAGTTCCCGTTCAAGTTCCACTTGCCTAACTCTCTGATCAAGGGCATTGATTCGCTGACTACCGGCGGAACGATGATCACTTGGACGGACGAAGACGAGACAGAACTTTTGTCTCTTCAGGAAGCGGTTACGCAAGCTCAGGAACGTCGTGACGAGGTGTACGCCAACGAAAAGGGTAAGTACTCCGACTCGGATAAGCGTAAAGCGGATATCGATGTCAAGACGGCTCAGAACAAGGTTGTCAAGAAGCAAGAGCAGAAAGACCACCAGGGTGAGCTAGAAGGCGGAACCCGTGTGGCTCCGCAAGCTCCAGAGCTGACAAAGCATTACTCCGATCAAGAGAAGTCGCATATCTCGAAGCAAGCGGCTATTGATTCCGCTAACAAGAAGCGGAACGAAGTATACGACAACCCGGATTCGACGGACACCGAGAAGGCTGAGGCGGATATCGCGCTTCAGGAAGCCCGGGACAAGGACGAATCGAGTTCTTCGAGCAAGGCGAAGAGTGTCAAGGACATCTTCACCACGTGGGCTTCGAGTACCGCGGGTGCAATATTCGATGGTCTCAAGTCTCAGCTACCGGACAAGATCTCGGGTTCCGGCTGGTGGAATGTCGCCGATCAAGCGGTTTCGCTGGCTTCTGAGCAGAGCGACAACAAGTCTTCGGATAACACCGCTTCGTCTGTCATCCAAGCTATCCAGAATATCGGGACCTTCGGCGCTAACGCGTTCTCCGGTCAGCTTGGCTACAACAAAGACGCGGAAGTTCCTGATTGGGCTAAGAAGACCGCTGAAGCGAAGGTGTACGACACCGGAGGTTGGCTGCCGCCCGGCGGCATCGCGGTGAACATGAGTTCTTCTCCTGAGCCGATCTTCAACTCTCCGAAGCAACTTCGGGACTTCGCAGGTTCCAGCCTTCAGCCGGCTCAAGGTGGGGATGCTCCGACCCGAGCGGAGATCGAACGAATGATTCATGCCAGGCCGAATGTCACTTTCAACGTCACGGATGTTCCTGCAGCGATGCAGGCGTACCGCGTTGAACAGAAGCGGCAGGCCAAGGTGTATCAAAGGAGATAAAAGTTTTGCCTAGCGGACTCAGATTCGAGTTCGAGTCATGGCGAAGCCCGACAGATACATGGATTCTTCACGGTGTGGGTGCCGGGGATCGAGGTGTTTACCTCGGCACTCACCCGGAAGGAATTTATGATGAACCGGTTGAATCGATCTGGAACTCTCAAGCATTCCAGATCGGTGCTGACTTCGGTGGTATCCGGGTTCACAAACGAGAAGTGATCCTAGGTGCGGAGGTTATCAATACTTCCGACCAGTCTTGGCAACGCAACGATTCGGATTTTAGAAAAGCTTGGAGCTACAAGAAAGACTCCAAGCTCTGGTGCGAGACGGAAGAATGGGGCCGCCGGTTCCTTCGGCTACGTCTCACTAAGACACCAGACTTTTCGCCCGACACAGACCCATTCAAGGACCAATACGGGCATGTCATCTACTCGGGCACGGCCGGTTGGCCACGCTGGCAGGAAGACGATGTAACTGACCCCTGGATCAGCACCACCGACACTACCGATGGTTCTTGGGCTGACGGATTTGTAACCGTCTCTAACCCGACCGATACAGAGATGTGGTTGAAGTGGGTTCTTCAGGCTTACCCGGGAGCGGTGTATAAGCTCCCGGACTTCTCTCTGGGTGATGACCGTTTCGAGCGTGCATCCGCGCATGCGGCCCGCAAGATCACGATGCCCGCGCTCATCGCGGGTGAACACGTCCGGGTCGATACCGATGAACATGCGGATCAGGTTGTCTCGGACATCGATACGCAAATCTATCAGCGTATGCGCGGAGTGCGGTTCTTGTATCCGATTCCGCCCGAGACGAAGCCGATGCAACTACCGGTGTCTGTGAAGAACGCACCGGCGGGTGTGGGGGTCCAGGTTCGTTGCCCGCGTAACTGGTCGCGGCCGTACGGGCTTGATTAAGGGATCATATGGCTACAGCAACAGTCGAGACTATCGACTTTGACGCTGTATTCGCTGAGATCACCGAACGTATTCTCAAAGAGAAGGAACGACGGCTACTGCCGCCGCTTGTCCGCCTCTTTGATGGCGATTGGAATCTACGCGGGTACGTCAAGAAAGAATACAACGCTAAGTTTCAGTTCCTCGCCAATGACGCTGGCGTTGGACAGATTGAAATGCCGCTTGACTACTACTTGTCCAAGTGGCTTGTGGATGTTGACGGACGTCAAACAACTAATGTGCATATCACTGTCGATAAAGACGGTGCACGCTGGTCCGGCTCTATTGATGAACTTTTGGTTGTCAAGGATGAGCAGGGCAAGAAGTTCGTCCGGGTAACGTTCAAGCATGATTACGAGCATCTAAAACATATCCTCGTTTACAGTAACCCGTTCCTACCGCCGGAAGTCCAGTTTCCTAAGCTATGGGTTCTTTTCGGTAGGGCGCGCTGGTGCCTGAAGACAACGCTACTTGTAAACCTACTTCGCCTGAATTCGTCAATCTGGGTACTGCCTGATAACCCACTGGATGCGTCACAGTGGTTCAACTTCGATCAGCGTACGTGGACTCAGGTTGTCAAACCGGATCTGACTCCGGACAACTCGGTTGGTGGCATTGTCCACGGCCGGTTCAAGTACGTACACGACGCGTCCAAGAAGGTTGTGGCTGACGCCCAGCTGACTTGGGAATGCCGCAGGTACCTCAAAGATGAGGACGAACCACCGTGGCCCGGCGCGGACTTGATGAACGGGTGCCTCGTATGGGACCTGATCGATAATTCGGGATTCAACACCGGTACTTCGTTCGGTGGGGATATGTTCGGGGGCCTGGTTCAGGCTGTTACCGACTTCTTTGTTGATCAGCCTAATGGGGTTATCAACGATACGCGGCGTACGCTGCCTGATCCGAACTTCCCTCCGGAGTTGAGCACTCCGGGATACAAGGGAACTCTTCCGGAGTGCCCGGGTGTCATCTTCTACGAGTCCGAGCATTCGGGTATCTCGTCCTCGGAGTTCAGCTGGAAGCCTGCTACTGATACCAGTGTAGTTGGCGGAGGGCACTCAATGCCCGGCGTCAACGAAATGATTTCGGCTGCGGTGCAGGCCCTAGGCGATTTGACTAGCGCTATCCCTGGTGTACCCGCTCTTGGCGGAATATTCGATGCTATCGCGAAAATGTTCTACACGGACGTTTTCATGGCCTTCGGAAAATGGAAATCTCCGGTAAGAGCTACACGTCTCTCAACTAAAGGTTTTCACTTCCACGAGAAGAAAGCCGATGGGGCCGATACCGGATACACGATCGCATGGCTTCTCGCTATGCGTGCCGGTCTCTGGGCTACCAGGGAAACCACCCGGCATAAACTCACTATCCCAGATGGTGCGTGCGGTTGGGTTGTCGGACAGCGCGGCCACGGTCACTTCTTTTTGGGTGACCGCGTCGGTTCAGTAATTCTCGGTATGCCTCACGGCAAGATCTTCGTGGACCGGGTATCCGAGATAACCCTTTCATGGTCCCGCACCGAATCGCCTACGTGGGCGATCACTATCGGAGAGTCCGAACCAGAAGACCCGATAGCAGAGGCGTGGGCACAGTTCGAAGAAATTCTATCTATCCTTAGCGACCTAGGAGCGATCTAGTATGTCCCGGTTCCCCACCTACGAAGATTGTCAACCCCCGGAAGGTGAGGAGCCGGACCCTAATAAGATCTTTCAATGTTTCCTAGGGTATATCCCGTTCGCGGGAAGTACCCCGATCATCTTGTCTGAGGAAGCCCGCGGAGAGCTTTCAGAGATTCTCTGGGGCTTCGGCCTAAGGCATCACCCCGAGCTACAAACCAAGAAGCTCCGGATGCCGTACAGGGGTCAGCAGCACTACCTCAATGGTGCGGCTCACGTCGTAGACATCGATGACCCGGACCCTGAACCAGTGATGATCCCCGATCCGCTGGATTACACCCCTCACGAACAAGCCGTGATCGCTGAACGGCTGTATCACGCGGGAATGCTCGGTGAC
Source organism: Nocardia sp. NPDC059154 (assembly GCF_042755705.1). Taxonomy (NCBI): domain Bacteria; kingdom Bacillati; phylum Actinomycetota; class Actinomycetes; order Mycobacteriales; family Nocardiaceae; genus Nocardia; species Nocardia sp. NPDC059154. The sequence goes on from NZ_JBHZCS010000133.1 coordinate 5,646, forward strand.
CGTGTTCCGGCGTACCGAGAACACGAGTTCGCGGAGGAAGAGTCCGGGGACTTGTTCGAGCCCGCGGATCATTCTCCATCCACGGTGAACGGTTACTTGATGGCGGCTAGACCAGCGGAGCGCCGGCGTGTGATCGCTGCCGAGATGACCGGGAAGCAACGTGACCAGATTATAAGGAAGTGGCCCGGTGTCTAAAGACGATTACGCCCTCCGGATTATCGATGAAGGACGAAGACGATTCATCACCCCGCGCGGGCAGGTTATAGCGCTGGCAACAGCGCTCGTTGAGTCGGACCTGATCATGTACGCCAACGAGAACGATCCGGAAACTCTTCAGTATCCGCATGAAGCGTTGTCGTACGACTACGAGTCTTCGGGGTTGTTTCAGCAACGTCCCCAATGGTGGGGCACCGCGGCTGACCGCATGGACCCGGCTCGATCCGCCGGAATGTTCTATGAGGCTCTGGCCCGGCTGGACTACAACGGCCATAACTCTCCCGGCTGGTACGCCCAGCAGGTACAGCAATCCGCGTATCCGTCTCGGTATGACGAGCGGATGCCGGAAGCACAACAGATCTATGACCGGCTGACCGCCGGCCCCGATAATCCAGGAAGTACCCCAGTGGGTGAAAAAGTTCTCGACTACGACCGGTCGATTGTCCCCCAGGAAACCTATTACTGGTGTGGCCCTGCCTCAACACAAGTGGTTCTGAACAACCGCGGCGTGTTCCTGAATGAGCAGGACCTAGCCGACCAGATCGGTACGACCGTGAACGGCACGGACCACATCGGGCTTATCGCTCCGGTCCTGAACCAGTACACCGGAGGTGACTACACCGCGGTATCGATGCCGAATGATCCACCTACCCGTGTAGAGAAAGAATCGTTCTGGCGGAACCTGGTTGATTCGATCGACGCCGGTTACGGCGTCATCGCCAACATCGTTGCCCCACCATCGAACTACCCGCAAGGCGTGAAGGGCTCTCAGTCCCCCGCGTATGGCGGAGGCGACGTTTATCACTACATCGCTCTTATGGGCTATGACGACAACCCCGGCGCTCGCGCTGTGTGGGTTGCTGATTCTGGTTTCCGACCTTACGGGTACTGGATCAGTTTTGACCAGCTAGCAACGCTTATCCCTCCGAAGGGATACGCGTATTCCACAAAGGAAACAGACATGAATGACGAGCTACGTAACCGGCTCGATCGGCTGGAGCGAGTTGTAATCGCGCTCCTGGACCAGATCGGCGGAGCTGGTGTTGGTGGCGCTGTGGCTGACGGTAATCCAGCCCGGTTCGATGGTTTCGAGCAAGGTGGTAACCGGTCGGCTTATGACCTGCTGAGCGCTATCGGAGAGAAGAACGGCATTCCCGGCACCCGGGATCTGAAGCGGGGTAAGTAATGAATATCCGTCCGTACTACAAGTCGGTTGTTGCCGTAATCGGTTCCGTGTTGTCTCTAGGCGCTTTCTTGATGAGTATGCAAGGAATCATCCCGGAGAACATTTCTAGCGTCGTAGCGGGGATTCTGGCGGCTCTTACGCCTATCTCTGTGTGGCTCGTCAAGAACGAGCCCCTGATTGAAGACGCTGCGGATGGACTAGCCGACGCGGTAGACAAGACCATTGGTGCGTTCCAGGTTCGGGGGTAACCCGGCTTGAACCCGCTACCTGACGGGGTTAGCGATTACGTGCTAGCCCTTCAGGTCTTGTCTCCAGTGTTCATGGCCATTGTCGCCGGTTGGGTGACATGGCTCAAGCGCAAGCATGGGCAAGACCTTGCCGAAGTAAAAGACCAGGTGAAGAACACCCACAAGACGAACCTTCGTGAAGACATGGACGCGATTCACAACGAGATCCGTGAAATGCGTCAAGAGAACCGGCAAGACAATGCGGAGCTTCGTACAGAGGTGCGGGAGCTCCGGGCAGAGAACCGGGACTTCCGTGACTTCGAGACTGAAGTTCGTGCACTCGTTCGGCGTGTGCACCCGGAAGAGAGCTTGTAATGAGTTACCCGGTAGGCCCTAGACCCGATGGCGCATACCAGCTAGGCAGTACGTTCGGTCAAGATCTGCCGAGTAATCCTGACCAGATGATGGCGATTGTTGGCAGCGGTGCAAAAGTCTCGTGGGTCAACGCCCAGAACCAGCACCGGACGAATGTCCGGGAGAAGCTCGAGACTACTTACTCTATTGCTGTCTCTGCGGCCGGCTCAGCCGACACAGCAGTAACCCAATCTCAAGCCGCAGTAAACACAGCGGCTACGGCTGAGTCCACAGCGGCTAGCGCTTCTGCCCGAGCTTCCTACTGGGAAGCCGAATTTATCGTAGCTTCCGCTGAAGTACTACTAGGCGTGAATGAGCTCTTGATCGGTCTCTGCCAGAACGTTCCTGGTGGAATGACTCGCAAGATCACAGATATGCATGTTGCTCTACTGGAGCAACCTAACGGGCTGACCTTCGATCTGAAGAAGTGGAACGCCACCGGAACCACAGCATCGGTACTCGGCTCGTACACACTCCCTGCGAATGTCACCCGAGCCAATTGGCCTGTTGAGTTCTTCATGTCGTCACGAGAGCGAGTGTTCATCAACGTGACATCCGTAACCGGCTCTGTGCCACCCACCGTTTTTCAAGTTCTGTTGTTTGGAGTGATGGAGTAATGAAGTTCTTCGAGACTCGCTACGGTGAAGGTAGGGGTATGGAGGAAGTTCGACTAGAGACGTATCAAGAATCGCTATGGGCTAAGGCGTTCGGAGTCGAGACGCTTGAAGGTCTCTTTGACCTCACTCCAGGTGATCAGGCAGTGACTCGGATCGATGAAGCGATTTACCGATTCAATCATGATCCCGAGCCTTTGCGTACGCTGCTAGATCCGGCGGATACGCGTGGACTACGCGGTAACCGCATGGTTCTTGAGCAAATGCGTTCGACGCTGGTCTCTCACTCGGACGCAACTATTAGCGGCCTGGTGAACGATGTTCCTCCTGCGCCGTAACCTTCCCTGGACTTGGGCCGGATGGCATGACCTAGACGGTTACTACAATCGCCCGGATGAGCCCGCTATCCTGCCTCCGTGGAAGCGGGTCAACTCGAACCGAACCGTGTCTCTGCAAAGCAACACGATGGTGATTGCGGATGCCTTGGAGACCCCGTTTCAAGTCGGCGGAGTGTCATACGAAAAGATGGCGTTCACCCCGTCGTGGGGTGTCGAGTTCGATCTAAAGATCGATGGCAACGTTATCCAACAGCAGATTTTCGCAATGGCGATATCTTCGTCATGGACCAAGGTCGGATTCTCCGATCTGATCGAAGTTCCGATGGTTGCTATCTGGCGTGACCCGGGGGCCGTGGTTAACACCAACGATATTCGGGTTATCGTGTATCACTCCCTGGCAGATATTCAGACACTCGCACAAACCGCCAAGATGGGCGGCCTTCAAGACAACTCTTGGTACCGTGTCCGGTTGTGGCTTGACGAAGACCGGCTAGTGCGGGTATTCATCAACGACACGTTCGTATTCCAGTACTGGTTACCGGAGCAATACGCGGCGGGTCCGAACCGCCGGGCTCTCAACATTTTGAACCAGACCACTAACCAGGCATACATCCATAACTTCATGTTGTATGACAAGAAGTCGGATCTTCAAACCAAGATCCAGTGGACGCGAGAAGCTTTCTACGATGACTTCAACCGAGCGAACGGCTCGGTCGGTAACGGATGGACTACGTACGGCAACGCGGGAATTGTCTCTAATGCTTGGCTCGGGTCTACCGGCAGTAACTCTGCCGGAATCCTCCGAGACACCGGGGTAACCCACGGTGCACACCGTGTTGAAGGAATCATTCAGAGCCCTAGCAGCTCTGCAGATTGCTCCCTAGTCTGTCGTGCGAAGTCGGACGGTTCCGAAGGTCTGGTAGCCAACTTCTACAACGGCGGTATTTACCTATCCCGGTTCTCGGGCGGTCTCACCAACCCAACCTTTTTCGACTTCAACTATCGCGCGTACACGGTTACTGGCGGCATGAAGGTAGCGCTATGCGCTAACGGCGAAGCGGCATGGGTCGAGATAGACGGACGGATCGTTGTCATGGGCCACATGAACGGTTCTGTCCCTGCCACCCAGACTTACGCGGGTGCCCGAGTCAAGCCGGGCTCCGGTTCTTGGGATGACATTCGGATCAAGACCGCGTTCTAATCAAAGGATTTTCATATGGCTGGCCGTAGGGCTAAAGAAGAGCCACTAGAGCTGATCGTCTGTGACGATTTCGAATGGTTTTATGACTGGTGCCCGGATGGCGCTGGTACTCCCCCACAACCGTGGCCCTCGGGCCGTCAACTGTATTACCAGTTCAAGGACGGACCCGGCGGTGCATGGGTTGGCGGAACGAAGTGGAATTACGTCATCTCGGGATCTCGGGCTTCGATTCGTGTCGAGTCAGAGGTATCGGACGCTATGCCGGATCGCACCGCATACGAATTGATCCTGAAGGACACGACTACTACACCGACTACAGAGAAGGTGCTGATTGTCGGTAACGTGAAAAGGCAGGCTCCACGCGGATGAGTGAACTAGTCGGTTCCGGCCCGGGTATTCCGGGTATTGGCTCCCCGCCGCCGGTTCAAGGCGGCATTATCGTTCCGTCTCCCGGCCCAGCTGGGCCTACTGGCCCGACCGGACCTAAAGGCGATACCGGAGACCAAGGCATTCAGGGTATCCAGGGAGTCCAAGGCCCGAAGGGCGACACTGGCAATACCGGGCCTACCGGCCCTCAGGGCGAAGGCTTGTACATCGATGGACAAGTACCTACGTACGCGGATCTCCCCGCGTCCGGCGGTGCAGCCGGAGCGGTGTGGCTAGCCGGCGGGAAGCTCTACCGCTGGAGCGGTACCGCATGGCCTACTGAGGCGAACGGCACCCCGTTCCAAGGCCCGAAGGGCGATACCGGTATTCAAGGTCCCAAGGGTGACCAAGGCATTCAGGGAACCCAGGGACCGAAAGGTGATCCCGGAACAACTGACTGGTCAGGTTTGACCAATAAGCCGTCCACGTTCGCGCCCTCAGCGCACACGCATCCGATCTCGGAGGTCACCAACCTTCAGACGTCGCTGAACGCTAAGGAATCGACTGCGAACCGCGGCGCGGCCAATGGCTATGCTCCGCTGGACGCTAGCTCGTTGATCCCTGCGGCGTATCTGCCTTCGTACGTGGATGACGTTCTGGAGTACGCGAACCTAGCCGGGTTCCCGGGTACTGGTGAGACTGGCAAGATCTTCATTGCTATCGACACCGGGAGGATTTACCGGTGGTCGGGTACCGCGTACGTCGAGATCAGTCCTTCGCCTGGTTCGACGGACTCTGTGCCAGAAGGCAGTTCGAACAAGTACTACACGGATGCTCGGGTCACTACCCGAGTCAACGCCATGGTTGGTACTACGTCCGGCACTGTAGCCGCGGGTAACGACGCTCGTCTGAGTGACCAGCGCACACCGCTGGATTCCTCGGTGACGAACGTGAAGATCCCTGCTGGTGCCGGAATCGCTCTCTCGAAGCTCGCGACTGGATACACCCAAGGCGCTGACAAGAACGGTGCGAGGACTCTCACGGTGTGGGTCGGTACCGAAGCCGAGTACACGGCTATCGGAACCAAGGATGCGAACACGCTCTACTTCAGGACTGCATAGATGGCTGGTATGAGTCTCGGCACTACGCCGCTCTTGAAAGCGTCTCTCGGCTCTACCGGTATCCAGAAGATCAGCCTTGGCGCAGTGGACCTCTGGTCCGCGTTCTCGAACATGGGCATGGACAAGTCCAGCTCTACGTTCACGGTCCCGATTAACACCAGCACCGCAATCATTGTCACGGGGTGGGATGTGCGTTCCGGCTTCCCGGATACTCAGATTGTGTCAAACGCGTTGAACTCCAACGGTTCGGCAACGGTTACTCTTAAAGCCGGGGCGGTCATCACGGGATCGGCTCCGTCTGGTCATAACCCTACGTTCCAGGTTCGCAGGAACGGCACTGAAGTTCTGATGTCTGCAACAGTGGTCGCGGGTGGAAGCATTGCAACGTTCCCGACCACAACCACAGTCACCCTGGCCCCTAGCGACAAGATCGCTATGTACGTGACAAACCCGTCTGGTTTGTACGCGTGGACTGTTGCCACAGGTGCAGCTAACACATATCTCTACTATCAATAGGAGAACATTCCTTGCTTGGCCTCAATCGAACCCAAATTGGCGGACGGATGGAGATCCATGAATCCTGGATTACCGGGGATTGGGTCACGATGAATCTTCCAACGGGGTCGGTCATCCACTCGGCGCAATTTTCAGAGGATACCGGGGTGTACTGGTTCATCTGGACTAGCAGCGGTTCGAACGACTACACGGTAACCGATTCCCTGGGAGAGACCCTATCGGTGATTGTGGACACGTATCTTGTCAACGTACCGGGTACAGCCCCCTTCTTGCCAGATCTCCCCGGCCTTCGTCTACTCGGACATCAACCCGAGTCCGGTGTACGCGGCCTTGTCGCGGTGATTCCCACCGGTACAACCATAGTAAAACAGTGGGGTCAACTACTGGATCAGGCTAGTTGGACTGCCAACCCTAAGCCTGTACCGCCTTCTGAGTAACCCGTGTTATCCTCCGGCTATGGCCAAGAAGGTAATCTACGTAGATGATCTCTCAGACGAGCCCATTGACCCGGAGTTGGGTGGTGGACCACTGCCGTTCATGTGGGATGGAGAGGCGTACGTCATCGATCTCGGGTTGAAGAACCGGGACAAGTACACGAAGATGATCGCACCTCTCATCGAGAAGGCTCGTAAGCCCAGTGAGGATGAGATGTACATGTTCGGGGTTGGAGCCGGTCGGCGCTCACCCGCTCGTGGACCGAAGCCTGGTGGGAAGCCAAGCGGCCAGGGTTCCGGCCGTTCCTCCGAAGCTCTTGCAGCGGTTCGTGAGTGGGCCCGGAAGCAAGAGAAGTTCAAGGACCGGGGTATCTCTGACCGCGGTAAGGTCGCTGGTGACATCCTGGAAGCCTACGATGCCGCTCACGGCTCCTAACACCCCAGAAACACAGAAAGCCCCGTAGCATCGCGCTACGGGGCTTTTTCGTGTCTTACAAGTCATCTTCTGTTAGTCCGACTTCCGGGTCTCCGAGAACCATCACCGATTCGGAGCCTGATCCGAACGACGATTTGAACCACATACGGCCCGTGTTCCCGTTGAGGGTTACCTCAGCGGACATGATGACCACGAGGGGTCGGTACTTAGGTTGGCTGAAGTTGGATACCGTGCCGTGCTTACGGACTACCAGGTTGACGATGGCTGTCCGGGCTTGGGTTTCCATTGACTGTCTACCCGCCGGCGTCTCCCAGTATTCGACGCTGGGGGCCGACTGTATGTCGGATGGTTTCAAGGCCCACGCCCCACCGAACCCGGCGGCTACTGCTACCAGGATCAGCAACGGGCCGATCACCCACCACACGCGTCTAGGTTTCGAAGGATGTCGGTCTTCAGTGTCGGTCATGTCCCCGTTCCTATCATTCTGTGAGGTTGCTGTGAAGGGCTTACGTCGCGGGTCGTGTACAGAGTTGCCTGAAGTATTGGTGAATC
>NZ_JBHZCS010000134.1:0-13177 GCF_042755705.1 Nocardia sp. NPDC059154
AGGTCGACAATCGCGGCAGCAGCGCCGCGACGTCGTCTCCGTTGCGATACCAACGCACGAGAGTGTGGACCGCGAACGAATGTCGCAGGTCGTGGATGCGCGGGTGGATGGCCGAATCGGTGCCGACGCCCGAGACGGTCACCAGCCGCCGGAACAGGAACCCGAAGTCGGAGTAGATCACCGGGGTTCCCTTGCCGGAGCAGAAGTAGTTCCCTGTCGTCGAGATCGGCACGTGTCGGTCCCGGATCGCGGCGTAGGCGGTCAACGCGTCGGTGGCGGTGGGGTCCAGCAAGACCTCACGGTTCTTGGTGAATTTCGACGCGCGGACGATCAGCACCCCGTCGACGCAGTCGACATCGTCACGGGCCAGCGCGATGGCCTCGCTCACCCGCAGGCCGGTGCAGGCCAGCAACCCGATCATCGTCTCGACCGTGGCTCGGCGCAGCGTGGTGGGCACCACCACCGGCACCGCGCGCAGCAATGCCTGGATGTCGTTGGCGGAGTAGATGAACGGTGTTTTCCACTGCTGGCGGTGAATCACCAGTCCAGATGGGGGATCTCGGTCGCCGGGTCGATGCCCGACATATAGCGGGCGAACCCGCGCACCACGGTCATCCTCCGCGGCCATATCGAGCTGGCAGGGCCGACGTCGCGACGTCGAACCCATTCCAGCGCAACGCCGGTGGTGATCCTGGTTGCGCCGATTCTATCGAGGTAGGAGACGAAGCGTGGAAGCAACCGGTGCGCTTCGGCCAGGTCATGGCCGAGGCTGCGGCGCAACCGTAGGTAGTCAGCGGCGTGGCCCGCGAAGTCGGTGCTCATGACCGAGCCGCCGGCCAAGGCTGCACGACCGCGCGCAGCGCGGTCCGGTCGATCTTGGCGTAGTCGGAGGTCGTGCCGAGATCGGTGTGCCGAAGCACCTGCGCGATCTCGACCAAACTCCCGCCCTGGCGCAGTATTTCGGTGGCCAGCCCGCAGGCGGTGCCCGCCCACCGGTGTCACTCCGGCGCGGCGGCAGGCTCGGTAGACGATTTTGGGGATGGTGCTGGGATGGATCGGCCGCGGCGGCGCATACAAGGTCAAGATCGCTTGCGGGCAGGTGCAGCGTGGCCGGTCGTGGCGCAGATACTCCGCGACCGCAGCGCCCACCGAGGTCGGCAACGGCAGTCGGTCCCGGCTTCGTGCCTTGCCACGCACTACCAGTTCTCCACGCCGCCAATCGATATCACCGAGCTGCAGGGCAGCGACCTCCCCGCTGCGCAGCCCCAGCCGCGCCAGCAGACTCAGCACCGCGTAGTCGCGGCGCCCGCTCACCGTCGACCGATCGCAGCTGGCGAGCACCGCATCGACCTCCGCGACGCTGGGACCATCGGGCAACCTGGTGCCCCGCCACGCCGCGACCGGCGGCATCGCCGAACCGAGATCGGCATCGATCCTGCCGCGCAGATACAGAAACCGCAGCAACGCCCGCAGATCGGCGGCCTCCCGTTTCGCCGACCCCACGACCAGACGCGCCCCGGCCGCCAGCAGAAAGGCATTGACCTCCCCACCGGTCAGTCCCTCATCACCCACCTCGCAACCGGACTGTGAAGACCGTTGTGACAGAAACCTTTTAGCGAACCGCTCGTATCGCAACACGGTGCACGGCGTCAGGCCGCGCTCATCGAGCAAATAGTGCCGATACCCGGCCAGCAACACCTCCCGCGCGGTCGGGGCCACCGGCTCGACCGCACCGATCACACCCCAGTCGGCCAGATACGACAGCAACATTGCCGCGGTCGCCATCGTCGGAACCCGTCGTCGTCCACTGGCCCGTGCCTCGGCCAGGAACTGCTCGAACACCGCCGCCCGCAGATCACCTGCCGCCAGATCTGTGCTGGTCATCCATCGGTTCAGCTGACCCATCAGGCCGAGATGCTTGGCAATCGCACCGGGCTTGTGCCCACGCGCCAGCAGCTCCTGCTCGAATCCGGCAGCGAACTCCACCAGCGGGCCCTCGCCAGCCATCCACCCAGTCGTTCCCATCGTCGCTCCTCTCCGACACGGAAGCACCCTGCTCCCGCAACCAAAGAGTGCGACCCCCGGAATTACCCCGAGCCAAGAACCAGCGACCAGAACTAATCACACACCACCACAGCAACTCTCGTGTCAACCATGCAAGACAACGGGATAATCACCGGCTCGGGATAAGTCCACGCTCAATACTCGGGGAACCGGCCGTTGCGGCGCCGGGATGCGCAGCAGCACCCGCACCGCGGTGTCGCGGGACATGCGAATCGGCAAGGCCGCGAGCACCCGGATCGCGGCCCGCCCGGCCAACTCCCGCACTTGGCCAGTCACCCGGGCAGTGCGGCGCTGATAGCGTTCGAGCACTCCCGGAACCTGCTCTCGAAACGTCTTGCAGCACTGCGGTGTCGAGCACATCAGCCGCCGGACACGCACCCGCACGAACACCAGCCGCCCATCCAGCGGCAGGTCCCCGACCGTCCGGTCGTGATAGCTGTGAACCCGCACCGACTCGGCACCACACCGCGAACACACCGCCGGGAGCGACGCCGTCCTGGCCTGCACCACCACCCGCTCACCCTCGACCATCACACCCTCCATCACCAGCGGCAACAACCCCGAAAAGGCAAGCCCAACAACGTCATCCACCTCAACCACCGACGCATCATCCCGTCAACCAGCCCCGACCACCGAAAATGCGCCAGAACCGAAGATCAGACAGTCCCTTCGAGCACTGAAGAACCTGCTCAGCTGTGGGACGGTGCCTCACTGGTCCTACTGACGCGCTGCACGCAGTCACAGGTCAGTTCACGGTGAAGTGAATATGGCGGCGAGCTACCCAGACAATTCGCGGAGGAAGCCGTATGGAGCAGCGGTCGGACCGCAGCCGCACTCACCGGCAGACGGACGCATTCGCGTCACCGCGGCACTGGACTCGCCGCGTTGGCGGCCTCGTCGGCGCCGGGGACCCAGGCGCCCGAGGCGGGACGCCGACGTCCACGCCAATGTTCACATGCCAGATGACGAGGTGCTCGTCGACGTGATCGCGATGACCGCGCCTGAAGACCGGCGACGTGATCACCGTCCAGGGCTGCGTCTGGACTAACCGGCCCGCCCGGTCTTGGCAAGCACGCTTCGAAATTTCCGTCGGCGATGGTCACCCGCAAGGTCGCTGCGGCGCTTATGGGCTGGGTGACCGATCCTGTCCAAGCTGCGCTCCCGGCGATTCTCGTGCCTGGGAGAACAACGAATGGGAGCAGATCCTCAAGCTCGCCGATCAGACGAGCCCATACAGCCCGACATGCAGGGTCTACACCATGGAACTTCGTCCGATGGGTCGTCCCCGCTCCAGTGAGCGACGACGCGATGAGCTGAGTACTGCTTGCCCCGGCGCCACTGTTTGTGGCCCTGTCAACGTTCAGTTCATATCCCGTTGGTTGACATCCGGGACTCGCCCTGGAACCCGCGCAGCACACGACCGGATGGTTGAGGGAATCAACAGTCGAAATCACAGCGGGTTACTTCAAGGACACCCCACGTGTCTCCTTCAGAAACAGCGAAAGAATGACCGTGGAGAACGCGGTGATAGCGGTCGTGTAAAGCGCTGGAGCAATGTTTAGGTGGGTCATATTGATCAACCAGGTCGCGACGAATGGTGCACTGCCGCCGAAGATTGCATAGGCGAAATTCGTTGCCAAGGCCACACTACTATAGCGGACTGGTGTAGGAAATAGTTCATGCGCGAAAATATTCGCACCCGTGGAGATGGGGGCGAGGCAGCAAGCGAAGATAGCTTGCCCCAGAACGGCCAAGAGAAAATATCCAGTCGCCAGCAGTAGGAAGCTGGGGATGCCCAGGCAAACGAGACTGATACAACCGAAGAGTACCACCCTTCGTCGCCCGAACCTGTCAGCTGCACACCCCGCGAGAACGATCGCCCCGGCAAAGATCGCTGTTGCGATGCCGTTCATCGACAGCGCGGCCGACCGCGAATATCCCAGTGTAGTGGTGGCATAGGTAACCATATACGCACTGAAAATGTAATACGAGGTAGCCGTGACAATAAAGGCGCAGAACAGGAGTAGAATCCTAGGCCATTGAGTTCGAATACCTTCCCTGAGCGGATTGGAGACTGCCTCGCCAGCCTCTTTCATCTCCGTGAATATGTCGCTTTCGCGGAGCCGACGGCGCAGATAAAGCCCGGCCAACCCCAACGGCGCAGCAAGAAAGAATGGTATACGCCAACCCCACGAGCCAAAAGAGGTGTCCGACATGGACGCCGATATACCAAAAACAATACCGATCGAGAAGATGAAGGGGATAGCAACAGAGGCATTCAACACCCCTATCACCGCCCCTCTTTTGCGCGGGTCGGTTGTTTCTATGAGATATGCAGCGGCTCCGGTGAACTCTCCGCCAACAGAAATGCTCTGCACGACGCGACAAACCAGCAGCAGGATCGGCGCAAATACGCCAAATGCGTCCCAGACAGGCAGGCATCCGATTGCGACTGTAGCGACTGCCATCATCAGCAAAGCGGCCGTCAAGGCATGGGTTCGACCGAATCGGTCACCGATGTACCCAAATACTAGTCCACCCAGGGGTCTAGCAAAGAATCCCAGAGCAAAAATAGCAAACGTACTGAGAGTTGCCGCCGCAGGATTCTCGTGGGGAAAAAACTTCAGCGCGATGGTAGGCGCCACCAGAGCATAGACTCCGATATCGTAATACTCCATAAAGGTGCCGATCGAAGCACCAGATATGTTGCGATACATATTGGGATACGTAGCGCTGATACTCGGATCATTGGACAGTCTATTTTGGGCAAGAGATCTCATCTGGTTCCTCATTGAAGCCATATATCGGGGGGCCGATCAACACCGGGTGATAGTCAGGTAGCGCCAGCGTGTAGGTCACTGAATATTCGTGTCCCGCACAAGGATTGCGCCTCGCGGGCGCAGGCCGAGTTAGCGTTAACTACTCGCCCTGCGCCGCGCTCCAACCCAATCCTATTGAGGATCGACCCCCAGGTCCTTTAGACCTCAGCAATGCCAGCGGTGGTACTTACGCCGGCCGGGTTGTTCGTTGCCGTTCGCATCGAATTTCCAACAACAGCCGTGTTGTCGAGGTCGATGGTTCCGGGAGTACGCCAATTTCGCCGGAGTGCCGGCTTGTCAGGCTTCTTCGTCGGCGTCCTGGGGATTTCACTCACGAGTTCGAAGTAGCGCGGCTGCATGTGACGAGGGAGACTCTCGCGGGCCATCTCGATGATGGCATCGACGTCAGGGGTGGAGCCAGGATGCGGCTCCACGACGACCTTGATGTCATCCTCCGCAAGTTCAGCCGGCACTGCGATCGCGGCGCAATCGTTGACGTCTGGGTGCTTTCGAAGAACAGTTTCGATCTCTACCGGAGGAATGTTACGACCGCGGCGCCGAATGACATCCTTCAAACGCCCGGCAAAACGTAGCAGGCCTGTCTCGTCTACGTAGGCGAGATCACCGGTGTGGTGCCACAGATTGCGCCACGCCTTGGCGGTTTCATTACCGTCGCCGTAGTAGCCAGTCATGCATCCATGGGCCACGCGGGGACGGACAAGGATTTGTCCGACCGTGCCCGCCGGCACAGGCTCGTCATTCTCGTCGGCGATTACCACGTCGTGGTGCTCGCACGGACGCCCCATGATTCCAGGTTCAGCGGGGCCGTCCACGTGGAAGGCCACCAATCCGCACTCGGTAGAGCCGTAGTACTGGATGTGATGGACGCCGAATCGGTCTTCGAATTCCTTTACCCGGTCGTGGACTGCACCCGCGTACGTGAACCGCAAATTGTGCTCGCGGTCACGTGGGCTGGCCGGCTTCGAGAGCAAGATTCCCTGTACCGTACCCGTGGCCCAGAACGTCGTCGCTTCCAGCTCCCGAATCTGGTCCCAGAAGCGCGAGGCGGAGAAACGTTCGACCACCGCGGCAGTTGCACCCAGAATCAATGCCGGCATCACTGTTTCCAGAGTGGCCTCGGCGTGGAACAGCGGATAGCAGGTGAACAAGACATCGTCGCTGCGGTGTCCGAAATGGCGAACCTTTTCGGTTGCAAAGTGCTCGGCGTATCCGTGGCTGATCTCCACCGCTTTGGCTTCGCCGGTGCTGCCTGACGTGAACAGCAGCATAAACGGGTCGTGCGGTTGCACGTCGGCGACAGGCACCGGATCAGGCAGCACAGGTTTGAAATCATCGAAAGATACCGTTCGACGAGCCCCGGCGTCGGCATCTGAGCGTGGACCCCGGTGGATGACTGTGTGAACATCGCTGCCACGGCTGACCGCAGCCGTCAGGGCTCGCTCGAAACGGCTATCAACGAGCACGACCCTGGCTTTGGCCGTGTTGATCAATCGCGCAAGTCTCTCCTCTGTGTACTCGACATTGATCGGCACCGCAACCGCGCCCAGGCGGGCCAATGCCCACCATGAGAAGATCAACTCTGGGCAGTTCGGCAACATCAGACACACCGTGTCGCCCTGGCTTACCCCGATGTCCCTAAAAGCGCCTGCGAGCTGCTCTGTTTCCTCATCAACTTCAGTATATGTGTAATTCCGGTGTTCGAATTTGAATGCAATACCGTTCGGCTGATCCTGCAGATGCTGCTGGAGAAATCTCAAGATATTACCTTTTGTGGTCATGTCGACCCTTTCTTTGAAGTATCCGTAACTGCGGCATGAACCGCACATGGTCATGCGCCCCATACCGATGAGGCCCTGCTTGGAGCCAGTCCAAAGTTGAGCCAGCTTGAGGTTGTTCCGCTGTCAGCTGCGCACCAAGGAGAGGAGGGGGTTGGCTGCGGAGCCCCTTCGCGTTTCCTCACCCACGAGTTAATGTGAGTACTCGCCTACTACGCGCGATAGCCTAGCGAGCTGGGCAGATATCGCCCCCGTCGGCGCCCTTTGCGGGACGGCCGAGTAGAACGAGTTCTCGTCTTTAGCGGCCCGAAGGCGGGGTAGCACAAGCGTTTCACCACAACCACTTTCCCTTATTCTCGAAGCACCAAATCGTAGAGGTATCGTTTGGATCGGGGACGCGGGATGCGCTGATATGCCCGTCGATGATTCGGACCGCAGTCTCGTAAAATGAGAATAGCGCGGCGTGCACACTATCCGAGGTTACGCCCTCAAACGCCCGAAGAGGTGCGACACGGATAGCAAACTCTTCAGCACCGTCATGGACAATCTCGTGATGTTGTCCGCACGCACGCAGCAGAGCGGTAACCAACGATTTCACTGCAGGAATTCCCGAGTCGTCGATGCCAGCTAGCCGAGCGAGGTCGCGAGTGTTCTGAACTGCGACACATCTCATGGTCGCTTCCAATAGCTGGCTGCTCGTGGGAAGCCCATAGAGCTTGGTCAAGGCCTGGAAAGCCGAGAAGAGATAACTCGCATAGAATTTGCGACGCGCTTTCAGCTGACGCTCCATAGGCCAATCCATCGGATTAAGTTGCGGAGCTCGGCTTGGGTCAAATTCCGGTGTATGGTCAACGATCTCAATTTTCAGAGGTGCGTCGAAGTCGACCTCATGGTCGTACTCGATGAAATACCCCTCATCGTATGGGTCTCCATCCATGATGAACTTAGTGGAGACCCAACCGAGCGTGGGGCATCCCATCAATTTTCCATTTCTGCGATGCCACCAGCTGAACGTATTTCTGCGGAATGTGCCGGAATGGGCCAGCATTCCCAACCCCGCGCCATGCGGGCCCAGGTATCGGATCCAGGCCTTTTTTGGTGTCTCCTCGATATATTCCAGATTCAGTCCTGCCAGCCCGTTTGACAGATAGTGGTATTTGGCGGCAGCCACCGCTGGCGGGTCGCCGTCAATGCCTAACTTTTTCAGTCCGTCCATGAGGTGGCCGTCCTGATGGTCACGCAGCTGGATCATTTCGAGGTCGAGTGTGGCTCTTTCACCCTTCTCGCGCAACGTCATGAGATATAGACCATTCCATGCTTGCTGGAGAAATTTCCGGGCAAGCAACGACTCGGACACCAACTCCGACGTGGCCCGGTCCCTGTGGATTTCGTTCCTGGAGAACTCGATCATTTTCCCGTCCTATCCTGTTTCCTTGCCGAGCCCAGGCCGCATGGCAGGAATTTCGGGTAAATGGCCGGAATGTTGGGTCGGCAACTAACGGTCTTCCTGTAGCGCTCGGGCAACTAGATGCGCTACTTGCATGGCCTCCGGAGGAGTTGTCGCGCGTAGTGGCGGCTGTCAGCCGTAAATGACATCTGGTGGACCAGCGCGGTTTACCTGGGGTTGCCGCTGTGCGGCGCATTCAGTGTGCTCTGCGCAACGTTAGCGTGCGGTCTCCCCATCGTCCAAGACCTAGTTGACATGGGGTGATTCCATAGGGTTATGGTAGCTGCGTGGAAGTTCGACACTTGCGTTACTTCGCAGCCGTTGCGGAAGAGCTGCACTTCGGTCGCGCCGCTGATCGGCTATGCATCAGTCAGCCGGCGCTGTCGAAGCGCATCGTGGACCTCGAGCGGGAGTTCGGTGTCCAGCTGTTCACGCGGAGTAGATCTGTTCAACTAACCCCGCACGGAAGAAAGCTGCTCCCCCTGGCGAGGGAGATCCTGCGAACGTTCGACACCGTCAAAGGGGTCATGGCGTTACCACTGGAAGTGGAACGTACACTGTCCGTAGCGTTTCCGAATGACACATCGACGGGCGTGCTGGCTGCGATCCGAGATCAGTTCGCTTCATGGCATGTCGGCCTGGACTGGTCCGAAGCGACAACATCCGATCAGCGTGAGTCTCTCCTGGCTGGCTTGCTCGATGTTGGCGTACTTCGTCTCCCCATCGACAGCCAAGGTCTGTGGGTGTCGCCGGCACTGCGTCAAAGTCTCGGCATCGCTACCTCGCCTGAGCACCCGCTTGTGGGGGACGATCCGATCCCACTGGCAGAACTGCAAGGTAACACCCTGCTCATGTTCTCCCGCAGTCGCTCACCTGGGCTGTATGACCAGATAATCTCCACCTGTATCGCACATGGCTTCCGTCCACACAAGATCAAGCAATGTGTATGGTCCGCTGCCAGTCTTATGGTCGAGACGGAGCTGTCCTCGGGTGATGCGGTGGCGTTCATCCCCCGAAGCAGAGCGGATCAACTCGGGAAAGTCGCATGGCGTCCAATCGCGGGCAAGCCGCTGTCATCAGAAACCGCAGTGTGCTGCCGAAGCGGCGAGGAGCGAAGCCCCATCATGCGGGCCGCTATATCTACCGTCCTGAAGGCCCTTCAAGAACATGATCACTGGCGAGCTTCCAACCGCTGAGGCGCCAGGCCCTCAATGCCAAAGGCTTCCCGATGGCTCAACAGGCATCACGACACGAAGTGGAAGCCCGGAGTCGATGGAAGCGCACGCCCCCGAAACTCACGAAACGATGCTCTCGTACGACAGGAGTAGGGCGAGCAGGATTTCCGCCCGTATCCGGGCGTCCGCGAGGTCGATTCCGAGTAACTGCTCGACCTTGTCGATACGGCCGCGCAACGTGTGCCGATGTACGTTCAGGCTGGCGGCTGCTGCCTCCCAGTGGCCGTTGGACTCCAGGAACGCACGCAAGGAACCCACCAAGTGAGTGGCGTTTTCGCGGTCATAGTCGGCTAACACCGCCACAGTCGATGAAGCAATCAGCGCGAGGGCGGATCGGACTTCCGGTGACTGGAGCAGTAGCGTTCCATGCGTGGCATCGAATTCGACGACACGGTCTCTATCACTCGACATAGTGAGAGCATGTTTCGCTTGATGCAACGCGCGACCGACGTTGCCGAGGCGCTCCGGGGCGCTAAGACCCGCGCGAATCCCGTTCGGGACTTCTGCCAGAAATTCCCCTACATCGGAGACAGTATCGTCTCCACTTAGTATCACGGTCAAGAACTGATTGGTAGCACGCGTGTACAGGGGTCGTTGCCGCGACCCGAGGGCGGTATCCAGCGCCGCCAGACTTTCGGAGGGATGCGCCGTCTCTATGTGCAGGACTCGGATACTGTCAAGTTCTCCGACAGCGTCGGCTAGGGACTCCACCGCTTCATCAGCCTGGAGCCGACCATCTAATAACAGGCTAAAAACCTTTGATCCAAGGTTATTTCGCTCACTACGAAGCCGATACAGTTTCTCCAGTTCCAATGTCACGAGCGACAGAGCGTGACCAATCAACACCAGTTCGACCCCCTCTAACGAGCGGGAGGCCTCGACAACCAGGTGCCCGATAAGGACGCCGGCGTGACTGACCGACTGCACAGTGACCGTCCGCCCAGCGGTCTTGAAGGTCGCCGATGCGACTCGCCGGTCTCCCAGATCGGCCAAATGGTCAACAAGCTCGGCCGCCGATGGCGGGTAACTGATCACCCTCTCGCTGCGCCCGTCGATGTACGCGACCGCGGTGCGGGTGGCGGTTGCCAATTCCCGCACGATCGATTCCACGCCGCCTCTCAGCGCAGCCCGAGTTATCCGCACCTGGGTAGCAGAAGCGCGCCGAACCATTTCGTACTCCTGTTCAGCCAAACGCGCGTTCACAGCCCTGCCCACCGCCGCGAACGGCGTCGTGAACGGCACCTCCAGCAACGGCAGGCCAACCGCGTCCGCGGACGCCAGCATCTCTCTCGGGATCTGGTCATAGGACAAGCCAGTTCCGAAACCGAGCGCTGCCACACCGACTTCCGCCAGTCGCCGCACATAGTCCCCAAAGTCATCGAAATCAAGGCCAAGGCCGGTCGTCAGAACCAACTCGCCTCCGGATAGCCACGGCCGCGGGTCCCGCAATTCAGTCGGTTGCACGAAGTCGATCGGATTGTCAGCGGTGTTGGGACCGGCACGAAGGGTCAAACCCAAATGGGGTTGCAACAGCAACCAGCCGATTCCGACGCTCATGACCTCATGCTAGCTACTTGCCCCTGAAATAGTCGGTTGGAGGGGTCCGGGGAGAGCAGGGCGGATCGCTGGTTGGTTTGTGAGTTCGGGCCTGCGGCGGGCGCCGGTGCGTTCACCGGGTGATCACGGTCATCGGCTGGAGGTTGTAGGCGAAGATGCCCAGCCCGATCCAGGTCCGGGCCCCGGTGAGGCGGCGCATCCGGCTACGTCGCAGTCCGAATCCTCGTTTGAGGTGGCTGATGCGGGCTTCGACGCCGACGCGCCAGTTACGCATTCGCCGGAAGGCACGGGTGCGTTCATGGTCACAGGTAAATGGACAAAGCGGCACATCCTGCCTCGATCACTGTACAAACCGTCAATAGATGTGAAGCCCTACCCACTCTCATACTCAAAGTGCTCCCCCTTCTGGCATCCCACATCACTTGAGATTCTGGGATGTCGGACCCATCTCTAAGGGAAGGCTTCATGGCCGAGACGTCGTACCAACTACCGCAACATCGTCGTGTGTTCGCCGAGACAACCGATTCCACGCTCCCGGAAGCGACCACAGCTTTCGGACTAGGCGTAGTCGAACCCACCCGTCCGGCATGTGGCAACGTCATCCGACTGCCGCTGCCTTCGGTGGTCCGCGGCCAGCTGTCAGCCGATGAGCTCACAGCGCTCAGCGACGCGGCTGCACACGCGGTCGCCTGTGCCGCACTGGCTGGAGCGGCAAGATGACGTACACCTTGCCTGCCGGCGTGCCGACCCAGCTTTGGCTCGGCGGCAAACTCGTCGACAGCTCCAGCGGAACGACCTTTTCTGTTATCGATCCAGCAAACGGGAAAGTGCTAACAGAGGTCGGCGACGCCACCCCCGAAGATGGTCGCCAGGCACTTGGTCTTGCAGTCGCCGCCGGACTGGAATGGGCCGCAACACCGCCGCGGGCGCGCGGCGAGATTCTCCGAAGAGCGTTCGAACTTGTCCAAGCGCGTGCCGACAACTTTGCTCGGGTGATCACCCTTGAGGTCGGCAAGACCTTCACAGACGCTCGCAGCGAGGTGCATTACGGCGCCGAGTTCCTCCGGTGGTTTTCAGAGGAAGCCGTGCGAATCAGCGGCCGGCTCGCAGCAGCACCCTCCGGCAACGGGCGCATTCTCGTCACCAAGGAACCTGTCGGTCCGGTCTTGGCGATCACACCATGGAACTTCCCGTTGGCGATGGCCACCCGCAAGATCGGTGCGGCGCTTGCGGCAGGGTGCCCGACAATCGTCAAGCCGGCAGAAGAGACACCGTTGACGACGCTTCTGCTCGGACAGGTGTTTGCCGACGCCGGGCTGCCCCCCGGTGTGCTTTCGATCCTGCCCACCAGCGACGCCCCGGCGCTGGTCGAAACGCTGATCGACTCGCCCCAACTGCGAAAGCTCACCTTCACCGGATCGACCGGTGTCGGCAAGCTGTTGATCCGGCAGTCGGCCAACCGGCTGCTGCGTACATCGATGGAGCTCGGCGGAAATGCTCCGTTTCTTGTTTTTGATGACGCAGATATCGATGCGGCGGTCGAAGGTGCACTGGCAGCAAAGATGCGCAACGGCGGTGAGGCGTGCACCGCAGCTAACCGCTTTCACGTGGCGCGAGAGGTAGCGGAAGAGTTCACCGATAGGCTCACCTCTCGCATGGCAGCACTGCAGACTGGGCATGGCCTCGACAAGCAAACAGATCTCGGACCTCTAGTCACCGAGAAGCAGCGCACCCAAGTCGATGCATTGGTCCGGGACGCCATCGAGCGTGGTGCCCGGGTCCGCACAGGTGGGAGCATTCCAGAGGGTCCGGGGACATTCTACCCAGCGACGGTCCTCGACCAGGTGGCAGTCGGGTCTCGACTGCTGCAAGAGGAGATCTTCGGTCCGGTCGCGGCCGTTTGCGTATTCGATACGGAGGAGGACGCAATCGCGGCTGCCAACGACACCCCGTACGGCCTGGCTGCGTACTTCTACACGCGCGATATTGACCGCGCGACCCGGGTGGCCAGCGCCCTCAAAACTGGAATGATCGGAGTTAACCGCGGCGTCATCTCCGATGCAGCTGCGCCGTTCGGGGGTGTCAAGGAGTCTGGCTTCGGACGCGAAGGGTCCGTAGAGGGTATAGAGGAGTATCTCGATACCAAGTACATCGCCCTCTAAGATACATCGAAATGTTGCGGCGAGCGGGCTCACCGGCCCGCTCGCCATCCCACCCTCCCCGACCGTCCGGGTCGGGGTGCCTCTCCCCCAACTCGCT
>NZ_JBHZCS010000135.1:0-12992 GCF_042755705.1 Nocardia sp. NPDC059154
GCCTGGCCTACATGACCGACGAAGCGGTCGAGGGCCGCGACGCCTTCCTCGAGAAGCGCGAACCGGACTGGAAGCCCTACCCCTGGTACTTCTGAGCTGACCTGCGCTATTACGGATTTCGCCATGCTGTCCGGTCGGACCCACCTCTGGACAGAGTGTGCTCGGGCCGCGACAGTAGGCAGAAAGCACGGTTACGCTACGCCAATGCCGTACGTCAGTACCGATGGGGCTCGCATCTTCTACACCGACTCTGGTGATCACCGAAGCTCCGTCGTTGTGTTGAGCCATGGGTTCTTCATGGACCTGTCGATGTTCGCACCGCAGGTGGAGTATCTGGAAGCGAAGGGTTTTCGGGTGCTGTGCTGGGATGCCCGGGGGCACGGTGGCACTGCTACAGAGCCGCATCGGTCTTTCAGCTATTGGGATTCGGCGCGCGACCTGCTGGCCGTCATGGACGCGGCCGGCGTGGACCGCGCGGTCCTGGGGGGAATGTCGCAGGGCGGTTACACGGCTCTACGAGCCGCGCTGCTCGCACCGGAGCGCGTGGAGGCACTGATCCTGCTCGATACGGAGGCCGGTGACTCGCCCGACGAGCAGAAGGCCGAGTATCGCGAGCTGTTCGACGCCTGGACGAATCCTGAAGTGCCACTTGCAATGCTGGCAGACGGTTTGGCGCCACAGCTGATCGGCGGCACGGCTGCCGATCAGGCGCCGTGGCGAGCCAAATGGGCGGCCAGTGACCGTTCAGCGATCACTCAGGCGGCCGCCTGCTTGACCGAACGGGAGTCTCTCCTCGACCGGCTGGGCGAGATCACCTGTCCCGCAATGGTTCTACGCGGTGAATTCGACGCCTCGAGCACCGCCGACAAGTCCGGTGCATTGGCTGCCGGACTGGCCGGGTCCGGTCCCGTCATGACGGTTCCCGGCGCCGGTCACGCAGCCAATTGGACGACCCCGGATCTGGTCAACGATGCGATCGGCGGATTTCTCAGTCGGTTAGCAAACTCGACGGCCCGTTGAACGGCTGGCGCATGCCGATGAACCACTGAAACGGTGCATCTACGCTGGGCACATCGGTAATCCGGACGCGCACACTGTAGGGCTCGCTGGTAGCCGGGTCACGCAGGTGCATCAAGGGCTGGTGGCGTTCGAAGTCGACGTGCTCGGCCAGATACATCGCCCGGAAGGCCGCGCATGAGCTGAGCCTGCCGAGCAGATCCAGAGCCCACTGTGGATTCTGGTACCTGCCCATGTGCCATCTGAACCAGTTCACGGTCAGCCGGGCTTCGTCCTCCCATTCGATCATTACCTGGTGCGACTCGGGGACCAGGAAGAACCAGACCAGAATGTTCTCCACCTCCGATAGCCGTGGATACGCGCGGTCGTAGGCTTGGTTGGTCCACAACACATTCCATCGCTCGTCGATATACCCCGACAGATGTGGGATCAGGCCGTCGGCGGCAGCGCGTAGATCGTCGGAGATCAGTTCACGCATCTCGGCGACCGGCATCGGTGTGTGGGTACGCGGGCCCGGAGTCTTGGGTGCAGCGAGATTGTGCATATGCTGCCGTTCGGCGGGCGTCAGCTGCAGTGCGCGGGCGATCGCGTCCACCACCTCGGGACTTGGTGAGGTCTTCTCGCGCTGCTCGATCTGAGCTATATAACTGGCGCTGACGTCACAGAGACTGGCCAGTGCCGGACGGCTGAAGCCGCGGGGATGGTCCGGGTGCCTCGGAGTCGTGCGGTGGGTCCGGACAAAGTCAGCGAGGTTGGGGGCCAGCAACTGGTCAATCTCGGTTTCCCCCCGTGCAGAGTAGCCAGCGTTCACGGCGAGCAGGATACTCTCCGGGAAGCGATACAGCCCGAATGAGTTTGAGCCCATGCACACCGGAAGCCCAAGTGGGAGCGTGGGTCCCGCCTATTTCGAATCGACCACTGGCCAGAGGTACCTCTGGCCAGCGTGCGCCCGGCGTCTTTACCAGCGCAATCCGGCCATGTTCTTATTTCCCTCGCACCGGCTCCTCGGACACCAACCTCAGAGTCGGTGAGTAGTTGCATTCGGCTCCGCGTATATCGGAAGCCCCCTGAATGGTGCGGAGCCCCACAGTTTCCCCGCCTCGCAGGAGGAGGACGGGGACCCCGATGCGAGGGCGGCGCGAAGGGGGCGCAGCCCTCGCAGAAGGGCGTGCACAGGGATTGGTAAGAGATGTCCACGGTTTTGCCGTGTCCGTCGTGGTGCGTAGAGCACGACGACCCGGATCCGTTCGCACCGGGCGAAGGCTGTCACCATTGTGGCCGGGAGCGGCCAGTGCTGGTTGAGATACCGGCGCGGTCCGGGCTTCCAGAGTTGTTCGTGCAGTTGAACGCTCACGACTGTCATGGGCTGCGATACAGCTGGATCGATTTGATTGCGCCGAGCCGCGTTCATTCCGAAATGACCGCCGCACAGGCACGGCAGCTCGCCGAAGCTCTCGTAGCCGCCGGGGATTTATGGGATTCCCGAATTCTGGCCGATGGCCTGCTGCAGGCCCATCCCTGCCCTCCGTGGTGCAGACAGCACGACGAGGCGATGGATCCGAAGGCCGAACAGTGGCACAGCAGCCGGCCGTGGACGGTGCCGGTGATAGGACCGCAACTGTCCGGTAGCAGAGTCCGAGTGCGGTTGTGCGCCAAAGACACCCGTTTCGATCGCCGACTGGCTGTGGGCCTGACGGTGCGCGAAGGCGAAACAACGGAGCTTACCGGCCCTGAGGCCCGCCGCATCGCGGCAGCGCTGCTGAATGCCGCCGATGACCTCGACAGCACCCTTTAGCCCGGATCTTCATCGGTCCGACATCTGCGACCTTGGCCTGGGCGGGCGGCGTGGTAGGTGAAATATGGCAAGCGCGCCAAAAGTCTTGCAGGGGTTCAGTGATAGCCACTGGTTAGCCTTCCGGTGTGTGAGGGCACTCGAACACCGGGCTCGTCATACGTGGCACGGATGCCACGCTTCTGTGCGCGAGGCGGGACTTGAACCCGCACGTCCTAGGACACCAGAACCTAAATCTGGCGCGTATGCCAATTTCGCCACTCGCGCTAACGGTACGACCGTCCAAACTTTACCGGGTCTAACGGGGATCGCGAAGCACCGGGAGGGTGTGCCGTACTGGTCGGTAACCTCACCAGGGATTATAACGATTTGATAAACCTCAATGTGAGGGAGCCTCACATTTCCTACACGAACGTAACCGAGCCAACCAGCGGCTTCAAACATGAGGGAGGGTCATGTTTCGGGCCATTCTGGTACGGACGTACGGAAAAACTGCCCGGTAAGTATCCGGTTGGTGACCAAACATGAGGAGATCCTCATGATTTTGTGCCATCCTCGGCTTCTACCAGGGCCTGCGGGCCGGAGGGATACCTGCGCACCGTGAGCGCGGCCCAGTCCTTGGAGGCTGGCCGCCAGGAGAAGGAAGTCGAACGTCTTGACGATCAACGAGAGCACCGGAACCGGATCGAAGGCCAGGGCGGCGGGGAAGTCACGGGAGAGTGGTGTCAGGTCGTCACTGCTGGACCGGTTGCTGGGGGGCGCGCCGTACGCTCTCGCATTCGGCGGGCAGGGCGCGCAGTGGCTTACCGAGCTCGAGGAGATCGGGCGGGATTCCGCCCTGGAGCCCGAGCTGACGGCGCTGGTCAACGAGGCCGCCACCACGCTGGAACCGATCGCGGCACAGCTGCTCGTGGTCCGGCCGGTCGGTTTCGACCCCATCGCATGGATGCTGGAAGAAGAGATCGCCGACCCGGAGCAGGGGGAGGTGTCGGGAGCGCCGTCAGCGCAGGTGTTGCGCTCCGCCGCCGTCTCGATGCCGGGTGTGTTCCTGACCCAGGTCGCCGCGCTGCGCGCGCTGCGCCTGCAGGGCCTCGACATCGTCGCGCACGCGCCCGCCGCCGTCATCGGCCACTCGCAGGGCCGCATCGCAGCCGCCGCCGCCGAGGCGCACGGGCAGCGTGACGCCGAACTGCTGGCCATCGCCCAGATGATCGGCGCCGCGGCCGGCCTGGTCGCCCGCCGCCGCGGTCTGCTGCCGGTGGGGGAGAAGTCCCCCATGGTCGCCGTCTCCAATGTCGACCCCGAGGTCCTGGAAGCCGTTGTCGCCGAGGTCATGGCCGGTGTCGCGCCGGAGAAGGCCGCCGTGCTGTCCATCCGCAACGGCCGCCGCCGCGCCGTGCTGAGCGGCCCGGTCGGCCAGCTCGACCGCGTGCGCCAGCGCGCCGCCGAGATCAATGCCGAGCAGGCCAACGAGCGCGACGCCAAGAAGCGCGGCGGCGCGGTCTTCGCCCCCGTCTTCGAGGACATCCCGGTCGAGGTCGCCTTCCACCACCCGGCGCTGGCCGAGACCGTCGACCTGGTCGAGGGCTGGGCCCAGCAGTGTGGCCTGGACACCGAGCTGGCCGCGCGCCTCGCCCGGGAAGTGCTCGTCGACCCGATCGACTGGGTCGGCACCGTCGACGACACCGTCTCCCGTGGCGCGCAGTGGATCCTGGACCTCGGTCCCGGCGACCTGCTGACCCGCCTCACCGCCGGCTCGCTCAAGGGCACCGGCGTCGGCGTGCTCGCCGCCTCCACCCGCCCGGGCCAGCGGAGCCTGTTCACCCCCGGCGCGGCCCCCGAGGTCGCCGCGGCCTGGAGCGAATTCGCGCCCAAGCCGATCCGCCTGCCCAACGGCCGCATCGTGGTCGAGACCGCGTTCACCCGCCTCACCGGCCGCTCGCCCATCCTGCTGGCGGGCATGACCCCCACCACCGTCGACGCGAAAATCGTTGCGGCCGCGGCCAATGCGGGCCACTGGGCCGAGCTGGCCGGTGGCGGTCAGGTCACCGAGCAGATCTTCGCCGACCGGGTCGAGGAGCTGAAGCAGCTGCTGCAGCCCGGCCGCGCGGTGCAGTTCAACTCGCTGTTCCTGGACCCGTACCTGTGGAAGCTGCAGCTGGGCGGCAAGCGCCTGGTGCAGCGTGCCCGCAGCGCCGGCGCCCCGCTGGACGGCGTCATCGTCACCGCCGGCATCCCGGAACTCGAAGAGGCCGTTGCCCTCGTCGAGGAGCTGTCCGAGGTCGGCATCACCCACGTGGCCTTCAAGCCCGGCACCGTGGCCCAGATCCGCGCCGTGCTGCGGATCGCCGACGCCGTGCCGTCGTACCCGGTGATCATGCACATCGAGGGCGGCCGCGCCGGTGGCCACCACTCCTGGGAAGACCTCGACGACCTGCTGCTCGCGACCTACGCCGAACTGCGTAGCCGCGAGAACGTGATCGTCTGCGTCGGCGGCGGCATCGGCACCCCAGAGCGCGCCACCGAATACCTCACCGGCGAATGGTCGCAGCAGCACGGCTACCCGGCCATGCCGCTGGACGGCGTGCTGGTCGGCACGGCCGCCATGGCCACCCTCGAGGCCACCACCGCCCCCGAGGTGAAGCAGCTGCTGGTCGACACCCCCGGCACCCCCGACTGGGTCGGCGCGGGTACCGCGGTCGGCGGCATGGCTTCCGGCCGTAGCCAATTGGGCGCGGACATCCACGAGATCGACAATGCCGCCTCCCGCACCGGCCGCCTGCTGGACGAGGTCGCCGGTGACGCCGAGGCCGTGGCCGCCCGCCGCGCCGAGATCATCACGGCCCTCGACGCCACCGCCAAGCCCTACTTCGGCGACGTCGCCACCATGACCTACCTGGAGTGGCTGGAGCGCTATGTCGAGCTGGCCGTCGGCCTGGACCGCCGCAAGGACTTCGACTGCGGCGCCGACTTCTCCGACGCCATCGTCGACGCCACCCGCTCGGTGTGGCTGGACATCACCTGGCGCGACCGGTTCGCGGAGATGGTGCGCCGCACCGAATCCCGCCTCAACCCGGCCGACCGCGGTGAAATCGCAACCCTTTTCGCCGACGACTCCGCCTTCGAGACCCCGGTCCAGGCCATCTGCACCCTGAAGGAGCAGTACCCGGCCGCCGCCGGCACCGTGCTGCACCCGGCCGACGTCCCGTTCTTCGTCGCGCTGTGCAAGACCCCCGGCAAGCCGGTCAACTTCGTCCCGGTCGTCGACCAGGACGTGCGCCGCTGGTGGCGCTCGGATTCCCTGTGGCAGGCCCACGATCCGCGCTACACCGCCGACCAGGTCTGCATCATCCCCGGCACCGTCGCCGTCGCGGGCATCACCCGCGTCGACGAGCCGGTCGGTGAGCTGCTGGACCGCTTCGAGCAGAACACCGCCTACTCCCTGGTGCGCTCGGGCGTCGTCCCGGCCGCCGTGGACGGCCGCCGCCGCGCCGAGGTCGCCAACGGCCTGCTCGACATCGTGCTCGCGGCCCCCGACGTGCAGTGGGCCGGCCGCACCACCGTCAACCCCATCCACCGCCTGGGCGACCTGGACGAGTGGGAGATGAACGGCAAGGGCGCCAAGCACCCGCGCACCGGCTCCACCCTGTCCGCCACCGAGGGCCCCGAATCCGATTCCGCCTATGTGGAATTGACCGTCCCGCTGCTGGGCAAGGATGCCGTCCGCATTCGCATCACCGTCCCGGCCTCCGTGTACAACGGTGGCGCGCCGGTCATCACGGACACCGACGCCGAGGCCGCCATGTCGGCGCTGCTGGCCGTCGCCGCCGGCCAGTCCCTGCCCGAGGTCAAGGCCGTCGACGGCACCCAGGTGGCGCACGTCAACCTGGCCTGGAGCCCGGACCTGATCGCCGACCACGCCGGTGTCACCGGCGCGGGCCTGCCCGACAACCTGAGCACCATCGGCCGTACCGCCCCCGACGTGCTCGTCGGCGCCTGCTGGCCCGCCGTTTTCGCGGTCCTGGGCGCCACCCGCACCGCGGACGCGCAGAGCGTCATCGAGGGCATGCTGGACCTGGTCCACCTGGACCACCAGATCGAGCTGCTGGGCGAGCTGCCCGCCGAGCACGCCGTGCTCGCCGTCCGCGCCGAATCCGCCGAGGTGCTCGACACCGACCTGGGCCGCGTGGTCGAGGTCAAGGTCACCGTCGGCGTCATGCGCGACCACGGACTGGAGACCCCGGCCGTCGCGAAACTGGTGGAGCGCTTCGCCATTCGCGGCCGCACCGGCCGGGCCGAGCTGGCCGACCCGCCGCGCGCCGCGGGCTCGCTGTCCGAGGACGCCTCCGACACCCCGCGTCGCCGCCGGCGCGACGTGGCCCTGGTCGCGCCGCGCGCCATGGGCGCCTTCGCGCAGGTCTCGGGCGACTTCAACCCGATCCACACCTCCGACAACGCCGCGAAGCTGGCCGGTCTGGGCAACCCGATCGTGCACGGCATGTGGCTGTCGGCCGCCGCGCAGCACGCCGTCTCGGCCATCGATCTGAGCGACAAGGTGCCGCCGCGCACCATCACCGCCTGGACCACCCGCTTCCTGGGCATGGTCCGGCTCGGCGCCAAGATCGATGTCCGCGTGGAACGTGTTGCGGTGGACCGGGGTTCGGAGATCGTCGAGGTCTCCTGCCGCATCGACGGCAACCTGGTGATGACCGCCACCGGCCGCATCGCGCCGCCGAAGACGGTCTACGCCTTCCCGGGACAGGGCATTCAGGCCAAGGGGATGGGTCTGGAAGCCCGGACGCGGTCCAAGGCCGCCAAGGACATCTGGGATCGCGCCGACAAGCACACCCGCGAGGCCCTGGGCTTCTCGATTCTGGCTGTGGTGCGCGACAACCCGACCTACCTCAAGGCGCGCGGCGTCGAGTACCGCCACCCGCAGGGCGTGCTGCACCTGACCCAGTTCACCCAGGTGGCCATGGCCACGCTCGGTGTCGCGCAGGTCGCGGAGCTGCGCGAGTCCGGTGCCTTCATCGAGGGCGCCATGCTCGCCGGGCACTCGGTCGGTGAGTACAACGCCCTCGCCGCCGCCGCGGGCGTGCTGCCGCTGAACGCGGTCCTCGAAGTGGTGTTCCAGCGCGGCTCGGCCATGCACGAGCTGGTGCCCCGGGATGCCCAGGGCCGCAGCAACTACCGCATGGCGGCCATCCGGCCCTCGCAGATCGGCATTGCCGACGACCAGGTCATCGGCTGGGTGAAGGACCTCGGCGAGCAGGCCGGGGAATTCCTCGAGGTCGTCAACCTGAACCTGCGCGGCGCGCAGTACGCCATCGCGGGCACCGTGAAGGGCATGGAGGCGCTCGAGACCGAGATCGAGCGGCTGCGCGCCGAGACCGGCGGCAAGCGGGCGTTCGTGCTCATCCCGGGTATCGACGTGCCGTTCCACTCCACCGTGTTGCGCGCCGGTGTGCCGGAATTCCGCGGCAAGTTGCTGGAGCTGCTGCCGCAGGACCTGGACCCGAGCCTGCTCATCGGCCGCTACATCCCGAACCTGGTGCCGCGCGTGTTCAACCTGGAGCGCGAATATGTCCAGGAGATCGCCGATCTGGTGCCGTCCGAGCCTCTCGCGGAGGTGCTCGCGAACTGGGACGAGTGGTCCGCCAAGCAGGTCGAGCTGTGCCGCGTGGTTCTGGTCGAGCTGCTGGCCTGGCAGTTCGCCAGCCCGGTCCGCTGGATCGAGACCCAGGACCTGCTGTTCACCGATGTCGAGCACGGTGGCGTCGGCGTCGAGCGGTTCGTCGAAATCGGTTTGGCCGCAACGCCGACCGTCGCGAACCTGGCGTCCAACACGCTGAAGCTGCCGCAGTTCGGCAGCGCCGTGGTCGAGGTGCTGAACATCGAGCGCGAGCGCGGCGTCGTCTACTCGACCGACACCGACCCCGCGCCGGTGGAGGAGCCCGAGGAGACCCCCGCCACTGAGACATCGAAGGACGCCGCCTCTGCCGCACCGGCCGCGGCTGCCGCCGCCCCGGCCCCGGTGGCCGTGCCGACCGGTGGCCCCACCCCGGACGACATCGCGTTCTCCGCCGCCGACGCCACCCGCGTGCTCATCGCGCTGTGGACCAAGCTGCGGATGGACCAGATCGGCCCGGTGGACACCATCGAGGGCCTGTGCGACGGCGTGTCCTCGCGCCGCAACCAGCTGCTCGTCGACCTCGGCGCGGAGCTCTCGCTCGGTGCCATCGACGGTGCCGCCGACGCCGACATGGGCGCGCTGTCCAACACCGTGGACCGCCTGGCCCGCACCTACAAGCCGTTCGGTTCGGTGCTCTCCGACGCCATCGGCGACCATCTGCGCAAGGTCTTCGGCCCCTCCGGCAAGCGGCCCGCCGCCATCGGCGACCGCGTCAAGAAGGTCTGGGGTCTCGGCGACGGCTGGGCCAGCCACGTCACCTCCGAGGTTTCGCTCGGCACCCGTGAGGGCCAGTCGGTCCGCGGTGGCGACCTGGGCGGCCTGGTCTCCGGCGGCCTCTCCGATGGCGCGTCCGTGGACTCCGCCATCGACGCCGCCGTGCAGGCCGTGGCCCTGCGCCGCGGAATCGCGGTCTCCATGCCGTCCGCCGGTGGCGGCGGCGGCGCGACCGTCGACGCGGCCGCGCTGGGCGAGTTCACCGAGCAGATCACCGGCCGCGACGGCGTGCTGGCGCAGGCCGCCCGGGTGATCCTGGAGTCCCTGGGCCACGCCGAGCAGGCGTCCGCGCCGGAGGCCACCACCGACACCCTGGTGGATCTGGTCTCGGCCGAACTGGGTTCGGACTGGCCGCGACTGGTCGCGCCCGCCTTCGACGCCCGCAAGGCCGTGCTCATCGACGACCGGTGGGCCAGCGCCCGTGAGGATCTCGCCCGCCTGTGGTTCGGCAACGACGGCTCGCTGCCGGCCGAACCGGTGGTGGACGGCTACGTCGGCGCCGGTGAAGCCGTTGCCGCGCAGGCCACCTGGTGGCGCAACCGGGCCATGAAGGAGGCCCGCTCGGTGCTGGCCGGTGTCTACGGCGCGATCGCCGAGGCCGCCCTCAGCAGCGCGG
The DNA here is from genome assembly GCF_042755705.1 of Nocardia sp. NPDC059154. Taxonomy (NCBI): domain Bacteria; kingdom Bacillati; phylum Actinomycetota; class Actinomycetes; order Mycobacteriales; family Nocardiaceae; genus Nocardia; species Nocardia sp. NPDC059154. The sequence goes on from NZ_JBHZCS010000135.1 coordinate 9,892, forward strand.
ATCCCGGCGTCTGGTCCTCCGACATCGCCGTGATCACCGGTGCCAGTAAGGGTTCCATCGCGGCGGCGGCCACCGGCCGGCTGCTCGCGGGTGGCGCCACGGTCGTGGTGACCACCTCCAAGCTGGACGACGAGCGCCTGGGCTTCTACAAGCAGCTCTACCGCGAGAACGCCCGCAAGGGTGCCGCCCTGTGGGTGGTCCCGGCGAACATGGCCTCCTACACCGATATCGACGCGCTCATCGACTGGGTCGGCAACGAGCAGGTCGACAATGCCGGTGGCGCCAAGGTTCTCGTCAAGGAGGCGATGACCCCCACCCTGCTGCTGCCCTTCGCCGCGCCCCGCGTGGCCGGTGACCTCTCCGACGCCGGCGCTCGCGCCGAAATGGAGATGCGGGTGCTGCTGTGGTCGGTGGAGCGGCTCATCGGCGGCCTGTCCAAGCTGGGCGCCGACCACGACGTGGACGCGAAACTGCATGTGGTGCTGCCGGGTTCGCCCAACCGCGGCATGTTCGGCGGGGACGGCGCCTACGGTGAGTCCAAGGCCGCCCTGGACGCCATCGTCGCCAAGTGGCGCGCGGAGAAGTCCTGGTCGGAGCGGGTCACCCTGGTGCACGCGCTGATCGGCTGGGTGCGCGGCACCGGCCTCATGGGCGGCAACGACCCGCTGGTCACGGCCGTCGAGAAGGCGGGCGTGCACACCTGGTCCACGCTGCAGATGGCCGACGAACTGCTCAAGTGGTGCAGCTCGCGGGCCCGCGTGGTGACCGCGGCCGGACCGCAGCAGATCGACCTGACCGGCGGTCTCGCCGGAGCCAAGCTGGATCTGCCGGAGCTGGCCCGTGAAGCCCGCGAGCAGGCCGAGGCTGCCGCCGACGAGTCGGAAGACAGTGACGGCGTGACCATCTCGGCCCTGCCCGCCCCGCCGACCCTGTCCTCCAAGCTGCCCACCCCCGAATGGGGTTCGGTCACAGCCGATCTCGACGACATGGTCGTCATCGTCGGCGCCGGCGAGCTCGGCCCCTACGGTTCGGCGCGCACCCGCTTCGAGATCGAGGTCTCCGACCAGCTCTCCGCCGCGGGCGTGCTGGAGCTGGCCTGGACCACCGGCCTGGTCACCTGGGAGAACGACCCCAAGCCCGGCTGGTACGACACCGAATCCGGTGAGTACGTCGAGGAATCCGAGCTGGCCGACCGCTACCACGACACCGTGGTGGAGCGTTGCGGCGTGCGCCGCTACGGCGACGACGGCGCCATGATCGACAATGCCGCCCCGCTGCTCACCTCGGTGTTCCTGGACAAGGACCTCACCTTCGTGGTCAACAGCGAGGCCGAGGCGCGGGCCTTCTTCGCCGCCAACCCGGAGCAGACGGTCGTCACCCCGGTCGCGGGCACGGACGACTGGCAGGTGACCCGCAAGGCGGGCACCGAGATTCGCGTGCCGCGCAAGGCCAAGCTGTCGCGCACCGTCGGCGGTCAGATCCCGACCGGCTGGGACCCCACCAAGTGGGGCATCTCCGCCGATATGGCCGGCTCCATCGACCGGGTGGCGCTGTGGAACATCGTCTGCACCGTGGACGCCTTCCTGGGCTCGGGCTTCAGCCCGGCGGAACTCATGAGCTGGGTGCACCCGGCCATGGTCGCCAACACCCAGGGCACCGGCATGGGCGGCATGTCGTCCATGCGCTCGCTCTACATCGACAACCTGCTCGGTGAGCCGCGGGCCAACGACATCCTGCAGGAGGCGCTGCCCAACGTCGCTCTGGCGCACGTGGTTCAGAGCTACGTCGGCTCCTACGGCGGCATGATCCACCCGGTCGCGGCCTGCGCGACCGCGGCGGTCTCCGTCGAGGAGGGCGTGGACAAGATCCGGCTCGGCAAGGCCGATCTGGTGGTCGCGGGCGGCTACGACGACCTCGGCATCGAGGGCATCGTGGGCTTCGGCGACATGTCCGCCACCGCCGACTCGGCCGTCATGTCCGCCAAGGGCATCAGCGACCGTTACTTCTCCCGCGCCAACGACCGCCGCCGCGGCGGCTTCGTCGAATCGCAGGGTGGCGGAACGGTATTGCTGGCCCGCGGTTCCGTGGCGCTGGAGATGGGCCTGCCGGTGCTGGGCGTCGTCGCCTACGCGCAGTCCTTCGCCGACGGCGTGCACACCTCGATTCCGGCTCCGGGCCTGGGCGCCCTGGGCGCGGGTCGCGGTGGCCCGGAGTCCAAGCTGGCCAAGGAACTCGCCAAGCTCGGCGTCACCCCGGACGAGATCGCGGTGATCTCCAAGCACGACACCTCCACCGCGGCAAACGATCCCAACGAGTCCGAGCTGCACGAGCGTCTGGCCACCGCCATCGGCCGCTCGGCAGGCGCTCCGCTGTTCGTGATTTCGCAGAAGACCCTCACCGGTCACGCGAAGGGCGGCGCGGCGGCGTTCCAGATGATCGGCCTGTGCCAGGTGCTCGAGCAGGGCGTCATCCCGCCCAACCGCAGCCTCGACTGCGTGGACGAGAAGATGGCCCAGTACCCGCACCTGGTGTGGCTGCGCGAGCCGCTCGCGGTGGGAGATCGCTTCCCGCTCAAGGCCGGTCTGGTCACCTCGCTCGGCTTCGGGCACGTGTCCGGCCTGCTGGCCATCGTGCACCCGCAGGCGTTCGTCGAGGCCATCGCCGACGCCGAGCAGCGGGAGGCGTACCAGCGCAAGGCCGAGGAGCGGCAGCTGGCCGGCCGTCAGCGCTTCGCTGAGGCCATGTGCGGCGGCGCCCCGCTGTACGAGCGGCCCGCCGACCGCCGCCTCGGCGGCGACGGCACCCCGGCCAAGCAGTCCCGGCAGCTGGAAGCCGACATGCTGTTGTCGCAGCAGGCCCGGCTCGGCGCCGACGCCGTCTACGTGGCGGTGCCGAAGGGACCGGCCTGCCAGTAGGCCACAGAGACCGGCCTGTCGGTAAGTAGCCCCCGGCAGGTCTGACACAGCGGGCTCGCGCCGGCGCTCCTCGGAGGGCGGCGCGAGCCCGCTGTTCCACGTCCGCGAGCGGACCAAATGGCACTGCGACGACTGGGACATGTGTTCGTAGGGAGCCTACGGTGCCGTAGGTCCGCTGGTATGTTC
>NZ_JBHZCS010000136.1:0-11979 GCF_042755705.1 Nocardia sp. NPDC059154
ACGGCGCATCCAAGAAGACCTTCTCCTACCTGGGCTATTACGCCTGGTGGCGGGTCATCTACTGGATTCGCCGCAAACATCCGCACCTGACCTGGAAACAGATCCGACGCCGCTACTACGGGGCCGATCGAATCCGCGAGGACACACTGGTTCTTTACAATCCGGCGACGATGCAAGTGCGGCGATATCGCTACCGCGGCACGCGCATTGCCACGCCATTAAATATCGACAGTCTCGACCCGGCCGGAGCTCGTTTCCGCCGAACGAGTCACGATGACATGGCATTCGTCGGGCAGGTGTCCGAACTCGTCACCTGAACCCATCGGGACACGTGGAGAGCCCGGTGCGGGGACAACTCGCACGCCGGGTTCGGCGGGCGGAGACGGGGAAGCCGGCAGCCGAAATGCTGCACGGCGCCTCGTCTCCGACCCAACAGATGCAAGCCCTGGACCGGTCGCAGCCGGTACTGCCGATGATGCCGGGCATGCCCGAGCGTCGCACCCACGGCTACATCCGACATGGCACCACCAGCCTGTTCGCCGCGTTTCAACATCGCCGACGGCACCGTGATCGGCGAACTCCACCGCCGCCACCGAGCGACCGAGTTCAAGAAATTCCTGACCAGCACATCGACAAGACCGTGCCCGCAGAGCTGGACGTGCACGTGGTCTGCGACAACCTGGCCAATCACAAGACGCCGATCATCAACCAATGGCTCGCCCGCCACCCCCGCTTCCACGTGCACTACACCCCGACCGGATCCTCCTGGAACAACCAGGTCGACCGTTGGTTCACCTTTCTCAACACCCAGTTCATCCAGCGCGGGGTCCACAAAAGCGCTGTGGCACTGGAGAAAGACGTCCGCGCCTGGATCGAGCAGTGGAACGCCAACCCGCCACCATTCGCCTGGTGCAAGCCCGCCGAAGAGTCCTCGACTGCCTCGCCAAAGATCTGCAACGGATTTCAGGCGTACACTAGGCAATTGCTGAGTTTCGGATGTTTGGAGCCTTGAAAGAGCAGGCGGCCCAATCTTTTCAGCCCAAAGCGCGCAGCCTGGGAAGGATGTCGGCGGAGAACTGGTCCAGGAATCGAGATTGGTCGTGTCCCGGCCCGTGGAAGACGAGGTGGTTGAGCCCAGCGTCGGTGTATCGCTTGATGGCGGCGACCGCTTCGTCCGGATCGGAGGCGACGATCCATCGTTTGGCGACCTGTTCGACCGGCAGGTGGTCGGCGAGTTCTTCCATTTCGACAGCTGACCCGACGCTGTGCTTCTGTTCCGCAGTCAGCGAAAGCGGCGCCCAGAATCGCGTATTGTCAAGTGCCACTGCCGGGTCTCTGTCGTAGGAGAGTTTGATCTCGATCATCCGATCGACCGCGCCGGGATCGCGGCTCGCGGCTTCGGCGCCTGCAGCCATGGCGGGCATCAGCTTCTCGGTATAGAGATCCATGCCCTTGCCCGATGTGCAGATGATGCCGTCCCCGACACGCCCGGCATACTTGGCGACGACGGGCCCGCCAGCCGCGATGTAGATCGGAATTTGCTCTTCCGGCCGATCGTAGATATTGGCGTTGATGGTTCGGTAGAACTGTCCCTCGAAAGACACGTCCGAGTCGGTCCACAAGGCTCGAATCAGCGATACGGCCTCCCGTAGCCGCGCGAAGCGCTCTTTGAATTCTGGCCACTCCCGGCCGGACACCGCGATTTCGTTGAGTGCCTCTCCCGTTCCGACACCGAGCATGACACGCCCGTTGGACAACAGCGACATCGTGGCGAAGGCCTGCGCGATCACCGGCGGGCTATAGCGGAACGTTGGGGTCAGCACACTTGTCCCGATTCGGACGCGGCTCGTGCGCTCGACCACCGCGGACATCCAGGCCAGCGCGAACGGAGCGTGGCCGCCACTGTGCCGCCACGGCAGAAAATGATCGGATACGACAACGCTATCCAGACCGATTTCCTCTGCGCGAACGGCGAATTCGACAAGATCGCGCGGACCGAACTGCTCCGCGGACGCTTTGTAACCCAATTTCAGCGACATGTGTTGCCCTACTTCCTGTTTCGATCCGCGGCGTGCCGAGCCTGGCGGTAACGCGCGATCAGCGCTTGTGTCGAGCTGTCGTGTTCCAACGGTCCGTCGACATCCAATTCTTCGAAGATTTTTGTAGCCAGGACTTTTCCGAGCTCGACTCCCCACTGGTCGAACGAGTTGACTCCCCAGATCCAACCTTGCACGAAGACCTTGTGCTCGTACAGCGCAACCAACTGTCCCAGCGAGAACGGTGACAGCTGTGGGACCAGAAGGGTGCTACTGGGCCGGTTGCCCAGGAACGTCCGGTGAGCACCCAAGTCCTCAGATCCTGCGAGATTCTCCGGGCTGCGGCCGAGGGCTAGCGCCTCGGATTGCGCGAAGAGGTTGGCCATCAACAGGTCGTGGTGCCGGCGCAGACCGTGGGCAGGCGCGAGCACCCCGATGAAGTCGCAGGGAACGAGCACCGTTCCCTGATGAAGCAGTTGGAAGAACGCGTGTTGACCGTTCGTGCCCGGCTCGCCCCAGATTATCGGCGCCGTTGCGACCCCTATCCATTGCCCGTTTCGATCGACCGACTTTCCGTTGCTCTCCATCTCCAGCTGCTGCAAGTAGGCAGGCAACCGCGCAAGCCGCTGGTCATAGGGCAAAATCGCGTGCGCTTGGGTATCCCAGAAGTTCCGATACCAGAGGCCGATCAGCCCGAGCAGCACCGGAGCATTGGCAGATAGCGGTGCGGTCCGGAAGTGACGGTCCATGGCATATGCACCAGCGAGAAAGTCGCGGAAACCCGCTGGCCCGATCCCAATCATGAGCGACAGCCCGATAGCGGAATGCAGCGAGTATCGACCACCTACCCAGTCCCAGAAAGGAAACATGTTCGAGGGGTCGATCCCGAATGCGGCCACCTTGTCACTGTTGGCCGAAACCGCCACAAAATGCCGTGCCACCGCGTTGGAATCGCCGATTGACGCCCTCAGCCACTGCCGAGCCGCGCGAGCATTCGTCAGAGTCTCCACAGTTGTGAAGGTCTTCGATGACACCACGAACAGTGTAGTCGCAGGCTCAAGCCCAGACAGCGCGCGGTCGAGGTCATGTCCGTCGATGTTGGACACGAAGCGAATCTCCGGCCCGTCGGTCGCAAGCTCCCGCAACGCCTGATACGCCATCGCAGGACCGAGGTCCGATCCGCCGATTCCGATGTTCACGACGGTACGAATGGGCTTGCCGGTCGCTCCCACCCATGTCCCGGCCCGAACCCGATCGGCGAATCCGGCCATGCCTTCCAACACCTCATGGACAGCGTTGCCGATGTCGAGACCATCGACCTCGGGGACACTCTCTGCCGGGGCGCGCAGCGCGGTGTGCAACACTGCGCGGTCTTCGGTGACGTTGATTCGTTCACCGCGAAACATCGCCTCGATTCCCTCGCCCAGTCGCCGTTGTTCAGCCAACTCGGTCAGCAGGGCGAGCGTCTTCGCGGTAACTAGATTCTTCGAATAGTCGAGGACCAATCCGTCGGCTTCCAGAGTCAGCTCCGAACCTCGGTCAGGGTTCGAGTCGAAGAGATCACGAATGGTTGTGTCGCTCAGTTCTTTCCGATGCGACTGCAAACGCTTCCACGCTGGCAATCCCGCAACTGTCATGAGGTGACCGTCTTCTCGATATGCCCGCCGAAGGCTCGGCGCATGGCCGAGAGCGCCTTGAAGCCGTAGTCACCGTTGCCCCGTGACGCGAATCGCTCCAACAACGCGGCGGAAAGAACGTGGGCCGGCACGCCCTCATCGATTGCCGCCTGCAGCGCCCAGCGGCCCTCTCCGGAATCAGCAACGCGGCCGGAGAATTCGGAAAGTTCGGGATCGCCATGCAATGCCGCAGCGGTTAGATCCACAAGCCAGGAGCTGACGACACTGCCGCGCCGCCATGCCTCCATGACCGCATCGACCGCGATCTCGTATGTATAAAACTCGGCGCCCGCCAGCGGGGCGGTTTCCGCATCCAAGACACGCTCTACCGTGCCGACATTGGCGTGGGCAAGAATGGCCATGCCCTCGGCGAGGGCGGCCATCTGCCCGTATTCGACACCGTTGTGCACCATCTTCACGAAATGGCCCGCCCCGGCCGGTCCACAGTGCACATATCCGTGCTCCTCACGCCCCAACGGTCCGGTTCGCCCCTCCGTTCGCTGAGCGGCGTGGGCACCCGGCGCCAGCGCTGCGAAGAGAGGATCGAGCCGCTCGACCGCGGTCTTCTCCCCGCCGATCATCAGGCAGAATCCACGTTCGGCTCCGTAGACCCCACCGCTGGTGCCGACATCCACGTAGTGAATGCCTTGTCGGGCAAGTTCTTTCGATCGCGCTACGTCGTCGCGATAGAAGGTGTTTCCGCCGTCGACCACGGTATCCCCCGGTGCCAGCAGCGGGGTCAACTTCTCGATCACACCGCCGGTCGCCGCGGCAGGCACCATGACCCACACCACTCGGGGCTTGGAGAGAGAATTCACCAGCTCTTCCACCGAGAGGGCCACCGGAATTCCGTCGGTGTTCAGACGGGCGGCTGCCTCGGGATCGGAGTCGTAGACGATCCCCTCGTGTCCCTTCTTCACGAGCCGACGCAACAAGCCAACACCCATGCGGCCCGCGCCCACCATTCCGATTTTCATATCTACTGCCGCCCTTCGGATTTTAGTCGTCTCACTGTCCGGACCGGTAGCCAGCCAACACAGTGGTCAGGTCTTCGATCAAGGCACGCCACGACTTTTGAAATTGGGTCACGCCTTCGTGTTCGAGTTGGGTCGTCACCTTTTCGAAGTCGATGCCCTCCGCCGCGAGGCCGTCGAAGACGGACCTCGCCTTCTCGTATCGGCCGCGGATACGGTCACCTCGAACCTCGCCGTGATCGATCACAGCGGACAGGGTCGGCTCGGGGACAGTGTTCACCGTCCCGGGCGCGACCAGATCGACAACGTAGCGGGTGTCTTCGTAGGCCGGATCTTTCACTCCTGTCGAAGCCCACAGTGGCCGTTGTGGCTGCGCCCCCACGGCGGCGAGTTCGGCCCACCTTTCAGTCTGCAAGCTTTGTTCGTGGGCCTCATAGGCCAAGACCGCGTTGGCGATGGCCGCTTGACCACGTAGCGGCTGCAACCGTTCGGTGTCGGCCGCATCGATCAGCCGATCGACTGCCGTATCCACCCTGGAAACGAAAAACGAAGCGACAGAGGAGATCCGCGACAAGTCCTGCCCGCCGCGTCGGGCGTCCTCGAGGCCGGCGAAGAAGTTCTCGATCACCTGCCGGTAGCGCTCCAGGGAGAAGATCAACGTGACATTGACGTTCATGCCCTGGGCGAGACAGGCACGCACCGCCGGTAGGCCGTCCGTGGTCGCTGGGATCTTGATCATCACGTTCGGTCGGTCGACGAGCCACCACAGCAATTCGGCCTCGGCAATTGTGCGGTGCGCATCGTGTGCCCATGCGGGGTCCACTTCGATAGACACCAAACCGTCCCGGCCCTGACTAGCCTCATGGACGGGTGCCAGCGCGTCACATGCGGCCCGGACATCACTGCAAGTCAGGATGCGAGCCGCGTCTGCGGCGGCGATTCCCAGATGCGCCAACTTCTGCAGCTGAGCCTCGTACTGCACGGAATCGCGCAAGGCATTTCGAAAGATCGCGGGATTGGTTGTTACTCCGGTAACCCCGGCCTGCACCAACCCCTCCAGATCACCGGAAGTAAGGCGGTGCCTGCTCAGATCATCGAGCCAGATCGACACCCCCTGCTCCGCCAGTTGCTTCAGTCGGCCTACCACGACGCACCTCACTATCACCAGGGGAGAAGATGTATATGCTCGAATACGAGCATACAATGCACAAAATCATGCAATAGGGGCCGGGATGTGTCAATATTTCGCGCAGTCGGGTTACGATCCCGTGGAAGGACACATCCGCCATACATTGTCGGGTAGCCGCACTCCCTTCTTCGCGGCGTAGGGCAGATCAGCGGTGACGCCCGGGATGGCCCGCGCTCCACCGTGTGTTCGATGGATCTGACCGTCGCGTTCGAGTGCGTCAAGGTCACGCCGAATTGCGCCCAACCCGGGTCCACCTCGATCGACACCCACCCGTCCTGACCGCCGCTGGATTCGTACACCGGAAGCAGAACATCACAGGCTGCTCGCACATCGCCGCAGGTCAGGATGCGCACCGCATTTGGAGCGGACACACCTAGGCGCGCGAGTCTGAACAGCTCCTCATCGTAATGCTCGGAATCGTGCAAGGCTGCGCGGAAGATCGTCGCGTTGGTGATCACCCCGCAGATGTAGTACTCCTGAACCATTCGATCGAGGCTGCCGGATGTCAGTCGCTGCCTGCTGAGGTCATCCAGCCACACATCGAGACACCCTCGTCGGCCAGCATTTTCATCGAATCGTTCATGGCGTTCCTTCACGCTCACCAAGAGGGGATACTCGAATCCGCGCATCAATGCACGAAATCATGCATCGATGCCTGTGGCGGTGTCAATGTTTCGTGCACGACGGGGTACCATCCGAGGTACTTGCGGGGCCCGCCGCCCGCACCACATCAGGAGGTAGCCGGTGCTTGCCGACACTCGCCGACGCGAGATCCTCGACCGACTGACCGCGGATGGCTACGTCGAGGCCAAAGAACTCGCCCAGGAGCTTGGTGTCGACACCTCGACCATCCGCCGTGATCTGGATGTTCTCGAGCGCGAGGGGCAGGTTCACCGCACCCACGGCGGCGCCAGGCCGATCCCCGGGGTCACCGCCGACCTGCCTTACTCAGCGAAGCAGTCGGCCAACCTTCCGGAGAAATCGGCAATAGCGCGAGTCGCGGCCGCGAAGGTGAATGACGGCGACACGGTAGTCCTGGACAGCGGGTCGACAACCTATGAGGTCGCTCTGGCACTGCGCAATCACAACGGACTGACTGTCATCACCAACGACCTGCGGATTGCCGAGTACGTGGCGGGCCTGACACGCTTCCGACTACTGGTCGCCGGCGGAGAGTTGGTCGGATCCGTATATACGCTGGTCGGCGACCCGACTGTGGAGTTCCTGCGCGGTTACGCGGCCGATTGGACCTTTCTCGGTGCCGACGCCGTCGATCTCGACGCGGGAATCACGAACACCAACACCCTCGAGGTGCCGGTCAAACGCGCAATGATCGCCGCCGCGCGAACCACCGTCGTCGTCGCCGACAGCTCGAAATTCGGCCACCGCGCCCTGGCAAAGGTCGCCGGGCTCGACGAAGTCGAAGTGATGATCACCGACACGGCGCTGACCCTTCAAGTAGGAAAGCCGTATGGCGACAGTCTGATTCGCGTGACCGCGAGCCGAGAGCCCACCGAGACCGGCGCCGATTGACCCTCGCGGAATCCGGTTACCGTAACCGCCCAGCATGGCAAACCGACTGCAGCACGGACAGAATCACAGGTCCGGGACCTCTACGATCATCTGTCCGGCCGACGGCCACCTGGTCTGTGCGGACGAGTCCGTTGAACTTGCAGTCCTGACCCGGCCGCGGAAATTCGCATGAACACCGATCGGCCAGCACCGGATGGTCGCGGGCACAGCGTCTCCAGACGACCCCGCCGGAGGTTGCTGGTGCCACACCGACCGCGAACCAAAACGCCCCAGCAGTGGCGCAGTTGCTCACAGCCGCCCGTACTGCGATCAGCCACCAGGCGATCGTCACGCAGGTGCTCAACGACCGAACGACCGGACCGCAACGCGTCTCGCACATGCCCACTGGCACCGCACTCTCACCAAACATGTTGGCGGGCAACGCACTTCGGCCGCACAGATCGCTCATGCACCCGTCGCGTTCTTCAATCGCAGCCCCAGCGAAAAGGTGACTGAACCAGCGTTCCGTGCCCCGTTTGTGCCAGGCCTTCGCGCGAGCACCCGCTGGTTTCGCATAGCCGTGAATCCCATCAGGTAAAAGACTTGCCGACAACTTTGAATCACTCTCACTGTTGACACATCCCACGCCAGGATTGCATGGTACTGTGCGCATCCTGCTTGTTTTCGCGCATAATCGGCAAGCCTCCATGGAAGAGTGGTACCGTGCACTCCCCTCCCAACCCTCTGACCAGCTCAGATAAGATGCAGCCGCAGGCGGGTCAACCAGCTATGCGCGAATTCGAGCAGCAGGGCGCGGTAGCTCCCCAGGGCGTCCACCGTTACGACATCTCGGCGCAGCGGTGAGTGCGCAGATGTTCGGAAATTGCCATTCAGCTGAAGCTGTAACCAGGCTGTATCGCGAGAGAATCGGTCTGCCTGTCTTCGTCCAACTGGGCAGACCGGTGCTGGAGCTCGGTAACGGGCTGGGCGCGGTATCGATGCCGGCTCGTCTTGGTGCCCAGGTGCTCGGTGCGGGCAATTGGACGGCGCCGATGCCGGTCATCGGCGATCCGATCTCCAGACGATGGCTTTTCCTCGTTCGTATCGATCGGAGCATGAACCATACAACAACGCGACTGCTGAGCAGACATGGAGTGCGTATCCTGGCTGACCGTCGGCCGATCGGGATGCCGATATCGGAATCGCGTTCGAGGTTGCACTGGGAGCGGCCACCTGAACCCGGCCCGTTCCCTTGGCTGAACGAGGTCTTGCAGCGCACGGGCCTCCTCAATCAACGCGGCAAACCTGCCACCAAGAACGCGCAACGACTCCCCTCCCACAAGCCTGCCCAGGTTGCCGTCGATGGGTGGGCTGCCGATGGCCAACCGCCATCGCCCATTTCAAGCCTGGACCGTGGCCGATCCGACAGTCCGTTTCGCTCCGAGGGTGCGACACGACTGGAGGCCAGCCTCGACCGCGAGACGAATTCCGTTGATCCGGGATCACGTTCACCGTATCCGTTGCTCGGCGCCTTGACCGAGCCAGCCGAAAAGCTGGCAGGCCAGAGCGCGGTCGAGCTGGAAGTGCGAGTTCCACCCAGCGGTGAAATCAACTTGGCCAACAACGGGCAAAGGATCAAAGTTCCAGCGTGCGCCGGCCGCGTGGTGACTATTTGGGTCGACCTACGCCGCCTGCACGTAAGCCTCGACGGACAGACCGTTCGCACGATGCAATCGCGGCTGCTCCCGGAGCATCTGCTGATGCTGTGGATGCGTGGAGCCCGCCCGGCCGGGCCCGAGCCCGCAACACCTGCACCAGGAAATGCGAACGACACCACCCTGATCCACCCTGGGGACGTGATCGAAGTCGACAGGCTCGTCGACCGCGACGGATCGGTCAGCCTCGCAGGCGGCAAGCATCTCGTCGGTCTCGACTTTGCCGGCCGTGCAATCACACTGCGCCTCGACGGTAACCTCATGCACGCCATTGCCGACGGCGCTCTTGTCGGGACCTGGCCCAGCCCTAGAGACCGCGACGAAATTGGCCGCATCCGTGGTGCCCGCACGCCCACCACACCACTGCCACCGCCACTGCTTCCGGCGGGGGCGCTGCGAGTGCTACGCCGAGTCCACTCGAACGGCCGAATTCGGGTCGCCGGCCAAAACATCAAGCTCGGACAACGCAACCGCGGCAAGCTCGTGACCGTCGTCATCGAAGACACCCATCTGCGAATCTTCCACGGCGAGGAGGAAATCGCCGCACGACCACGCAAAAGCCTCAAACCAATCACCCGCCTCCACATCGTCGGGCCAGGTGCACACCAAGCCTGATCGGATCGGCAGTCTGTCGTCACGATCTACCCCCGGTACACAGTCGGCAAGTTCAGACAGTGCGATGAGTGGCAGCTCCGGACGCTTCGCCTCGCTACGATGGCGTCGGTTGTTGCCCAACCAGCTCGACATTGGCGGAAATTCGCAGCTCATCACTGATATCGGTTGATGTAGATGCCGTTACGATTTGCTCTTACAAGCTTGTCATCGCTTATGCGAGCGTGTAGCGGGGATGCTCTGCGGCCCAGACCGCGATCTGCGCCCACGAAGTGAATCCCAATTTGGTGGGGATATGCTCCACGTGTCCTTGCGCTGTGCGCTGCGAAATCACCAGCCGGGCGGCGATCGCCTTTTTGGTCAACCCCTCCGCGACGAGGTCGGCGACTTCGCTCTCACGCCTGGTCAAATTCGCCGATACACGATCTGCCGGTGCCACGGCTTCACGTTGTTCACCAAGCGCGCAGTCGACCGCTGCCTCGAATCTCATCCCGCTCCCCTCCTGGTAGGCGGACTCGAATCCTCGCCTGCCGAGTACATCGCGGGCGCGGCGCTCGCATTCCTCACGGTAGGCAGATGCCCTTTCCGAGCTGACCCGGCTGTGAGAACTGCATCGCCCCAACCGAATCGCTGGGGGCCGGAGCCGGGTGCGGCGGGCCTAAAATCGGCCAAGTGTGAGTTCGAACCTCACTGAGGGGACATTCAAGTGCAGGTCAGGGGCTTTCACCTATCGTCACCACCGGCGACGTTGTCACGGTTTGTCACATCCCGACCGAAACTCATTCCGGCTGCCTTCAAAGCGTCGTCTGGGCTGTGTGCGTAGGTCGCCATCGTGAACGCCGCGGACGCGTGTCCGAGCCATGCGGCAATGACCGCGATCGGTACCGACTTCATGTGCATCAATGTCGCGCACGAGTGCCGGGCGTCGCGGAAACGGACGGGCGGAATCCCCAACTCCCCCAGCATTTTTTCCCATCGGAACGTCAACAGGTTCGGATGGTAGGGCTGACCGATTTCATCGCAAGCCACATAGCCGCCATCGTTGTACACCTCCCCGAGGCGCAGCTTCTCCTCGAGCTGACGCTTGCGCGCCGCCCCGAGCACGTCCACCACGCTTTCGGGCATCGGGAGAGTGCGAACCGATCGCTTGGATTTTGGTGTGCCCGTGACGATCTCCCTGCCGACCGCGACGCGGTTCTCCATGATGCGGATCGTCTTCGCCTTGAGATCGACGTTCGACCAGCGGAGTCCGGCGATCTCGCCGCGTCGAAGGCCGTAGCCTGAGCGCCCGATGTCGGACCACCTTCAACTCAGATCCTTTGAGTCCGACGCCGCGAACCACTTTGCCGCCGATGGGCTTCCGCCCATGTTGCCGCTGTCGGTTGCTGCGCGCCCTGTACCGCTCGACCGAAAGGTCGATCTGGCGGGCCGGTACGCCGCTGCAGAGGACACCAAGGTCAGGGTGAAGATCAGCGCCGAGTTGCGGCTGCTCGAGGCGGAGTTCGCGCGGCTGCTTCGCCAGATCGAAACTGAACCCGCGCCTTCGTCGCATCGCAGCGAAATGGCCCGCAAGGCTGCCCGCATACGATGGGACCGCTCCCGTGCCTAACTGGCACACAGCCGCTGGCGCGCAGCGCACCGGCCTGTACGCCTGGCTCGGCAACCATCTCGAGCGTCGACACGCACAACCGGATCCGTGCGACCCGGGACCCGGTGCAGCATTTCCGCCAGTTCCTGAGGCGCTGGCAAACTTCCGCGCCGGGGAGCCGGTCGCGGTGCCAGTGTGGGAGCTCGACGGACATCCCGCCTGCGGCGCGGGGTTCGTTGGCGCGGTGCCGAAGGACCGGACCGTGCGCGCGAGGACATACGTTGTGCGCACGGATGACGCCGTGACGCCGGTCTAGCGAGATTTGAGGATCACTTCCAGCTCACCGAAGCCTGGTCGCCGTCGCGGGTAACGGTGATCCTGCCGTCGGGAATGCCCTTGGCGGCAAGAAACTCGCGCTGCTGCCTAACGAACACGTCCAACTCGTCGGGGGTGCCGACCATGGTCGAGGTGTGCGTGGCGGGGGTGCGCTGCGGTAGCGGCGGATTGATGATGAATGTGCCCACCCACGTCAGAGGAGGAACCATGGGACTGAAATGGCTCGGCGGCGACAGCACAGATGGCTTGGCTGATCGGAGTGGCCATGACGAGATTGATGGCGGTATCGCTGACCGGGCCGCAGATGCAGGCGCGCACGAAGACTGTGACCCGACGCATGG
>NZ_JBHZCS010000137.1:0-10999 GCF_042755705.1 Nocardia sp. NPDC059154
AACAAGATCAACCCCACCAGCCCGCCCGAGCCGAGATCACCATCCCCAGTGACGAACCCGGCCGCTGTGGTCACCACCCTGAGTGACGCTCAACACCCGCCTCGGCGTGCGTCATGGGTGACCGTGGGGTGCGAAGCCCGAGGGCGCGGCCCAAGGACCCTCGTTCCATCCGGGGGTTACAGGCTGGGGAAGACCGGGCGGGTGAATCGCGTGAACCCTCGTCGACGCCTCGTCATGAGCACTCTCACCGATGGGAAGTGGCAGTGGGAGATAGGGACTCGCCGCTGGAATGCGGCAGGTGCCGTCCGGGCGAATTTGGCCGGGCGGGTGCGCACCACCGTCCCCGGGGTACAGAGGGCACCCAATCCGGTCGTGTCTGTCTCATGCGGAACGTGACAATCCCGATGCGGTCCAGGCTCTTTCGAGTTTGGTAGGCCGACTGTGAGGAAGGCTGATTTCCGCAGCGGGGGCAGGATGGCTCGAGAAGCGAATGCCGGTGGGCCGAAAGGCCGCAGGAAACCGGGTGCCGCACAACCAGTTCCTCCGCTGGTGGCCCCCGCATAACTGGCCGGATAGAGGCTGCTGCCTCGACCTGAAAGGGTGCTGACGCGAGCCGGGTGAGCCTGCGGATGACTCGATGACCGAATCGTTGGAACTTCAAGGGGCAAGTTGGACACCACATTGCTGGTGAACGGACCCGGAGACCCGGTCCTGGATTGGGACGCCGTGCGATGGCGCGCGGTCGAGGACCAGGTACGGCGATTGCGGCAGCGGATCTTCGCGGCATCACAGGCAGGGGACCTGAAGAAGGTCCGGAATTTGCAGAAGTTGATGCTTCGTTCCCGCGCGAACGCGCTGATGTCGGTGCGGCGGGTCACGGAGATCAACGCGGGCCGCAAGACCGCCGGGATCGACGGCGAGGTGGTGACCGATGCGGAGCAGAAGACCGACATGGTCGACTGGTTGCAGCATCGCACCGCCGCGTGGTCGCCACGGCCGGTCAAGCGGGTGTTCATACCGAAAAGCAACGGGCGCCGCCGCGGACTGGGGATTCCCGTGATCGCCGACCGGGCGCTGCAAGCGCTGGTGGTCAACGCGCTGGAACCCGAGTGGGAGGCCCGGTTCGAACCCAAATCCTATGGGTTCCGGCCGGGCCGGGGATGCCACGACGCCATCGTGGCCATCCATACCACCGTCAGCCGCACCGACGCCAGACGCGTGTGGATTCTGGACGCCGATCTGGCCGCCGCGTTCGATCACCTCGACCACGCTCACATCGTCGGCTCGCTCGGCACGTTCCCCGCTTTGGGGCTCGTGCGGCAGTGGCTGACTGCCGGCGTGGTCGATCAGGGTCGCTTCGCGCCGACCGAGGAGGGTGCCCCACAAGGCGGGTTATGTTCAGCTGAACATAACCCGCCTTATGAACAGCGCCGGGTTATGCGCAGTGGTGGCCCGCTGGGCCTGGTGACGGCGATGCCGGGGTTGAATCACTGCGCATAACCCTTCTGCCGGGGGTCGGGGATCACAGGCCGGTGAGCCAGTTCAACAGTTCGGTGTCGTGGTTCCATTCGGGTAGATCGCCGGTGACGATGTCGGTGTAGACGGCTTCGAGGGCTTTGCGTTTGGCCTCGGTGGAGGCGCGGGCATAGATCTCGGTGGTGGACAGGTCGACGTGTCCGAGGATGTCGCGGACGTAGGGCAACGGGACGCCGGCTTCGTAGAGGTGCATGGCTTACTGTGTGACGCAGGGCGTGTGGGCTGAGGTCGGCGCCAGCCAGGGCCGAGAGTCCCCAGGTTATGCGTAGTGATTCGCCCCCTGCACCACCGCGACCAGGCCTTACGGTCCGCCGCTGCGCATAACCCAGCGCTGTTCATAAGGCGGGGTGATCAGCCCGTTGCTACTCAACGTTGCTCTGCACGGCATGGAGGCCGCCGCCGGAGTCGCCTACTACACCAACGGCACTCGTGCCGGGAAGACGGTGAAGGGCTGCCCGGCGGTTATCCGCTACGCCGACGACCTTCTCGCACTGTGCTATTCGCGCGAGCAGGCCGAACAAGTAAAGAAGCAGTTGGCGCGGTGGCTGGCTCCCAGAGGGCTCGTCTTCAACGAGGACAAGACCCGGATCACGACCCTGGACCAGGGCGTGGACTTTCTGGGATTCAACATTCGCCGATACCCGAACGGGAAGCTGCTGACCAAGCCGAGCAACGCCGCGCTGCGGCGCATCCGGTCACGGTTGTCCACCGAGATGAAGCGGCTGCGAGGCTCGAATGCCGACGCCGTGACCGCCACTCTCAATCCGATCATTACCGGATGGGCGGCCTACTACCGGATCGGGGCCTCCAAACGGGTGTTCAACGCGTTGGACGCCCACCTCTGGCGGCTGGTCTACAAGTGGGCCAGATTCCGTCATTCGAACAAACCGATGTATTGGGTCAAGGCCCGCTACTTCGGCGCGTTCAACCCCGCCAGGCGGGATTCGTGGGTGTTCGGCAGCCATGACAGTGGCTTCTACCTGCGCAAATTCGCTTGGACACCGATCGTCCGGCACCGGATGGTCGCAGGCACGGCGTCTCCGGACGACCCCGCGCTGATCGACTACTGGACCGAGCGGCGTCGCCGCCGCACACCCCCGCTGGGCAAAGACACCCTGCGCCGCCTGCGCGCGCAGAACGGCCGATGCCCGCTCTGCCAGGGGTTGCTGCTGCACACCGACCGCGAACCACAAACGCCATACCAGTGGCAGCAGTGGCTCACGGCCGCCCGCACCGCGATCCGCCGACAGGCGATCACCATCACGGGCGCTCACCCACCGGACGACCGGACCGCAACGCGTCTCGTGCACGCCCACTGCCACCGCAATCACACCAGAAGCGTTGGCGGGCACCGCACTTCTGCCGACCTGTGAGCCCTCGGGGCTTGCTTGAGCCGGTTGCCTGGAAAGCGGGCACGGCCGGTTCTTAGGGGGCGAGGGCCTTAGTGGCAACACGCCCTCGCTACCCGCCGAATGCGAATTCGCGGTCCTGCGCGCCTTCGCGCTCAACGGCACCGACCACCGCAGTCACGCCGAACAAGACACCGCGATCGGCGACTACCTGCGCTGGCGCAACCAGCACGCCCAACCCAAACGCGACTTCGCCGTCAACTCCAAGATCCGGCTACCCGATTACCTACCCAACGTTGCCTGACACAGCACTAGTAGCGATGTCCATGTGGAAATTAGGGTCCTCTTCAAACCGCTCGGACAGATCGGCCCAGCGGAGACGCGCCCGTAGTCAGTTCGCGGTTGACGCACCACGTTCGTTGCAGACAAGGTGGGCAGGCGGTGTGAGCTCTCGTGCCGGCGGCTTACTGTGCCGGCCGACGGACCAGCCTTTTGCGCGGACCGGAACGCTGGGTCGAATGCGCAGACCAACTCACTAGGTCTGGTGCCTAGGATGCTCGTAGACACGCTCCTGAACCCATACAAACTGTGTAGCGACGGAGCAGATCAGCGGATCCCGACGCCTCGCTGTCGGCCTGCGTTGCGAGACGTGCCGAGGATGAACCATCGTCCGCATCGACCGGTACTAGTCCGGAACCGCGAGGTGCAGCCTTGGTAATAGACGCCGAATCGGCCGGTACATAACCTGGGTCACACACCGAAAAAATTGTGCATCGACCGTGGATACGAGGTCGGCAATGCCGCATTCTCCGGTGCCGGTTAGCAGTGACCGAATCAAAATTATCAACGCGACGACTACAAAGAGGTAAGCATGTCGAGCACAGTTCCCGCTTGGCCAGGAGAGTCCGAAGTAGATGCTCGGATTTCTATTCTAAAAGATAATATGGCGCAAGAGCAACTGGACGCGCTGATCATCACATCTCAGGAGAACTTCGAATACTACACAGGGTTTCGGACTCTCTTTTGGATCTCGAATTCGCGCCCCATGATCGGAATCATCCGGCGAGATAAGTCTGAGGTCTCGATTGTGATGAGCCGAATCGAAGGCCAGAACGAATATTACGGTCGAAATCCTAACGTGCAAGCCGTATTCTACAGCGGTTTCATCGGCGCTGCTCTGGAGAGTGCAAAAGACTGTCTGAGTGGGCTCCCGAGCGGATCCGCCGTTGGCCTGGACTACGGACCAGACATGTTCGGGCGCGGCTCGATTGCGCTGGTCGATGCCCTGCGCAGCGAACCGCACAACTTCCGTCTTACGGATGCGGCCGATCTCATCTGGCGGCAGCGCGTTATCAAAACTCAGCATGAGTTCGACGCAAAGCGAATAGTATGCAAAATGGCGACCGAGGCCTATTTTGCTGGACTCGGCGATCTTCGCCTCGGGATGAGTGAGTTCGAATATGGGCAGCTTCTGAAGCAGCGCTTGATTGCACTTGGTGCAGAGAGCGTCGACTGGCTACCCGTCCGCTTCGCCCGCGGCCATAAGAGCCCCACCCAACCGAATAACGACACCAAGTTGCAAAGAGACGACTTTATTTGGGTCGACTTCGGTGCCCGCCGTGGCGACTCAATTAGTGACCTGAACCGCGTTGCGAAGGTAGGTAAGGCAACCCCTGAGCAAGAGAAGCTATACAGGTTTGTGAGGAGTGTCACGCTTCGTGTGGCAGAAGGTATCCGTCCTGGAATGACTGGTGGCGATGTTTTCAAGCTGTTCGATGAAACCTGGCACGAAAGAAATATCGCTGCATCTGGTTTGACACACGGCGCGGGACGGGTCGGGCACGGCTCTGGCGTAGGGGCTACAGAACCTCCGTCGTTGATGCCCGAGTCTACCGAGCTAATTCAAGAGGGCATGATCCTCCACGTTGAACCTAAGCTCGTAGCCGCAGATGGTGTGTTCGAGATGGAGGAAGTGATCAGGATTTTGCCGAACGGTGTCGAGTTCCTGTCGGAGGTGTCGCCCGAGGAGCTTCCTATTGTCGAGCTCTGACACATGTCAACAAGGGCGGCTTGATTCCTGAGCGAGCAGCTATAACCTGTAGGATAGCCACACAGCACTTCGAATGCCCGTTCAGTTGCTTGCTTTCCGAACGGGCATTCGGCACCGCTACGCAAGCCTATATTGCGAGCCGCTATGGGAAGCTGATGAAATGCAGGTGCGTATTCGCGGGAGTCTGTATACGACTGGGGGTTGGATGATGAGTGTGCATCCGGCCTTGGGTTTGGTAATTCTTCCTCTGGAGAAGGAGATAATATGAGCGCTCCGAATATCTCGCCAGCATCCGCAGACTGGTCGATGCTCTCACTCGCTGACATCGACCCATTCCCGGCTTATGATGTATTGCGGGAGAGGGGAGCTGTAGTCTGGGATCCCGGGATCAAATGCTGGCTCGTGCTGAGCTACGATCTTTGTAAGGAGATTGAATTCGATGAGAATAAATACAGGATTGCGGTAGCCGACGCGCCGCCGCTGGTGTTCGAAATTAAGGGCGGAAGAACCTCCGTTAGCTCGCTGACCGGAGACGACCACAAGCGTATGCGGCGGCTCTACCTAAAACTCCTTGGTCCATCGGTCATCGATCAATATCGCGATGAACACGTTGTTCCAGTGATCAATGACGCAATTGATCGTTTCGCCGGAAACGGCGTGGCCGAGTTGGTAAATCAGTTTTCGGAAATAGTGCCGGCGCGAATTATGGCGTCGATGTTCGGACTTCCTTGGAGGGACGACGAACTTATGGCTGGTATCGCTGAATGGCATAGAGATATCGTTGCGTGGGTCGGCATGGGGTACTCTGGCGAAGAGGCTGAGCGGAAGGCGAAACTTGCGTCCGACGAGCTGAATAGCGTTTTCCGTCCTATTGTCCTTGAGCGGAGAGATAAACGCGGCAAAGATATTATCAGCAAAGTTTGGACACTGACGCCCGAAATCTATGGCCCAGTCGGGGTAGACGAAGTGATGTCGATTGTCAGAGATATAGAGCTGGGCGCCGGTGAGACAACCTCAAATGCCATAGCGAATACGTTCTATCTGTACCTGACGCAACCGGAAGTCCGTGAAGCGGTGTCGAGTGATCGCGAAGGTGCTCTCAACGCATTTATTGAAGAGACGCTGCGCCTCCTCGGATCTGTTCAATGGCGGTTCAGGGTCGCTAATCAAGACGTGTTACTCGAAGGCGCTGAGGTTAAAAAGAACGACACGATTTGCCTTGTGCATGCAGCCGCTAATCGAGACCCAAGTCACTACGCTTGCCCCCATTTGTTCGATTTGGAGAGGAAGGCGCTGACTGATCATATCGCATTCAACGTCGGGCCGCGGGTTTGCCTGGGTATGTGGCTCGCCCGCCTTAAAATGCGTGAATCCTTGACGGCCGTAATCAGTCGCCTGCCGGATGTGCGTCTTGATCCGACAAAGGAAGCGCCGAGCTTCCGTGCATTTTCCCATCGTCACTTCGGGCCCCTGCACGTCGTCTTCTGACTCTGACGATAAAAGTCAGGTCTATACGCCGTGAAAGAGTCGGTTGAGCCTGCGATCCACTCGTAACTCTTAGACGGGCGGATTCGCGAAGAGGGTGTGTGATTGCTCATGGCGGAATCGCATGGAGGGCGTCGCATCAATGTAAATACCGAGGCGAACGTCATTGAGAAGCAGTTCGTTGGGTCCGAATCACAGTGATCCACTGGGCTAGAATGAGAGGATGGGGGAAGTGAGTAAGATCGGTTTTATCGGCGCCGGCGGGACTGCCCAAGCGCTGGCAGGGCACATGATTAGAGCTGGGCATGATGTGGCGTTAAGTAACAGTCGCGGTCCGACCACCTTAACTCGTGTAGTCGACAATCTGGGGGGCGCCACAGCGGCCTCTGTTGAGGAGGTCATACGCCGAGAGATTGTTGTCCTGGCTGTTCCATGGTCGAGCCTCACTGCTGCGCTGGGCTGTCCAGACGCATGGCGAGGGCAGATTCTAATTGATACGACAAACGCGACTGGGTACTCCTTGGGAAGCGACGTTTCGAGTAGTATTGTTCAAGGTTTGGTGCCGGGAGCCCGCGTGGTTAAGTCTGCAAATACGTTGAGTCCCATGACGCTGGCCGAGAAGCCTGACAGCGAGACTGGCTTCAGTCGAGTGCTGTTCATGGCTAGCGACCATCCGTCGGCGGTCGAAGTGGTGGCACATCTTTGGGCGAGTGCTGGATTTACCGCTGTGGATCTCGGGCCGCTGGAGATTGGCGGACGAATGATGCAATTTCCAGACGGTCCGCTCGCTGGGCTGAATGTGTCTTGGTCCACGAGTGTCGAGCACCGTTTGAACCCAAGCCGTGCAGTGCACACCCCAGAGCAGTCGTGGCAGCTTACTCGATAACAAGCAGTAAGCAGTTCCTGTGTTCGCGGATCGTATCGATTCTCGATGCTGCCGCCCGCGCCGCACTGGGATGATCGTGCGCGGCGAATCGATCTGAACGTGCCGCAACCGCTAGGTATTCCGAGAGTCCCCGCGAGAGGGCGTGATCTGGGGAAGCAGGGCTGGCCGCGGGTTCGGCATGACAAATCTTCTCACAACAAGGACCAAGTCCTCGCATACCAGAAGTCAGCCAAACCCGAGGCCAGCCCCGGCAACGCAACGTCAGTGTTGTTGGGCCGCCTGTTATCTCGAACCTCGTACCCAGATACGTCAACTCATAACGTTGGCCCGCCCACAGTTGCGATCCGCCTCATCCAGTCGTTCCGAGGCAAGGCGAACAGACTCGCGAACCTGGGGCGGATAACGCTTCGACATAGTGGAAGCCATGTTCCAGTAGTAAGAAGCGGCCCCTAACTTCACCGTACTGGGTCTCTGTGCGACCGGTTGAGTGCGTGTGGCAACGATATTAAGAGAAAAGTGCTGAAAGGCACCAGGCCGGCAAACAGGAGACTCGTACGGGCGCCGAGATGCTGAACGATGATACCGAGCAATGGACCGCCGATGGCGGCGCTACCAGCGAATACGAGAAGATACACACTCATTACACGCCCGCGCAGTGTACGTCCGGCGGAAAGCTGCACAGTTGTGTTCGACGCGGTGAAAAAGTGTGTACTGAATGTGCCTATCGCCACTAGCGCGCATGCAAAACTCCACAATGTGGGCATTAATGCCGAGAGAGCGTAGACGGCGGCCAAAGCGTACCCGGTGAGGGTTAGTGTGCGCAGGGTTGTGCTGGTTCGCCCAGCGGAGACGATTCCACCCAACACAGAGCCGAGCGCGAGGCATGAAGTCAGGAGTGCATAGCCGGCTGGACCGCTGTCGGCGGCGCGAGCAAAGGTAGTCAAGATCACCGGCATGTTGAGACTAAACATACTAATGGCTCCGCACATCACCATGGGCCGCCAGACTTCAGGACGCAGCAGCACAGTGCCCAGCTCCTCCGGGGCGGATATAGTGCTGCGGCTGCAGTGCTGCGGCCTGATTGGGTCAGGATCGATGCGCGCTAGCGCGGTGAGTGGTGCAACGTAGGCGACGGCATTGAGCGCGAAGGCCCAACCAGGTCCGACTGCTGTGATCAGAACACCCGATATCGCCGGACCGGCAAAGTTTCCGAGGTAGAAGACGGAGTAGCTGAGGCTGATCGCGCTGCGTATCTGATTTCTTGTAACCAAGTCTGTAAGGAAGGCTTGGCGTACGGGCTGCTCAATTGCCGCAACAGTTCCCAACCCCGCAGCGAAGAGTTGGACGTGCCAGCCGGTCACCTGGTGGGTGAGGGTCAAGGCGGCCAGAATCGCAGCCAGAACCGCTGCGGCGGTTTGGGTTATCTGCAATACACGGCGCTTTGGGTAGTGGTCTGCGATCCACCCGCCGACCAGGCCGAATATCAGTATCGGTGCCCATTGCAGAGCGGTAGTGATGCCGACTGCGGTGGCGCTTCCGGTCAGGCTCAGGACCAGCCAATCCTGGGCGATGCGCTGCACCCACAATCCGGTGGTCGTCACAGCCTGGCCGATCATGTACAGCCGGAAGTTTCTGGAGCCCAGCGCGGCAAATCTCGTGTGTTGTGGGGTAGTTGGTTCGAGTGGGGTGTGGGGATCCGCGCTTCTGTCGGCCGCCCTGGTCACGGTAAAGGGCCTTTCTGTGTCGTTCGGGTCAGTATCTTCATCGTCCATGCGCTCGAGAAATTAAGAAAGCGAATTGGTCGAATAATTCTCATTGCGAATCGTGATGGGCTCACGCAGGATGGATGGATGATGTTACCTCCCGAGCAAGTCCGGACGTTTCTGGCAGTGGCCCAGACACTGAGCTTCACGCAGGCCGCAGTGGCACTGGGGCTGGGGCAGCCCACTGTGAGCCAGCACATCCGAAAACTCGAACAGGCGGTGGGGCGGCCGTTGTTGATCCGGGATACCCGTACTGTCAGATTAACTGTGGATGGGGAGGCGATGATGGGCTTCGCTCGGTCGATCCTGAGCGCGAATACCGCTGCGGTTGACTACTTCACCGGTGCCGGAGTGCGGGGCCGCCTGCGATTCGGAGTGACTGATGATCTCGCGTTGACACGCTTGCCACGCATTCTTCGTGATTTCCGCCATCTCAACCCCGGCATCACCCTCGATCTCACCGTGTCCCAGGGGGCGCACCTGGAGCGTCGAGTGGAGTCCGGGCACGTTGACATCGCATTCCTGAAAACGATGGCCGGCGAAGGGCGCGGTCGGCTGATCCGTCGCGACCGGCTGGTGTGGGCTGCTGCCGAGGGCACCGGTCTGAGATGGGACGATGACCGGCCGGTGCCGTTGATCGTGTGGCAGGCCCCCAGTCCGAGCCGAGCACTGGCTGTGCGAGCCCTCGAGGAAGCGGGCATCAAATACCGTGCGGTTTGCACTGCTCGTGGTGTCAACGCCGTGCTTGCCGCCACCCGCGCAGGGCTTGGCGTCGCAATCTTCGCCCGCAGCTTGCTCCCGCGGGATCTGGTTGAACTGTCCAGCGGCGCCGGACTGCCCGAACTCGGCGAACTCGACCTGATCCTACTGGCGAACCCACGTGCCCCCGCCGAACCTGTGGAGGCATTGACTTCAACGATTCTCGCTCACGGCAACCAGATACGCCCCGGCGATGACACAGGCACTCCTCCTGCCTGTCGCCAATTCATACCGGGAGCCGGAGCGTCAGAAAACGACGGCGGGCGACCGTGCAAATGAAAGGACGACGCCGAATGGCCGGCGGGTTCCACCGCCGCGTTTCAGTCGAGCGGACCACACATTTGGATTTAACGATTCTTCCGATCGCCTTTTCGGATGGCCAAGGCTTAGAGCTCCTAACAGGTTCTGTCAGTTGGCGTCTGGTTCCGTTGCAGTGCAGGATGTTTCGATGTGGCAGCACCATGGACCGTGGACGACGAGTTGTGGGCGGTAATCGAACCGCTACTGCCGGTGAAACCGGCCGGAACACCGGGACCGCCGCAGATGGACAGTCGACGGGTGCTGCAGGGGGTCTTGTTCGTGCTGATCACGGGGATCGGATGGGAAGACCTGCCCCAGGAACTGGGATTCGGATCCGGGATGACCTGTTGGCGCAGGTTACGGGACTGGCAAGCCGCCGGAGCATTCGAGCAGATCCATCAAGCCGTGCTCGCCCGTGCCCATGCCGCCCGGATGATCGACTTCGACCGGGTCATCGTCGACGGCTCGCACGTGCGGGCGAAAAAGGGGGCGCCGCAACAGGTCCGAGCCCGGTCGACCGCGCCAAGACCGGTTCCAAGCACCACGTCCTGACCTGCGGGAACGGATTCCCGCTCGCAGTCGCATTGTCAGCGGCCAACGTCAACGACCACCTGCTGTTGCCCACGCTGCTCGACCGGGTCCGACCCCTGCGCGGGCGCGCGGGCCAACCCCGTCGCCGGATCACCAACCTGATCGCGGACAAAGGATATGACTACCCCAGCGTGTATTCCGAACTGCGGCAACGACATATCACCGGATACATCGCCCGCCGCGGAACCCGCGACAAGGTCACCGCCGGCCGCTGGATCGTCGAGCAATCCTTGTGCGCCGCGAAGCGGCGTGTCGTATCCCCGGCTCAGCCGGGAGGGAC
>NZ_JBHZCS010000138.1:0-10812 GCF_042755705.1 Nocardia sp. NPDC059154
CGATCACTGCGATGACCGGCGGCGGGCACCACCTCCCGCACGGCCAACATCAGCGCCTCGTGGCGCACGCGACTTCTCGTCCACACACAACACCAGCGCCCGTTCGGGCGGATTGTGGTACAGGCCAACAACATCCACGACCTTCTCGATGAACAACGGGTCGGTGGAGATCTTGAACCCGTCAGTGAGATGTGGTTTCAGCTCGAACCGCCGCCAGATCCGCCCCACCGTCGATTTCGACAGCCCTGTCCGCTCGGCCATCGACGACCGCGACCAATGCGTGGCATCAGAGGGGACCTGTTCCAGGGTCATCTCCACCACCTGCTGCACCTGATCCAGCAGGATCGACGGCGGCCGACCCGGCCTCGGCTCATCGGCCAGGCCCGCCAACCCGTACTCGATGAAACGGCCCCGCCACTTACGCACCGTCATCGCCGACACGCCCACCTCGGCCGCCACGTGGGTGTTGAACGCACCCGGCTCGGCGCAGGCCAGCACGATCCGGCACCGCAACGCATACGCCTGCGTCGACGGACGTCGCCGCCCGCGCACCCCGCACCAACTCCCGACGCTGAGCCTCGGTCACCACCAAATCCGGACCCGACCTCGGCCTCCCAGTCCTCACCACCGCCGAATCCTACAATCAGCCAACGGATTTCAGGCGCACAACACTAGGTGCCGGCGACGCTGCCCGCCACAAGCCTGTCGGTCGCAACTCGATTGTGAAGCAATACTGCACAGTATTTGGAGCCGAGAAGCGATGGACCACACCTGCCCGGTTCGTGCATTATCATCTGTGTCCAAAACCACAGACAGCGGCCCGACCCACGGTATCCATCGGAAGTAGTCCAAGACCGTTACCTGCTCATGACTGTCATGTCGGCATCGCAATGTGGATAGGCATGACTTCCCGTTTTCTTGAAATCGGCTGATGTTGCTCGGAGCTGTCGAGACCCGGGAGGCTAGTCCATAGAACTGATTGGTGCACTGACAGAAGGATAGCGGCGACACCGTACACAAATAGGCGGTGAATTTATAGGATATGCGCACCGTATCTGAACGGTAGAAATACCCCCTTGAAGTCTGGCTAAAAGTTTATGCAAGGAGCATCTGATGAACGACGGCAATGGCGCCGCGCGAAAGAAAGCGTTGCTGGCTGGCGCGATCGGCAACTTCGTCGAGTGGTACGACGCTGTGCTGTACGGCTTGTTCGCGACCACGATTGCTACCGTGTTCTTCCCGAAAAGTAGTTCTGCCACGGCCCTGTTGTCCACTTTCGCGATCTTCGGGGTCGCGTATGCCGCGCGCCCGTTGGGAGGGCTCGTATTCGGTCATCTCGGTGATAGGTTCGGTCGGCGCTTTGCGCTGATGCTGTCGGTGATGTTGATGAGTGCCGGCACAGTCATACTGGGTCTACTGCCCAGCTACGCGCAGGTCGGCATCGCAGCACCGGTATTACTTCTACTGTGCCGACTCGTGCAGGGTTTCTCCACCGGCGGCGAGTACACAGGATCTACCGTCTTCGTTGTAGAACACGCGCCGCGGGACCAGCGAGGTCGATACGCCTCGATCATCCCGTCAGTGTCCTACATCCCATCGGTGGTCGGCGTCCTGGTTGCCGAGGTCATGACCTCAACGACGACACCCGAGCAACTGACCGCGTGGGGATGGCGGGTACCCTTCCTGGCTGCGGCACCCCTGGCTTTGGTAGGCCTATACCTGCGGCGGCAAGCGGGCGAGTCACCGGAATTCGAGGCGCTGCGAAATTCGGGGAAGATTTCAACTGCACCAGTAAAGGAGGCCCTCAAAGTAGCGACAAAACCCATCATGATCTTCATTGGTTGGGGAATAGCCTATGGGGTCGCGGCCACCTTTTTCAGTACGTTTCTCCTTTCGTACTTGACCGTCACGGTCAGGTTCACCAAAGCCGAATCGCTGGTCGTGCAACTGGTGTGGGCGGTCGTAGTCGTGGTGGCTTGTCTCCTGGCCGGGTACGCGATCGACCGTGTGGGGCGAAAGCCCGTCGCGGTCGCTTCCGCTCTTGCTCTGGGTGTCTGGGTCATCCCGACCTTTGTGCTCCTTGAGCACGCTTCCGTGCTAGGGGCCTCGTTGATGGTCGCTGCATGCGCATTCTTGTTCGGTGGCGTCGCTGCGACGACAAGCTTGGCTGTCGTCGAGCTGTTCCCGGCAGCTGTCCGGTCCTCAGCGAGTGGGCTTGCCTATAACATCTGCGCTGTGTTCACCGGGAGCACACCGATCCTGGCCACCTGGCTCGTCACGAGGGGCTTTCAACTTGCTCCCGGCTTTTGCCTCACCGGTCTATGCGCCGTCGCGGCCATAGTGGCCGCCTACGGAATCGGCAACCGTGCGCGGCACATTCCCGCTGTCGAAGAAATCGTGACGCAGACACCTACCGAACATTCCCAGGCGGTTTTGTGAGTGAGACGCTGGCGCAGACACTCCTGCCGCTCCAGCAGACCGAAGGTGGTCAGTTCAGAGGTTGTCAGTGGATTCCATCCCTAATAGATGCGTGTGCTTTTCGGCAGAGCTCTCCTTTTTCATTGAGCTGTGGCACTCAATGTAAGGGAATTTGATAACCCGCGGGAATCGATCTAGGAGGTCGACCTATTGGAAGGAGACGTCATGGAGAAGCCTCAACGAGGTAGATCAAAGTTGGAAGATCGACAAGTTGCAAGGCACCCGATGATGTCGCAGATAGAATTTGCAGACCTTGATTCGTGGGAAACTCCAGCCGTGGTCCGGCAGATAGTGGTTGTCGGTGGTGGGCCAGCCGCGCAGCGATGCGTTCTTGAACTCCGCGAGATTGGGTTCACCGGCTCGGTGACCCTGGTGAGCTCAGAATCTATCTGGCCCTACGACGGCATTTTGCTGTCAAAGGATCACCCAGAAGATAAGACGGCCTCGTTCGCGCCAATGGCCGGACTCGACTTTTGCGGAGAACGAGGCGTCGAGCTGCTGCTTGGTCGGAAAGCGGTCGCACTCGACCCCGTGACACGCTGCGTGGAGTTGGCCGACGGCGCCGAGCTCACTTATGACCGACTAGTCCTTGCTGTGGGCGGTACACCGGTCTTGCCGCGCTCGCTGGCTGCGCCAGGCGTGCTCACTATGTGGACCGCCGCCGATGTGGGTTCGGTCCGCCGCGCGCTGGAGCGTAGCGGGCGTGTGGTGGTGATAGGCGCTGGGCTGCTAGGAGTTGAAATCGCTGCCGCCGCGATCGCCGCGGGCTGTTGCGTGACTCTGGTCGAAGCTAAATCGGTGCCGCTCGAACCGGTGCTCGGCGAGGAGGTGGGGCGTTTGGTGGGCGATCTTCACGCCTCTCATGGGGTCGATCTACGCTGTGGTGTGTCGGCAGACCGCGTGACCGCGACTGCGGACGAGTATCGCGTCGAGCTGGCAGACGGCACCGTCCTGTGGTCTGACAGTGTGATCGTTTGTGTCGGCACCCGGCCCGCCGTCGACTGGCTGCACTCTAGCGGGATTGCGATCGACCTCGCCATCATGACCGATGCGGAATGTCGTACCTCGCTGCCCGGCGTGCTCGCTGCCGGTGCCTGCGCGCAGTGGTGGGATTGTCGGGTAGGGGACTACTGCGGCGTCGAGCATTGGGACACCGCCGGCGACCACGGTGCGGCCGCGGCTCGGGCAGCGCTCGGGCGGCCAGCTGCCTTTAATCCCATTTCCTTCTTTCGTTCTCACCAGTACGGCGTCAAGTTCCAGTGGGCAGCAAATGCGTCGCGGTGGGACAAGGTAAAGATCAATGGCCAGAGTTGCACCGACTTCTCGGCCGGATACTTCGACGGTGAGTACCTCGTAGGGGCTTTTGTCGCGAATCGGCCCAAAGAGTTCGGCGCGCTGAAGCATCAGCTTGTCAAGGAAAGCAAGTTCGCGGGACCAGGAAAGGGAACATCTCTTGCCATGGCTGAGTGACGACGAGATGGAAACGAGCGGCGCCAGATCCGCGTCGGGGCCTTACTCTAAAAGCACTCGAAGCAGTAGCTCATTCGGCTCTCTAAGATTTCGAAACTTCCGCTTGATGGCGAGCAGCACGCTCCTCTCGGGAGTCGGATACTGGATGGGATTAACCGCACAGAGTTGGCTGGTGCTCAGCCTCACCGGTAGTGCTGCGGATGTCGGTCTGACGGCCGCCTTCTTGTTTTTGCCATCGCTGGTGCTTGGGCTAGCCGGAGGCGTTCTCGCCGACCGGTACCCGAAGCGTCGTGTTCTGGTCTTCGGCTATGTCGCCTGGTCCTCGTTGAGTGCGCTGCTCGCAAGCCTGACCCTCTCTCATGTGGTACAGGCATGGCATGTACAGCTGATCGCCGCCGGGATCGGCTCCGTTAACGCCCTCTGTTGGCCCGCTCAGTCGGCCTCTCTCGCCGAGATGGTGGATCCGGCCTCGTTGCGTAACGCGATCAGCATCAACTCGTCCGGGACACAGCTCTCTGCGTTGGCAGGCCCTGCCGTCGGAGGTCTTTTGACCAGTTCAGTTGGACCGGGCGGCGCGTTCTTGGTCGCCGCCGTTTGCTATGCCGTGCCCATATTGGCGATGACGCGAATACGAGCTGAGGAGCTGCATACGCAAGCGCCAGTGCCGTCGGCGCGAGGGCAGATGGGTGCTGGGTTGCGCTATGCAGCGAGTCGGCCCGATGTCCTCCTGCCGACGATCCTGATTGCCCTATACGGAATGTTCACAGGCAACAACTCGGTCACTCTGGCCGTCTTTGCTAAGTCCGTCTTCGACTCCGGCTCCGGTGGATACGGGCTTCTCACTTCCACCGTGGCGATCGGTTCGCTGATCGGCGCGCTCATCTCCGCCCGCCTGCATCGAACGCGTCTGCGCACCTTGGTGATGTTCGCGGCGACGCTCTCCGCCCTCTACATGCTCTCGTCGGTCGCACCAACGCAGCTGGTCTTCTGCGCAGTATTGCTGTGCATAGGTGCGAACACGCTGCTGCTGCAGACCTCCACTAACTCCACCGTCCAGCTCGCCGCTCACGGCAGCATCCGGGGACGAATCGTGGGGATCTACCTTCTCGCATGGTCTGGCGGCATCGCCATCGGAGGACCGTTGGTCGGCAACGTCAACCAGCATCTCGGTCCCCGAGCCGGCATGCTGCTTGCTGGCGTATTGCCTGGCGTCGTCACCCTACTGATCGCCCTTAGGCTCGCCATCCACTTACGGCGCTCGCGCCACTCACTGAAACAAGTCGTCACTGACCGGGTTCGTCACTCACGATCAATCAATGCTGCCGAGACCTCAACAAAAGCCCTGCAGAACAATGGAGGGGCTCCGTGCGTCTCCGGTGCATCATTTCGCATGCGGCCGAAAACTGGCGCTCGTGGCGACCGTCGCCGATGCCAGAGGGAAGCTTGATCGACTCGATTATCGAACCCCGGGTGAGTTGGTCCGCCGCTGAACTCTTCCGCAACTAGCTAGAAGGAAATCACCCGATCGGAATGCTCGAAAGGCAGATGTCTGGCCGCGTGAAGGTAAGCCCCGGCATAAGTTATTCCTGTCGGTGAGCGGGAGGCCGGCATCGGCAATTGTCAGCTCTAAAAGATTCCGAATTCGTGTTCCGTCGCATTGTTCACCGGCTATCGTCGCAAAGCTGACTTGAGGTGGCTCAGCAAGGATCAAGTGTCTAGCAGCAACAGGCACGAGAGGGAATTGGGCGCATTCAGTCCACGCCTCAGGCCCGCGTGTCTGCAGAAACCAGCTCCGACAGCAGATCTTTGATCGATTTGTACTCGTTGTCTGCATGTCGTGTTGGGGGCTTCCCGGTTGTCGGTGAGCTCAGCGCGCGGAGATTGGCTGAGCCTATGGGCGTCGGGCTAGTATCCGTTCGCCAAGCTGTATACGTCGGTCGGCCCCGAACCTCGTCTCGACGCCGGTGAGACTTAGAGCCCAAGCTGGCTGCCCTGTCGATCGAAAACAGCGGCGGCAATGCCCCAGATTCCTTCCACGATTACGCCGGGTTGGTCGCCGTTGCTCGTCGGCGAAAGTCTGGCCGGCGAGGGCTTCTCGCCGGAAGATCCGCCACCACGGCTCTTGTAGGTTGAGCCAGCACGCCCCGACAGGGATGAACGCGTGTTTGATCCGTGGATAGTCTTCGAGCCATTCGCGGGTGGATTTGCTGTTGTGGCTGGAGAGGTTGTCGGTGATCACGTAGATATCGCCGACAGGGTTGGCTTGTTCGACCAGTTCCAGGAAAGGCTGATAGTTGATGCTGTTGCGGGAGGAAGCGGTGAGCGTGACGGCGTGGCCGTCGCGGACGCGGATCGAGCCGTACACCCAGACCCGGTCCGGACCGCGCGAATATTCCAGGGGTGCCTTGATCCGGTGACCGTCGACCGACCACCCCGGGGCGGGGCCGAATGTACGAGCAGACACCGGGCCCAGCTCGTCGGCGCAGACTACCGTGGCACCTTCGGGTGGCTGCGTGTAGAGACCGACGATGTGGGTTCTTTTGGGACGAAGTAGGGATCCTTGCTCGTCGTCCACGAGCATGGCCGACGCCATCGAACGCCCTCTGCGACAAGGATTCTGCGAACCTGACTACGCCCTACGGCGATGCCTTCGGCGCGAAGGACATCGGTCAGGGAATCCAACGTCCAGCACGAGGCTGCCGCATCTTTCTCAGCGTGCAGCCCACCGTGCGATTGCCGCATCAGACGCCCTGGCGGCGTTGTGGCGACCAAGGCCACGATGCGGCTGCGCTCGGCCTCGGTCAGCCGCGGCTTGCGCCCTGACCCGGCCCGGTCTCCCAGCCCTTCCAGTCCGTGAGTATTGAACCGGTGCAGTCGTTCTCGCACCGTCTGCGGATGACAGCCCAGCTCGCCCGCGATCTGCGCGGTCGACTTACCATCCCACCTCGCCGTGATCATCCGCGCCCGCCGGATCCAATCCCCAGGCGCATGCCGAGCCGCGGCCAGTTTTCGAATCTTGCGCTCTTCCAACATATTACGCGCGTGTCATGCCATAAACCCCTTCGGCAGAACCCACCTCGACCACGCCCGAACCACCAAGGCCAGCAACGAGTTACACGATCATTGAGGAACGCAGCACTAGCACGACAGTTGTATTTCGGTGTTTCATGATCGGTTTGGTCGGTAGCGGAGTTGTCTGGCGTGATGTTGGTGGTGGCGGCGCCAGTGGCAGGCAGCTATTGCGTGGGTGAGGGTGCGGGCTGGGTGCAGCGCTATCGCCAGGAGACGGCGGATGTCGGCGACTGTGATTCGGCCCAGCCCGCGTGGGCTTGTGGGTCGGTGGCCGCGGTGACGGCGAGAAAGGCGTGGGCGAGCATGGCCAGGGTAATGTGGCGGTACCAGGGATACCATTTGCGGACTTGGTAGTGGTCCAGGCCGCATGGGTCCTTGGCGGGGTGGGTAGGGTGGGCCGCGCAGCGAGGTGCCCGCGATAGCGGGTCCTTTTTAAAAAATAACCCCGGAGTTCGTTGGAGTCTTCGTCTCCGGCTCCTCACTGGACCTGAGGGTTTTCCGTGTTCTGGTGGTTTTTGGCCGTTCTGACTCAACTTCAGATATTCCGAGCCGCTCTCGCGTTGGATGATGCTTCAGCGGTGTAGCCGAAGGTCAGGAGGCGCGGTGGGGTTGTCGGTCGTGCGGGATCTGCGCGAGATGCGTGGGCCTGCGGGCCCGGAGGAGATCGAGGGGTTCGAGACCGACGTGTTCGCGGGTTTTGTCCTCGCCCGTTGTGCGGCTGGCTTGTCGGACAACACGATTCGCTCGGATGTCAGCCACTTGGAGCAGGTGCGGACCTGGTTCGGGAAACCGTTGTGGGACATGCTGCCCGCGGACGCGGACGCGTATTTCGGGACGGTGCTGCGCCCGGTGCCGATCCCCACGAGACTTGCTCGGGCCCAAGCGATCAGGACCTATTTCGAGTTTCTGGCGCTGCGACACAAGATCGAGATCCACAATCTGACGGGCCGGATCGTCGAGTGCCCGATCGACGAGATCAACCGGCCCAGGGGGCGGCTCAATGCCAAGTTGCGCATCCCGCCGGCCGCCGAGCAGGTCGCACGGTTGTTCGCCGGGTGGCGCGGGGAGCTGGCGACCTGCCGCAAATTCGGGCCTGTTGCCCGCAACTACGCCGCAGCAAGGTTGATGTGCGAGGTGGGGTTGCGGGTCAACGAGGCGCGTCAGCTGGATCTGGCCGATATCAAGTGGGATCTGGGCCGGTTCGGCAAACTTCATGTCCGCCATGGCAAAGGCGCTCGGGGTTCCGGGCCGCGTGAGCGCATGGTGCCGCTGATCAACGGCGCGGGCCGGACCCTGCGCTGGTTCGTCGAGGACGTGTGGTGTCAGCTCGGCGACGATCCCGCCCGGTTGGGCGCGCCACTGTTCTGCTCGGAGCGCCGTAACGCCGATGGAACCGCGGCCCGGGTGAGCAGCGAGACGTTGCGCGCCGGTCTGGCCGAGGCCGCGGTGCGGCATCTGCCGGAATGGCTGGAGAGTCTGACTCCGCATGTTCTTCGTCATTTCTGTGCAAGCGAATTGTATTCGGGTGGAATGGATTTGATCGCAATCCAGGAAACGCTCGGTCACTCCTGGGTTGCTACGACGATGAATTACATCCATGTTCATCGCACGCATGTCGAGGACGCGTGGCTTGCCGGGCAGGACCGCGCCGCCCAGCGTTTGAAGGGACTGGGGATATGAGGTGGAACTTGAGGTTGGCCGCCGCCAACCGCGGCATCTGGAAGGCCAGCGAGTTGCAGCGCCAGCTCGCTGATCACGGCCTGGTGATCAGTGCCGGGAAGATGTCCGGGCTGTGGTCGGGCAGCCCGGCCAGCATCAAGCTCGAGGACCTGGACATCATCTGCGCGGTGCTGGGCTGCGGAGTCGAGGAGATCCTCATCGCCGAGCCCGACAAGATCGATCGGCTGGTCGCCGACGTCGAGCCGACGGTCTCGACCGGAACCGGCGGGATGGTGGTGACGCCCAAACGTCGTGACGGCCGGTCACTTCCACCCGAGTGACCAGGCGGAGACCGGAGTGGCTCGAGCAGACACGGGCTGCCCGGCGGGCGCCGGACAACCAGGCGGACAGCTGCCCCGAATGCCTGGCCTGGGGGATGTTGTATGGCGGCTACTGTCGCGCCTGCTACGACTTCCGGCGGCGCCACCCCAGCGCCGTCTGCGCCGTTTGTGCTCGGGTCGTGCCGCTGAAAAACGGCTATTGTCGGCTGTGCTGGCTGCAGGCCGCCGCGCTGGCCGCGGATCCACTGATCGTCACCGAGGACGATCTCGCTCGGGTCACCTGCCACCAGTTGTGGTTCGCGGGGATGACCAAGATGCGCGGCCCGCGTTCCGGGGTGCGGTTGCGCGCCCGCCTCCGGGCGACTATCGCCGCGCTGCCGTCATCAGAGCCGGAGACGGTCACCAGCGGACAACTGCAGCTCCATCTGCCAGGGGCCGGCCGGGCTTTCGACTGGACCCAGCATGCCGAGCTCACCAGCCCCGCGCTGGTTCGCGCGCGCCGGATCGCCCGAGCACTCGGCGAGGGCCATGGCTGGAACACCAAACTGGCCGCCGAACTGGACCGGGCGCTGGTCATCCTGCTGTCCGGACACGACGACGGCGAACAGTTCCGCTACTCGGACCTGATCGGCGTGCTGCACCGCTATGGCGTCAGCATCAACCGGGTCGCCGAAGTGCTGACCGAGCTGGGATTGCTGGTCGATGACCGCGTCCCGTCCTTCGACACCTGGCTGGAGGACAAACTCGCAGACCTGGCTCCGGGCATCGCCGCCGACGTCCGTGACTGGGCGCTGGTGTTGCGGCGCGGCGGGTCTCGCAGCCAGCCCCGCAACATCAACACCGTCCGCATCTACGTGCGCGCCGCCCATCCCGTTCTGGTCGAATGGTCCGGCCATACGACCACCTGCGCGAGGTCACCAGCGGCGACGTCAGAGCGGTCGCCGGCGCCTTGCACGGTCACCAGCGGCGGCGAACCCTCGGCGCGCTGCGCTCATTAACGCGGCACTGCAAAAAGAAGGGCACCATCTTCGCCGACCCCGCAGCGCGAGTCCGCCCCGGCTATCGCGACGAGCCGATCATTATTCCCTTGCGCGGCAACCAAATCGACGACGCAACACAGGCCGCGACCACACCGGCAGCCCGAATCGCGCTCGCCCTGGCTGCAGTCCACGCTGCCCGGCCCGAAGCCATCCGCACCCTGCGCCTGGACGACGTCGACCTCGGCAACCGGCGGCTGACCATCGGCACCGTGACCCGCCCCCTCGACGAGCTCACCCACCGGCTCCTGCTCGACTGGCTCGAATACCGGCGAAAACGCTGGCCCAACACCGCCAACCCGCACCTGATCATCAACAAACAGACCGCCTCGACCACCCGCGCCATCAGCGTCAACGCACTCACCGCGCCGTTCCGTCGACGAGCCGCCACACTCGAAACCTTGCGCGTCGACCGTCAACTCGACGAAGCACTCACCCACGGCCCCGACCCGCTCCACCTGACCGTCGTGTTCGGACTCGACGAGACCACAGCGATCCGATACTGCGCAGCCGCGCGAGTGATCCTCGAAACTCCAGCCGAGCAATACGACCCACCGAGTTGAGCACGAACCCAAGGATGAACTCGCCCCAAATCCCTTGAGCGTCCTTGGGTTCCCGCCGAAGAACCCTCAGTTAGCCTGAACCCCGGGCAAAGCCTCGACCTCCCACCGAACCGGACATGCCCGCTTTCCAGGCATCACGGCTCTCCAGTGATTACGTCGTGGACGCGGTGACGGGGGTGTGGATGAGGTCGT
>NZ_JBHZCS010000139.1:0-10783 GCF_042755705.1 Nocardia sp. NPDC059154
TTCCTCACCTACGAGGGCTTCCACACCTTCGAGGAAGAAGGCAGAGTCCACGCCGCAGCCGCCGCCGGTCCCACCGACCCACGCGACATCCTCTAGCTGTCGTGTCTCAGGTTGGCTCCACTGTCACGATCTCGAAGGCCGGCTGCGCGGGGCCGATCACCGGCAAGGCCGGAAAAGTGATACCGGCGGCGCTGGTCGCGGCCCCAACGACGCTAGAGGTTATTCGGCTTCGGAACTTGACATGGCTTTGTCCGGGCTGCCATGCGGCTGTTGGTGAGTCGGCTGAAGATGTTGTGCAGCAGGGTGTTTCGCTGCCCGATCGGGGCGCGTAGGGTCTGTGTGAGTGGCTTGCGCTGCACGCCTGGGGTGGAGGTCAAGCGGGTCGAGTTCCGAAGCGGATTAGCCTCTGCGAAGAAGTAGAGCGGCGCGTGTATAGCTGCTGGTAGAGACGTCGTAACTGTCCTTGCCGCCGAGCTGACGGCGGGCAGATCGGTCGGGGTTTGGTGCGACGGTGTTTGGACTTGCGGGATCTGAAAGCTCCAAGATAGTATGTGCGCATACTAAATCGGTTTGATCGAAGGAGACTGCAAGTCATGTGGAAGTTCGCGCACACCGAGTCCACCACCGCGACCCCGGCGCAGCTGTGGAGGCACTACGCCGACCCGACCGAGTGGTCGAAGTGGGATCACGAAGTGGAGTGGGTGACGGTCGACGGCCCGTTCGCCGAGGGCACCACGGGCTCGCTCAAGCCGGCCGGTGGGCCCAAGACAAGGTTCGCGATGACTGAGGTCACCCCGAATGTGTCGTTCACCGATGTGAGCCGGCTTCCCTTGGCGACAATGACTTTCGAGCACCGTATCGAGGCCGCCGCCGAGGGCACGCGGTTTACCCATGAAATCTCGATTGCGGGGCCGCTGTCACCTCTGTTCGCTCGTGTCATCGGTCGCCGCGCGGCGGCCGAGCTGCCCAAGGCGATGCGCAAGCTGGCCGAGCTTGCCGAGGCGGCCTGACTGCGGGTCCCGGGTTGCGCTATCACCGGTTGCCGTTGTTGTCGACCAGCTTGCGGACGGTGGTTTGGGTGAGTGCGACCTTGGACGCGTGGCCGGCGGCGCTGTGCGGTTCCCCGCCGTGATCGCCTACTGAGACCAGCGCTCGAGCCGCGCGCTACGCGGCCACTACGTGCATTTGCTGATGGTTTCGCTGTTGCGGTTCTGTCCGTGAATGGCTGGCGTCGGCGGCGTGTCGAGTCCGCGCTGGCAGCGGATGCCAGCGCGGTATCAGCACTGCCGGGAAGTGTGAATGACCATGACAAAACGAGAGCGACAATGCGAGCCGCCGGGGTGATCCCGGTGGCCACACCCAGGCCCTCGACTTCGTCTGCACCGGCACGGCGACACCGATGATCTAGACCTACCCATTGGCGAAGGCCGCCGAAAAGTACTGCGGTCGAACCGGTTCGCCGCCAGCCGACCAATCTCTATCCCGCGCAAATAGGTTCGGTCAGCTACTACCGAACAAGTCTCCACTACCCCAATCACCACTACCCCAATCACCACTACCCCAATCACCACTACCCCAACCATCGACCAAGCCACCGACACCCCAGTCCCCAGTGCCCCAACCGCCGACGTCCCACGGGTAAGCGTCCTGCACCACACCGGGCACAGGCGTCGGCGCAGCCACGGCAGGAACCGCCGCCGTCATTGGAACCACCACCGCGGCTCCAACGAGGGCAGCCCTCGCGAGCGGCTGGCATGTGGCAGTTCGGCGCGTCTTGTTAGCCATCGTCATTACCTTCTTCCGGCGAACTCGTCACAGGGACCCGGCCCACCGATTGTCGAGTCCATTGACATTCCCCGACACGTCTGATGATAAGCCCGCACCGTGCTCCACCAACGTGCCTCGTTGCCGAGCCGTGGGTCCGGGATGTGGCTTGTCCGAAGGACCGGTGTGCGGGTGGAGCCGGTCGGGCTGGAGTCAGGAGTCGTCCCCGATTGCCCTCCCGGGCCTGCCAGTTCGCGTCGTTGCTGATCGGCGAGCATCCGGGTGTAGACAGTGTTCGACAGGCGGCTTTTGAGCGCGCGCAACGTTTCCATCGAGGTCTTCCCACCGGCTCTGCGGGCGTCGTAGTAGACGCGGCCTGCAGTGCGGTTGCGTAGTTGGACGATCACCATGATGTGCAGGATGCGCGCCTCGCGGCGAGGGCGCCGGGTTCTGGTGGTGGTGAATGCATGGACCTGCTCGGTCGATGATCCGGGTCGAGCAATCCGCAGCGCGTGCGGCGTCGAACTATCGAACGGTCCCGTGCATGATCGGTCGAAGGGGAGTGCTCGAGTGCAGGTGTTCATCAGCGGCCGGGTCAGCCGCTACGTAGTGAGGCCCACGTCGTCATCGGTGCACCGCGCCCGGTCGCCGGGTCCGCCCGCAGTGACCAGGTCTGCCACGTCGAAATCCGCTGGGCCGACACCATTGTGCGGCTGCACCCCCGGCCGGGGTCCGCGCGGGCGGCACTGGACAACGCGCTGTGTGAGGTCACCGAGCATCTGGGCATCGACCTGCCGGCGTTTCTCGCACACGGCGCGATCGGGCCCGCGACCACGAGTCTGCGGGGGATGACCGGCCAGGAACCGACCCGGTTGAGCGCGTCGGCCTCTGCGGCGGTCGGGGTAGTGCTGGAGTAGGACACGAACTGCCCGGTCTGGTGGTCGATGCGGTCGCACTCGCACCTGGCCAGGGTGTAGCGCAGTTGCAGGGCTCCGCGCCCGATCCCGCACACTGTGAACGGAGTCGAGCCCAGACGCTCGCCGATCGTGCGGAACAAGAGCGTGTCGGCGTTCGATCACGTCCTGCTCACCCTGCACAAACGTGTCCCGCGCTGGCCAATCGGATGGACGAGGGTCTCGCCCCAGCGGCGCGGTAGTGCACGTGGGGCGAGACCCTCGTATCGGCTCAGCGGGGTCAGGGGGTTGTGCTGCGCCGACACCTCAGCGCATACCAACAGGTCGGCCTTCTCAACCGGTCGGTGCCCGATCGTGGCTGACTGATGATGAGGTCGTTACCGGCCCCCATCCCGTCCACCCATGTCGCTGAGTGTTCGAAAACGATCGATGCGAACAATCCGCCGGCACAACGGCGTCGGACTTCGAGCGGTCCTGTAGCCGGGTGCGCCCGCGGTGACGAGGTCTGCCACGTCGAGATACGCCACCCTCGATTCGTGCACACCCTCTTCGATCCACTCGGTCTGAGCAGTACCGGACCGTAAAGAGCTGCGGTCGTTGCTGTTGCTGGGGATGGCCCGGGATCAGCTGATCGTGTTGATGAGCCACCTGCCCAGGCTCTGTGTCATCACCTCGTCGCTGTCGTCGATGCGTTCACGATCGAACTCACCGTTGGGGAACCAATCGACCTCGGCCTGGGAGCGCACTTTGATTTTCACCGGAATCCGGGGCCACCAGCCCACCCGCTCCATCAACGCGCCTTCCTCGGTCCGGTGCGGTGTCCCGTTCCAGGACACGTAGAACCCGGTCCGAGTATCGACGCCTTCGGTTTCCGACTTCGCGAGCGCGTAGCGGGCAAGCAGCGCGCCGCGCCCGAGACCACCGACAGTGAGC
Source organism: Nocardia sp. NPDC059154 (assembly GCF_042755705.1). NCBI lineage: Bacteria > Bacillati > Actinomycetota > Actinomycetes > Mycobacteriales > Nocardiaceae > Nocardia > Nocardia sp. NPDC059154. The sequence continues at coordinate 3,612 of NZ_JBHZCS010000139.1, forward strand.
GGATATTCGGAACTGCGTACATCGTTGGCGAGGGTGATCGTTTCGGTGATCACCGAGGAGTTGGTCTCGAGATGGGCCGCACCGTTGTTGTATCCGACCAGAATGACGTCGTAACCAGCGGCGTGCAGGCCCGCAAGCAACGAGTACCCCTCGTTAGCGACATCCTCGAGGAGAACATCGAGATCGCTCGGCCGGTTATGGATCGAACCGGCGGCGATGATGAACGGATCGACGAGATCAGCGCCGTCGGCGGGATACAACCGCGCTTGACCAGCATCGAACTTCCAGGTCTCGGCCGGCTCGAGGATATCGGGCATCATGTCCTACCTCTCCTTCGTGCGAGCATTGCCTGTTCAGCAAGACACTTTGTGACCCAAAGGATTCCAACTCCAACCGAACCGCCGTTTCAGAAGGTGAACTGGTCGCCGTAGGCGGTGGTCTGCACCAGCCTCTCAGCGGTGCTCACCGTGGTGGTGATGAAAGGGACGGCCGATACCGGCGAGGCGCATTGGGCGATATTGAGCGCGGCATTGTTGAACGCGATGCGATGCGGGAACGTCGTGGCGGCATCCAGGCGGGCCGTCTCCGTTCTCGCAACAGTGACCTGGCCGGGTCCCACGTTCGCGAACACGCCTTCGCCCACGCCCAGATTCCCGATGACACCGGGCCTGATGACCCGACCGGGAATTCTCGCGCCCAGCCGTTGATCGGTGCCGATCTCGACACCGAAGCCGCCGTCCACACTGATCCCGCAACCGAGGATGAATCCCGCGACCGCCTGTCCAGAGGTGATCGGGCCGCCGTCGACGGTGACCGAGTAATCGCCGGACATCTGCGCGGCGTGCGAGAACGTCATGAGGAAGGTCGGTGTCCGGTCACCGGGCGGGTTCGCCTCGATGCTGTCGACCGACGCCGTCACATGAACTCCCCCACCGGAGATATCCGCACCGGGCGGCTGGGCGCGGCCGAGTCCGGCGCCACCGGCCCACAGGCCCACCACGCCCAGATTTGCCGCGACCGTAGCGGCCAGGGCGCCGGTGAACGAACCTCGCATGCCTGGAGCCTTCCGGTTCACGACGATAGGCAACTCGACAACACAGGAACAAACCCACACGGGAGGAACACCGCTTCGCAAGCCTAAACGGCGCCACCGGCCAGGCGATGTCACGGCCAGGCGTGTCGACCAGGGCACCCGGCGTCGATCCCGACGGACATCGACGCCGAAGCCGCCTCCCTCCCGCCCGGGTGGGCGGCGACCAGGACACTGACGTCGATCGGTGAAGGGTCAGGGGCCAGCGGATCCGAGCGTCAGGGCCAGTGGATCCGCGGCCGCGCCGGCACGTCCTCGATCCGGATGTCGTTCACCGACGTGGGCGCGCTCAGACGTGTTGTCCGGCGGCGGGTTTCCCACCAGCAGGTCACCGCGACCGTCGCGTAGGCGGCGGCCACCGCAACCACGGGTGCGAAGATCGCGATTGTCACCAACAGGGTCATCGACATGAGCTGCTCCCACCGCGCGGAAGGGTTCCCCGCCACACTGCGTCCGATATCGCACACCCGGAAATAGTCTGTGCCCCAACACTTCTCGATCCATCAAGTATGTGGCTCATCGCACACGATCAGCGGTCGGGGGTGTGGCCTGGGCGTCGGTGCGTCCAGGCCACCTCAGCCCCTCGGATGCGTGCCTGCCCGAGTGCGCCGGGGCCCCGCGCGCGGGTGCCCGGTCACCGGTCGGAGGGTATGCGTGTCGCCGCCGGTCACAAGGGGTGCAGCAGTTCCGCGTGGCGGCCGAACCCTGGCCTGCACCACACGATCCGGGCTGCCACCGGTGCCGGAGAAGACGCCGGTAAGCAAAGATTGTGAAACACCGGTCGCCGGTACGCATCCCGAACGGTGCCGGCAAGCATGGGCGTTCATCGATCCGGGCAGATCTGTCTGTGGCCCCGCCCAGCCTCCGGGAAAAAGAACCGGGCGGGTGGATATGCATTCCGCAGATGACCCGCCGGAGGGGAGGCGACCACGAAATATCGTAGGCGCGCAGGCCCGATCAACGCCTTCTCTGCTCTGTACGGAGGAGCCGAATTGCCCTGTTTCCGGGGCATCGTGCCGGGAGACAATCAACAGGTCGATACCGCGCGAGTTGCGTCGGTTCACGCATCGGGAGCTGCTCATGATTACGCCGGTCATACCCCACCGGCAACGGTTGACAGCACCAGAGCGCTCGGCCACCAGAGCGCTCGGCCACTGCCTGTGCTGGGCTATGTCCCGAAATCGCCGCAGAGAACACATGACGACATCTCGCGACCGTGACTCCTGGTCACAGGACCCCGCACACCAGCATGAGCTGATACATCGGCACGAGCTGACTGCCCGCCACGTCACCCGGACGGCTGGACAATACAAACACGGTGGCGGTCACCGCAGTCGGTCAGTGCATCCGCCGAAGATTCTCCGGACTACCACCGTCATGCTCGGATCCCTTGCAGCCGCGACAGTGATCGCGTTCAGTGCATCGGCGAATACGCCGACCGTCGAACTCCCACAAGTACCCGGCAGTTTCTCTGGCGAACTGTGCGGGGGCAACCTTGGCACCTGCGCGGATATCAGCCCGCACTCCCGGGGTCGTGCTGACATCCTGGTCCGGCCCTTCGACGGTCCGGAGGCGAGGCATACGCCGCCTCCGGCAACCACCACCACCCCACCGCCATTGCATCCCCCACCGCCGGTGAATCCCCCACCGCCGGCGCATCCCCCCGGTGCATCCCCACCGATATTCTAGGTCTGAGCATCGATATCGCTCGTAGGGTATGAGGCGCAATCAGATTCGGCCGTCGCGGACCAGCCGCATCAGCGCCTCGAACCCGACGCAGTTCCGTCAGCCAACCGTGACGGTTGTTGTCATTCCTTGCTCCTGATGGCCAGGGACCGAACACCAGAATTCCTAACCACCGGCCCCCAGTGTCGTAGTCAGTTGAGCGCTGGCGCCCCACTCGGTATCGGAGTGCGCGTATCCACGCTGGTGCTCAGAAAGCTGTATGGCATGCCGCGGTGCACGATCGTGGCGGCGCATTCCACCGGGGGCAGCGAGACGATCTGAAGGTCCGCGTCCTCGGTGACTCCCTCGGGGACAGGGAGGCCGACGTGCACGACGATCCCGTAGTCGCCTTCGTCAGGGGTCTCGAAGTAGACGGTGCGGGGGCCGATCGGAGCGACTCCGGCGGAGTTGAGCCGTCGGCGCAACTCGTCGAAGAGCCGGCCGATGAGCGGGCCGGTCTCGTCAGGGCAGAAGCTCGTGGCCGTCGCGTTCAGCTCAGCCAGGCGGACCGCGGGCAGTTGCCTGATTACGACGTCTTCTTGGGGCATGGAACCCTCATTCTCGATCGACCGGAGCCTCGCCTCGACCTGGGCCAGGCCCGACGCCGCCTGCGCCAGGGCCGCTTCCAGCTCGGCGCGTCGCAGTCGCAGCATCCCACGCAACTCATCGGTGCTGATGTCCTCGTCGAGGATCGTCTGCACCTGCTGCAGTGTGAAGCCGACGCCCTTCAGCGCGACGATCCGGTTGAGCCGGGACAGCTGCGCCGCCGCGTAGAAGCGGTAGCTGCTGGACTGGTCCACGTGCGCAGGGCGCAGCAGACCGATGGCGTCGTAGTGCCTGAGCATGCGGATGGAAACACGTCCATGCCTGGCGAAGTCTCCGATTGTGAACATGACGCCTTCGAGTGTTGACCCTCACACGGTGGCAGGGTCAAGGAACATCCGCGAAGACAGCCGGATCGGCACGGCCAGCTGATCTTCCGATGCCGGCGCTGGCTGGTTCGGTCAGCGCGGTATGCACTGATGACAGTACGTTGCCTGCGTGGGCGGTAGGTAGCGCGATGTCAGTCCTCGTGGTCCGTCCGCAGGAGGACGCCCGTGACCGAGGAACGGAATTCCAGACGCTGTGTCCGGGGTAGCTGAACCTCGCAGAGCTTGCCGTCATAGATCATCCAGAGGCCGAAGCAGCTGTCTTGAATCACCCAGGCGTAGCACTCGTCTGTTGCACGATTGGTGCCCTCGAACATCGCATCGCCTACCGGCGTGAAGCACTGATGCCATTCACGCTCGTCATCTCGAACGGTCAAGTGGTGCATGAGTTGTTCAGCATCTCGGCCGAGAACGATGACCTCAGCGAGGCTGCTCATCTGGCCGATTCTCCACCACGATTGCCACCGGATCTGTATCGGCGGCTCCAGTCCCAGCCGCAGCAGCTCGGCTAGTTGCGGACGTTCCGCCGGCCTCGGATGGCCACGGCCAGTTGATCTTCCGTCGCGTCGCGCTGACCGGTCCGGTCAGCGCGAAATGCGGCAAAATAGTACGTTCACAATGAGACGTGGGCGCATGGTTTGGTCAGTGGCTGCTGCCCGGGTTCAGGCTCGGTGTCGGGGTGGGCGTGATCCATTGCGAGCGAAGGAATGTCCCGGCTCGGTCCAAGGCCCAGACTGCTTCGTCGAGGACGGCGGCCATGCCTTGGAAGACGTGCGGAACCTCGGGGGTCACGTCCAGGTGAACGGATACGTTGGCTGCGGCGGCGCGGGCGGCGAAGTCGATGGAGTCGTCCAGCAGGATTTCGTCACCGCCCACTTGAATGAGCAGCGGCGGCAGCTCGTCGAGATCGCCGAACAGCGGGCTGATGAGCGGATCGGAGGGGTCGGCCGTACCGGCGTAGTAGGCGGCGCAGGCTTTTAGATCCTGCGGGGTCAGGGCTGGGTCGGCGGCGGCTCTGGTGGCACGGCTGGTGCGGGTATTGGTCAGATCCACCCATGGGGACATGACGACAGCAGCGCGGGGCTGGGGGAGGCCGGCCTGCTTCGCGGCGAGCAGGGTGGCCAGAACAAGCCCGCCACCTGCGGATTCACCGGCGAAGGCGATACGCTCGGGTGGTACTCCGCTGTCGAGCAGAGCGCCGTAGGCCGCCAGGGCGTCGTCGGTGGCGGCGGGGTGGGGCTGTTCGGGAGCCAGGCGGTACTCCACCGCGATGGCGCGGGCGTGTGCGCGCCGCGCGATATCCGAGGCCAATCCTGCACCGCCGAAGGCGGATCCGGCGGCGTAGCCACCGCCGTGGAAATACAGCACGACATCGTCGGTCTCGATGCCCGCGATGTCGATCTCGACGACCGGGATATCGCCCAGTGTTGATTCCTTCAGCCGCACATCGTCGGAAAGCGGTGTGGCGGTTTGCAATTCGCCGAACAGCGACCGGGTTACCGTCAGGTCGGCGGTGAAATCCAGTGGGGTGTCGCGCACCAGCCGGTGGACGGCTTCGCGCTGCGCCTTGCTCATTGGTCGATCCTCTCGGTCCGGATGGAACGTCTCGCGGTAGCATTACCGAGAACTTGTCTTCATGTTGAGATAATTCCTGGTAATGCACATTGCTGAGAGTGGGGTGTGTCACATGGCCGAGATGCGGCAATTGTTCGATGACCTGGTCCGGTCGCAGATCGGGTTGTGGAATCTGGCCGATGCGCGGCTGCGAGAGCAGTTGGGTACCTCGGTTGGGGTGTACGACACGCTGCGCGCGATCGCGGCGACAGATCCAGCCCGGGTCCACGACTTGGCGGACCGGCTGCTGGTCACCGTCGGCGGCATGAGCAAGGCAGTGGACCGGCTCGAGGCGCAGGGTTTGTGTGTCCGTCGGGCCAATCCGGGTGATCGGCGCTCATCGATCATCGAGTTGACCCCCGCGGGGAAAGAGCTGCTCGCGCAGGCGAACACGGTACTGGACCGCGCGTTCGCCGACGCCGTCGGAGCTGTGCTTTCTCCGGCGGAAGCGGCCGAACTGCAGCGTAGCCTCGCGAAACTCCGTAGCGTAGCTGTTTCGACACCGGCTTCGGCACGGCGCTAACCGCTCACGGGGCTATCGGATCGCTCGCTGGATGCCGACGAGCTTGCCGGGGACCAATCACGCTGACCAAGAAATCGGGGGTTCTGTCATTGCGCGATCCGGGCCCGAGTGGGACACCAGACGACGGATACACCCTGGACCGCGTTGACACCTCGGCGCCCTCCAACGAGAAGTTCCGCGCCTCCGTACAAGCCGAAAAAGTCGGCGCCGACGGCGATATCCCCCACCTGACCGAAGAATGGCTCCAGAAATACGCCACGGACATGAAACACCTCGGCTGGCTGTAGACATGCCTGAACGAGACCCGAGTGAGAACACCACGGCCTGCATTGCGCCCGGCCTGGGATCGATACGGCCAGTTGATCTTCCGATGCCCCGAGCTGGCCGGTTCGGTCAGCGCGGTCAGCGGCAGTAGCGGATGTTCCGGCACAGTGGTCGGTTCCGTCGACGGCCAGCCCGCGCGAGCCGATAATCGGAGTCGCTTGCGCCACAACAGATAAGCCTGGTTTATCGGTCGCTCCGAAGATCGATATTGATCTATAAGCCCTGACGGTGGGATCGTCTGGGAAGCAAGATCTTCCAGCGTTGCCGAGAGGAAATCGAACGCGATGACAGAGTCGTTGCCAGCAACTGCCGTCGTCCGCGTCGGGCGCGTCACCTTCGATCCGAGCCTGTACGACGCGGTCGTCGCTGCGGACAAGAAGACCTCGGAATATCTGATCCCGGCAATTCTGCGACTGCCGGGTCTTCTTCACTGGTACGCGGGTGTCTCCCCTGAAGGCTCGCTCTCCCAGGTGAGTATATGGGACTCCGAAGAGCATGCGGCGCAGATGGACGAGCTGAAGGAGATGCGGGTCAGAGCGCGCGACGATCTCGGAGCAGTCGGCGTGACGTTCACAGCTGAGACCGCGACGTACGCCAATTACCCGATCACCTGGACCATCTGACCCAGGTGCCGGAGGGAACACCAACTGCAACCAGGCGGTAATACTAGCCGCGCATCGCCCGCTCATCGGCTACTTGACACTGGCGGTAGGGCCTGATCCCGGCCAGGATCGGGTCCAGGTGCCCGGTGAGTAGCTCCCTAATCGGCTGCCCGCCAGCGTCATTGGTGTGGCTCACTATTGGCTTGCGTCTCACCGGTCACTGTGCCGGGAATGGCTGAAGGGGGGGTGCCCAGCTCGAAGTAGCGGTGCCTTCCCGCACGGACCTCGTACCCCGACACGGGAAGGACGCACCGGTGACGGTCATCATCGGAATGGACCCGCACAAACGCTCGGCCACGATCGAG